>DJGX01000010.1:0-41517 GCA_002432865.1 Cloacimonetes bacterium UBA5835
GTAATCAATGTTAACTATTTTCGGTGTATTCGGTGGTTTATAAATAAATCCTCGTAATCCTTAAATCCTGATAATTCTGTCCTCCTAAACCTATTATATTGCGTAATCTGTGAGAGAGTAGTTTCTTGCGGAGGAACGGCGTTCTCCGATTACCTATTTGTCATCTTTTTTTTATCTCTTAAATCTGCGTAATCAATGTTAACTATTTTCGGTGTTTTCGGTGGCTTATAAATAAATCCTCGTAATCCTTAAATCCTAAAATCCTTGTTTCTAAACTTATATCTTCGTGAACTAATCCTAAAATCCTTGTTTAAACTTAGATCTGTGGAACAGCCATCTTGATATTAATCTTCGCATCACACATTATTTTTTATCATTATTTGATTCTCCATTCACTAACTGGCTGCGTAATTTAATCTTCAATTTCAGTTGTTCTTCGGCGGTTAGGGGATTATTTCTATCCAGTTTTATGCTCTCAATAAATGTTCCGGGATTTATACCCATCAAGTCAATTCTATCGGAGAGCATAATAGCTTCGTCTATATCGTGGGTAACAAGGATAACTGTTAAATTTAACAAATGGACGATATCTTTCAGCCAAGATTGAAGTTGGCTACGTGTTAGAGCATCCAGTTTGGCTAATGGCTCATCCAAAAGTAAAATATCTGCGCTACACATATATGTCCTTAAAAGCGCAACACGTTGTTTTAATCCTCCCGAAAGCTGATAAGGCAAATGTTCAGTGTAATTCTGTAAACCAAATAGAGGTAGCAGTTCATTAATTTTTTGTTTTGCTTCTTGTTCGTTGCTACCTGTTACTTTCACCGGAAGCAGAATATTTTTCATTACTGTTAGCCAAGGGAAAAGTAAATCGTCCTGAGGCATATACCCCAGGAAACCTGTTTTAGCTGTTATATCATTGCCTTTCAGTAAAATAAATCCCTCATCCGGTGTAGTGATCCCAGCCAAAAGTTCCAGAAAGGTACTTTTCCCGCAACCACTTGGACCGATGATACTTACAAATTGTCCTGTCCTTATGTGAAATTGTACATTATCCAGAACAGTAATCAGTGAACCCTTAAAGAAAAAGCTCTTACGGATATCTTGAGCTTCCAGAATACAATCGGACATTTTATTATTTGGGTAGATAATCGTTAGTAAATGCTTTATTGGGTTCAACTGCAAGCTGAATAAGGCGTTGCTGATACATCCAGTCACAAAATCTTTTCCAGACAATCGGTTTTTGCCTTCCCCAGGTAGGAGCATCGCTTTGAAATTCTTTAGCCAGATATTGCATACTACGCCTAACCTGTTCTGCATTTAGCTCTGGGACATTTTTTAGCAATATATCCGCTGCTGAATCTGGCTTGGAAATACAATATTCATAACCCTTTTTTAACGCTGACATAAATTTCTGGGCGGTCTCGGGATTTTTTGCCAAAAAATCCTCGCTGCTGATGATTACGGGTGTATAATAATCGAAAACAGGATCGATGTCCTTTAAAGGTATATAGTTGAGTGCAATTCCTCTTCTTTCTGCTTCCACACCATCCCAGCCATAATAAATCCACTCAAAATCAGCATCCTTACCAATTGTAGAAAAGAAATCGTATATCCCAGAAATAACAGTTACCTTTTTAAAATCTGCTCCATATTTTTGCATAGTTGCTTTTAGGATAGCAAGTTCGGAGGGCGAATCCCAGGAGCCGTATTTTTTCCCTTCAAAATCTGTCGGACTCTTTATTCCTGATTCTTTCAGCGAGGCAAAACCGGAAGTATTATGCTGAATAACAGCAGCAATAGAAACCAGGGGGATATTTTCACTACGAGCTCTGATAACATTTTCCTGATAGCTTACACCAAATTCGCTTTTGCCGGTAGCTACAATTTGATCGGTTATATTTTGTCCCGGTTGCAAGATATCTACCTCTAAGCTCTGCTCCTTAAAATAGCCAAGTTCTTTAGCAACATAAATACCTGTATGATTGGTGTTAGGAGTCCAATCCAGAGTAATAGAAACTTTTTGCAACCCTTTTTCATCCTGTCTTGGGGTTTGTGCTTTACAGGAAAATAGGCATAAAGTAATGGTAACTGCTAAAATGAGATAGCAATATATTCTTAAGACATTAAGTATGATTTTCATTTATTCTCCTTTTTCTTTCCCAGAGTTAACTTTAGCTCTCTCAATATCTTTCTAGACATATAGGACTCAATGAAGACAACTTTTTTAGCACAAATTAGTTATTGCTTTCATAAGCTCTTACTGCCAAAAATAATATAGGACAGTTTATCAGTTCTTTTGGTAGTAGTTACTAATAACTTACGGATATTCACTCTTCATTTATTTCACGCTCTGGGATGGTATTGTTTATATGTTTCCACCATTCTTTTCATATCTATATGAGTATATATTTGCGTTGTATCAATGGAGGAATGTCCTAACAGTGCCTGGACAATTCTTAAATTGACTCCTCCTTCCAGTAAATGGGTAGCAAAACTGTGTCTGAAAGTATGAGGAGTAATATCTTTTTTGATGTTCGCTTCCAAAGCTGCCTTTCGTAAGATTTTCCAAAAACCCATCCGGCTCATTTTATCGCCGCGATTATTTAGAAATAGAACTTCCGATTGTTTCAATTTTAGAAGAAGCGGACGGCTTTGTATCAAGTATTTTTCAAATAGCTCATCCAGCGTATTTACATAAGGCACATATCTTTGCTTACTACCTTTGCCATGCACTAAGATAACCCGCTCCTTCAAATTAATACTGTGCAAGGTTAAATCTAAGAGCTCAGAAATACGTATCCCTGTAGCATAAAGCAATTCCAGCATAAGTTTGTTACGAATTTCCAAGGGAGTCTTTACTGGCAAAGAATTTAAAAGCTGAAACATTTCTTCTACGCTTAAAACATCTGGTAAATGCACTCCCAGCTTGATTCTTGGAACCAAATCCATATCCACTTTGGTGGCAATATCGTTATCCTTTAAAAAACCAAAGAATTGACCTAAAGCAACTCTTTTTCTGGCAATGCTGGAATTTAAAAGTCCAATATCCTGCAAAGAAAGAAGATATTTTGTTATATCGCTTGTTTCGTAACTGCCAATTTCTTTAGGACAAAAAAGCAAAAAATCACCTATATCACGATGGTAACTTTCAATGCTATTTTTTGCCATTCCCCGCTCTACCTTCAAGTGATAAACAAAACTGGAAAGGTAGCTTTTTAACGCAGGAGAAAGCTCTTCTTCAATCCCCGCTGTAATAGTTCGGGGTTTCTTTAGTAATGTGGACATCATGAGGATGGCTTTCTTTTAATCCGGCAGAAGTGATTTCTATAAATTCTGCTCTTGCGCGTAGATCGTTTAAATTGGCTGCTCCGCAATATCCCATTCCGGAACGCAAGCCACCTATTAATTGATAGAGGAAATCTTTCAAGGGACCCTTATAGGGAACCATTCCTTCAATCCCTTCGGCAACAAGCTTATTTTCTTCAAGCTGCTCATCTTGAAAATAGCGGTCCTTACTACCTAATTTCATTGCCGAAAGTGAACCCATTCCGCGATAGCTTTTAAATCTTCTACCATTATAAATAATGGATTCGCCAGGGCTTTCATCACAACCAGCAAAAAGTGAACCAATCATAACTGCAGAAGCTCCTCCAGCAATAGCTTTCACAATATCTCCACTAAATTTTATGCCCCCATCGGCAATAATAGGAATGCTATTTTTATTTGCTTCTAAAGCGCAATCCATAATCGCACTTAATTGGGGAACTCCGATTCCGGCAATTACTCTAGTTGTACAAATTGAACCTGGACCTATGCCAACTTTAACTGCATCAGCTCCATTATCAATTAAATAGCGACACGCTTTGGCCGTAGCAACATTGCCTGCTATAAGTTGACAATTTAAGTGCTTTTTAACATTTTGCAAGGCAATCCCAATGTTTTTATGATGTCCATGAGCAGTATCAATAACTAATAAATCTGCTCCTGCTTTAACAAGTTCTTGTGCTCTTTCCAGATAGTCACCCTTAACTCCAATCGCGGCACCTACAAGTAAGCGGTTTTTATCATCTTGTACTGCTTCCGGATAGTTTAGCCGTTTCATAATATCTTTAACTGTTATCATCCCTTCCAGCTTACCATCATCACTAATTAGCAACAATTTTTCAATGCGATGTTCTTGCAACAGGTCTATGGCACTATCCATAGAAATTCCCGTTTTGGCAGTGATGAGTTGTTCTTTGGGAGTCATCATTTCTTTCACTTTTTTATTCGGATTGGTTTCAAAACGGAAATCGCGGTTGGTTAAAATACCTACTAAAAAATCATTCTCTACAACTGGAAAACCTCCAATGTGGTGAGCTTCTTTCAAAGCTATAACATCCTCTAAAGTATCTTCTGGCGCAAGAATATAAGGATGAGTAACTACTCCACTTTCAGCTCGTTTTACTAAACTTACCTGTCTTGCTTGTTTTTCAATGGAAAGGTTTTTGTGAATGATTCCTATACCTCCTTCTCTTGCCATAGCAATGGCCATAGCAGATTCAGTTACAGTATCCATAGCTGCACTGATAACAGGTATCCGCAAAGAAATATTGGATGTGATGTTTGTGGTTAGGTCCACTTCTGAGGGCAAAACTTCCGATTGTTGAGGAAGCAGCAAAACATCATCAAAAGTATATGCCTTATGTAAATTCATTTTATCTCCTCTTTATTTTTTATATATTTGGTTTAGAAGTAGCCCAGCGGCTTATCTTCTTTCTAAAATCAGGTGAGAAAACGCTATTGGGCTTGTTTTTCAAAAATTCTTTAGCCATCCGTTGTTCTTCATCTCTATCGGCAACTAATAATAAACGCAATAATGCAGCGTAATCTGAAGCAATTTCATCTTGAAAATCATATTGAAGCAAAGCTGCTGCCCTTGTTTCATCTCCAAAAGCAATAGCCCATTCAATTGCCAGCAGCAATATCTCTTCATCTTTATTATGTTTAAAGATCACTTCCAAACTGTCAATTCCGCTTGGATGATTTAATTGCAACAGACGCACAGCCGAATAAAAAGTACTTCTATCCTGCTCATCCATATTCAGCGTAAACATCATCAGATAGATGGCATCATTAGTATATTTGCTTTCCGGATATCTGATGATAAACTCGTTCATCAAAGTATCAGCCAAAGCTGTTTCACCAGCTAAAAAAGTATTTAAAAAGTTCAAGTAAGATCTAGTTTCCATCAGGGTATTATAATTTATGGTTTTCAGTATATTATCTGCTTTCTCCTTTTCTGAATTCAAAATATATAATCGTGCTATTTCCAGATCCATTTCCTGAGCTTCCAAATTGTTACGGCTAAATTTTTTAGCTTCATTCAGCCAAACCAAAGCACTATCTACTGGTTCATTTTTAGCAAGCATAATTTCCGCCATCAGCTTGCGTAGTTTTACGCTAACATTAGAGCGATAATACAGATTTCTATCCTTCCAGAAAGGCATCGATAAACAGCCAGAAATTATTTGTTCACTTCCAGGATAATCTCTTTGCTGATATTTTAATTCAGCCATCCGAAAAAGCAAATCCATCTTTTTAACCTGGTCTGTTTCTATATTCTCCAAATAGCTGTATGCCTCAAAAGCAATACTGTCATTACCAACCGCTGCTTGATCTTCTGCAAAATGCCACATTTTTTGAGGATCAAGCTGTTTATAGATGGAAAGAGCTGTTTTATAATCCTTCATATTTACCAAAGCATTAGCATAGAGCTCTTTTAATACGGAACTTTTACTACTATCTGCAATAGCGGAAACAACAGATATCAGTGATGGTTCTTCTTGCAATATAGTTTTCAGCTGATTATTAGTAAAAAATAAGTAAACCGGATTACTCTCTGTATAAGCCATATATTCACGAATAGCTTTTTCAAATTGGCGACAGTTCAAAGCCGTATTTGCCATCTCCAACCTGAATAAATCAGGTTTACCCAGACGGTTACGAGCCATTGTATATAGCTCCATCACCTTGTCATAAAATGCTTTGCGTTCAAAAAAGGAAGCTAACCGCCGAAATTTAAATTCATCATAACCAAAATTTGCCAAATGTCGCATTGCTTCCTGCCAGGCATCATCTACTTTCGCTTGTGTAACAAGTAATTGAATATAGAATTCGCTATAAGTTTGCGGAGGCAATATTCTTTGGTATTTTTTTAAAGTTGTCTCAGCTTTATCTGTTTGCGAAAGAGTAAAATAGAGGTTCATCAGTTGGTTTATTGAATTTAAGTCGTTAGGATATTTATCCAGGATCTGTAAAAAAAGTTGTTCTGCTTGAGCATATTGACGCTGAATAAGCAATTGATTTGCCTGCTGAGTAAGAATTTGCTTTTCATCATACTGTGCATATATAGCACTCTCGCAAGCAATTAGTATTAGTAATAGCAGAGCTATCTTTTTCATTTTTTATTTATCATTTGCTGGTAGCTTCATTCAGCGCTTTTAAATATTGCATAATAACTTGTTGATATTCCTTAGGATAGGCTCGTAAACCTTCGTCCAGAAGTCCACTGCGTCTTAATGCTTCTAAATCTATTTTAGTATTGCCTATGATGGGTATGTCTTGTCCAGCCTCAGCTTTTCTCTTTTCTGTAAATTCGCGTTTATTAATGGAACGCTGGGCATCGAGCATTTTACTAATAATTCTCTCCTGTCTTTCCAGTAATTCAGGATTCAACTGATTGTTTTTCAATTGACGAGTGATCGCCTCCATTTCTTCTGTAATTTGTTTTATCACATTTCCCTGTTTTTGTGCTTCAGGATTATTTTGTAAAGCTCTTTTCAGGTTTTCAGCAAGGCGTTCTTGATCAGCAGCCAATCTTTGAATTTGTTGTTGCATAGCACTATCCATTTTTCCGCCTTGAGCCTGCAATTGTAACATTAATTGTTCGGTAAGCATATTCATAGCCATTTGTTCTTGACTCATTTGTTCCAGCATTTGTAAAAGGGATTGCATTCCTCCTCCACTTCCGCTACCAGAAGAGGCATTTTGCAATGCCTGCATCAGATCATAAACCATTAAATTAATCCCTTTTTGAATAAAAGTAAGGTTATTGGGAATTTGATAGAACTGCGATTCATTTATCGAGCTGAAGACATTGCGATAAGCATTATTAGTATCATTTAAATCTATGAAGAATTTTGGTGGGATCATCATCAGCACTTGAGTTTCGCTAAACAATTTATTCAGAGATATCTGAATTCCTTCCGATTGAGAAATGAGGTCATGAATAATAGCATAAGGATCATTTCGATAGCAGGCAGTGGTTGCTTCATGCTGTTTAGAAAAAATTAAAAGTTCTCTAATCGCGGTTTGGACTGCCTGCAGCATTCTTTGTTGATTTCCTCCGCCCATTGATTCTTTCATTTTATTTAGTTTTAAGGAAAACCGTCGCATCTTTTCCAGAGCGTTATTTTGAGCTGATTGAGATTCACTTCGCTGATTTTGATTGAGGGCATTTTGGCTATTTTGAAAGTCCTGTTTCAGGTTACTGTTTTTCATATCTTGCATCAGATCGTTAAGTTGCTTAATAACATCGTTATCACGGGGTGATTCCAACATTTCACTAATCTTGCTAAGTTCTTGTTGCAATTTATCGTAGGTGTCGCTTATTTGTTTTTGATCGGCAGCAAGGTCTTTGGGGTTTTGCTTACCGTCCATAGTCCTTTCGCTTAGTGTCTTTTGCATTTTTTCCATTTCTTCGGAAATCTGCAAGGCTTTTTGCAAGGCTTGTTCTTTTTTTATACTTTCCAGCAGGGCAAGGGTTTGGTCTATTTTCTTGGCAAAATCCTCCATAGAGAATTTGAAATTTTCCAGTGCTTTTTTCAGATCTTCCGTTTTTACATTTTGCAGCGCATTTTCAAATTTACGCATTGCTTCTTGCAGTTCTTCATTATTGATTTCCTGCATCAATTCCTGGATTTTTTGCATTTTTTGCAGAGTTTCAGGAGAGAGGGTTTCATTTGCCTGCATTTTATTAATCAGTTCCTGATAGTTATCAGCAATGTTCTGAACCTGTTCAGAGAGGTTCTCCTGTTTTTGTAAGATCTGTTCCAACTGTTTTTTATCTTCCCATTGCAGATTTTCTTTTTTCAGAAGTTCGCGGCGTTTGTTCTCAAATTCTTTTTGCAGGTCTTTCGATTTTTCCAAAGCGGTTTGCAGTTCGCTTTTCTTTTCGTGTTCTTTGGTTTCAATTTCTCTATAAATCTCTTCAATGGAAGGAAATCGCGCTTTAAATCTTGTACTTTCTGCCTTATGTTGTTCTGGAGAATTATCATATATAGTAGCCCAATAAGTAACAACATCGCCAGGAAATAAATTCGCTTCCTTCAAATCCAAAAGAAAATCGGTTGTAAACATTTTGCCAGAAATAACACTTTGCACATTCAGCACCTGTGGCTCAGAAGCCATAATTTGAATATTGAGAGCACAGTTCTTCAAACCATAATCGTCATCTGCTTCAATAATTAAAGGCAGCAACATATTTTGATTCAGATTAACATCCTCACCGGGAAAAGTTATTCTTATTTCTGGAGGATTATCTTCCAGAATAGATATGGTCTTTTCTTCAGGTTTGTTTTGCCTTCCCAAAGCATCTGTTAATTCCAAATACCAGGTGCGAGGTTTTTCTATAGAAAGTTGAACAATGTAATTACTTTTATCTAATGCTTGCAAAGGAAGCCGGCTGGCATCATCAAAAACCATAACTGCAGATTCAACAGGAATATTTGTGCTAAAAGAAAGTTTCACTTTACTATATTTCAAAGCCTCTATATTACCGTAACTTAAGGTATCAGTCCAGGATGTTAATCCGGAATATGCAGGCGGATTATATTGCACAAACCATTTTTTCACAATCGGTTCATCCAAAACCTGAATTTTATATATTGGTGATTTGCATACCTCATTTTGCGCATAGTATTCAATGCTGTTATCAAGACGCTGAAATATATAACTATTATCAGCTAAACCTAATTCCCGCCATTGTTTATCTATCCGATAAAATAGATGGTGTTGCAAACGGGGATCAGGATTGAGAATTTTTATCTCTATTGGCTGGTTTCTGCCAATTGTTTTGTTTCCAGGGGATAACTCTATATAGTCCTTGTAAATAACTTCCTGGCCCTTATTCGTGTAAAATTGCTTGAAGGCAAGACGAAAATCTGAAAACGAATTTGCCCAAATACTGCCTAAACCCACAATTAGAAAAAGAATAGCAAAAACTATCCAAGAAGGATAGAGCGCAGGAATTTTATATTGATTCTCTTTTATGCGGTGCTCTGCTAAAATGCTCAAATTTTCCATAATCGGACTATCTTTTTCTTTTTCAGCTAGTTCCAGGGTATTTTGAAAGAGGTCATCCCTATAATCAATCTGTTTATCCAGAAACCTCGCTACGGAAAGATTGTGCCAAAAATTGCGGTAGCCACTCCAAAGGAAATATATGATAACCATTATTAAACAAGTCCGTATGCCAATATTAGCATACAAGAGAGCCATAGATTGAGAAGGCAAATTTAACCATAAAAGAAAATATATGTGCAAAGCTACCGCAAAGCTAAGCAGGGAACCAATAATTGCCCGCAGAACAAAGCGTAAATTAATCTTTTGCCTATATTTCTGAATGAATTTTGTAAGCTCGCTCATTTTATAGCATCTCCCCTTTCTTGAAAGATCTTTTTCCTCTAATACCGCTATTATGTCAAGAAGTTTCCTGATGAGCACATATTATGATTGCAACGGGCAAAGAAGAAGGCTGATAGACAATATGATATTTATCAGCGCATTTTTTGCACAATATGCTAATTATCTTATAGCCCTGCCTAATGAACTATGGTACAGATGGGGTGGGAATCTTATGGGATTTTCCATAGTTATGCCACGCCAGTGGCACCATAACTAACTATGCAATGAACAAGACTAAAAGGGAGATATTAAATCCCATACTTTTAGAGTTTTTCTCTATTCTGTAATATTTTTTTTGTTGTTATGAATGCCACCGCAAGCGCTTGTTTAATATACTAAACAATAAACACCATAAACCCTGCTTCTATATAGAATGCAGATATAATACACTATGTTATTTTGGGTAAATCTGAGATCATATCCTATGCGTTGGTTTTTAAACTAGCAGTGCTTTACAAAGTGGAAAGTGATAATGATCTTTGGCAAACTGAGGTAATATTTAGTTTTCCCTCATTTGATATCATTTTGTTTAGTTAACAAATCTTGCAAATGATTGATATAGCTTTCTGCTCCCCCGGGTCTATAACCTGTTCTGGCAATTTCCTTCCCTTCTGCATTAACCAAAACAATTGTGGGAAAGCCTTCAATATTAAATTCATTCATTTTCTTTTTGTTTGCAGCTTTCATTGCATCGCTTTGTGGTATCCCATGAGGAAAATCCAATTTTAATAATACCAAATTCTTTTTGGCATAATCTATAAATTCTTCTTTACTAAAGACCTCGCTATCCAGTTTCTTGCACCAGATACACCAATCCGAACCGGTAAAATCAACTAAAATCGGAAGCTTTTGTTTTTTTGCAACTGCTATTGCTTGGTCCCAATCGGTTAGCCATTCTCCGGGTTTTACTTCAATTTCTACTTCCTGAGAAGCATATTTATCAGGATTATTCAAAACATCTTCGCTGCTAACAGGTTGATCAGTTGGGGTACAACCCAAAACAGTAAAAGCTAGCGTGAGAAACAAAATTAGCATCCATCTCATAATTCAATCTCCTGATTGTTGATGGTTATTTTGGCTATTACATTTGCAGCTTTTTTCAGCATTGCATATACGCCACAATATCTTTCGAGGGATAAATTAACCGCTTTCCTTATTTTATCGGGCGGAAGCTCTTTACCCTGAAAATTAAAAAAAAGTGTAATTGTTTGATATGTAACGGGATGCTCAGACGATGTTTTTGCCTGAGCATCCATTGAAAAAATATAGTCCTTAACCTTCATTTTCTCCAATAGGGAAACAATATCCATTCCTGCACAACCAGTAAGAGCTGCGAGTAATAAAGGTTTCGGCCTGGGCCCTTCATTACTTCCTCCGAATTCAGGATCGGCATCCATAACTATCTCGTGTCCATCAACACAAGCGGTAAATTTCATTTCCCCAGACCAATGGGTTTGGACAATTGTAGTCATTTATATCCCTTCGAGAGTTTCTTTCAAAACCTCTTCATACTTATCCACATACTGTTTTAACGCTTTATAAACAGTATCAACATCTTTTTCGGGAAGTTTTTCCAGGATTTTTTCCTGCTGATCTAAAACTGTCTGTAAACTATTAGCAGCCAATTTTTTACCTTTATCAGTAATTTGGGCATACCAGCAACGACGATCTTCTTCTGAAGGTCTACGAATAACCAATTGTTTATTTACAAGATTATCCATAATTCTGGTAACCCGACTATGGGATACATTAAGCACTTTTGCCAGTTCATTCATATTTGCAGGTCCATTGGTTTTGTATAGATAGTTCAAGAGCATACATTCCATTCGCCCTGCTTGTAGACATGCTTTTTGAGCATAGTCAATTTCGCTTAACACCATTTGTAAGCGAGTAATTAGATCGTGGAATTTGTTAGCATAATCAGCCATTTGATTCTCCTTTTTAGTGTTTGTTTGATCTCACTGTTTTTTTCCGATCCATCTCCAGATCGAAATTAACCGTTGGAAAGTAATTTATCCAAGTTTTATGGGTTGCTAATGCTTCCCTTTTGCGGATCATAAATTTGCGAGCCGCAAGACCATTAACTACATCTATCCTAGTAAATATGTTAATTAAAACCATCCGGAAACTCCCTTCCTGTTTTACTTAAAATATAAATAAAACTACTGCCTACCTTTACTTTCGCATTCATTTTTCTATCCTCTGTTCATATAATAACGCAATTTTTCTAAAGAGCAAAAACTTTTTTCATTTTTTGAAAATTTTCTCTTGTGTCAGTGATTGATATTTTAATTGCGGAATTGCTGTTAATGATATTTAACAAAGGTAAGCAGTAAATTTGCTTGCCATAAAATACACATCAGATTATTAGGAAATAAATGTAAAGGAGAACTAAATGGCTACTATATTTTTCTGTACAGATTGTGGTTACGAAACTATCAAGTGGAGCGGGAAATGTCCTGTCTGTGGAGCTTGGGGAACAATGAAAGAATCCACTCGTATTGCAGGAAAAAATAATAAGCTCGGAGAAACAATCACTCAGCCTAAACCTGAAAGAATTATAGACTTGAAATATGATGATGCTTCCCGTTTAATAACCGGCATAAAAGAATTCGATTTAGTTCTCGGTGGTGGAATTATTAATGGAATGGTGATTTTAATTGGGGGTGAACCAGGAATAGGTAAATCCACTTTAATGTTACAACTTTCGGAATGGATTGGAAAACAAAGCAAAAAAGTGCTCTATTGCTCAGGAGAAGAAAGTGCAGAACAAATTCGGTTGCGTAGTAAACGACTGCAAGTTATAAATGAAAATATTTATTTACTCTGCACCAACGATACAGAACATATTGTGGAAGCAATAGAAGAAAATAAGCCTGATCTGGTAATTATAGATTCCATTCAATCGGTAAGTATTTCTGCTCTTGACGCTTTTCCAGGTAGTATTACTCAGCTTAGAGAAAGCACAAATCGTTTATTAAGAACCGCTAAGACCTTAGGCATCCCCCTTTTCCTAATTGGGCATGTAACAAAAGAAGGTGTGGTTGCAGGACCTAAGATTCTGGAACATATGGTAGATACCGTACTCTATTTTGAAGGAGAAATGCGTAGCCAATATAAAATTCTACGAGCAGTTAAAAACCGTTTTGGATCTACAAATGAAATTGGCCTATTTGAAATGACTCACCTTGGGTTAGCTGAAGTTAACGACCCCAACCAGATCTTTCTTAGCCACGAGAAAAATGATATCGGAACTGCCATAAGTTGCATCACAGAAGGAAGCCGTAGTTTTATTGTCGAAATCCAAACCCTGGTTAATACTGCTAATTATGGAACCCCTCAAAGAGTTGCAGTGGGGTTGGATCAGAAAAAAATGGCTATGCTGCTGGCTATTTTGGAAAAAAATCTTGCTCTCTATATGCGGAGTAGCGATGTCTTCATAAATTTGACAGGAGGAATTAGAAGCACAGATCCTGCACTCGATTTAGCTATTTTGGCTGCTCTGATCTCCAGTATGAAAGATAAACCCATTACAGAAAAAACTGTGTTTATTGGTGAAGTAGGACTAAATGGAGAAGTTCGTCCTGTTTCTCAACTTGATAAACGAATAAGCGAAACCATCAAACTTGGCTATAACAAAATATTCATTTCCGGTTATGCAAAAGCGAAAGCTAATCCAAAAGTTATTAAAGTAAAAGATATCAAGGCACTATTTTCTGCATTACAGTAAACGATCACGGTGATGTTATCTCTCGAAGATTTCGCTGATTCTGTAGATTTTATCTATATTGTATGTTGAAAGTACGAGGAAGTGTCTCATTACTATAAAGCTCCTTTGAGACGATTTTGGATATACAATAATGTACCTTCAGTGAAAGCTCGCTTCATAGATTGACATATGAACTGTTTTACAACTGTATTTTTCGTTTTGGAGCAGCCCCGACAGATATTAATAATGGGTTTTAACCCAGCGTTAAAATCTATCGTTACTAGCGGAACTCTTATATGAAATCCTCTTAATCTAAAAAATTCTGTTTCTAAAATTCAATCCTTAAACTCGGTGAGCAGCATAAAAAAACCCTCAATGGCACAAAGGAGTTTCTAAACCATAGAAAAGACAGCAGTGAGGGTATAGCAATGTATATTATTTTAAATAAAGCGTTTAACTACTTCAATAACTTCTGGCAGATCCATTCCGATTTTTTGTAAATGTTCAATTTTGGGAACACCTTCTTTGGTCCAGCCCTTTCGATCGTAAACCGCATCAATAAGTTGCTGATATTGATCTTCGCGGTAATTTCGCAATATCTCCATTTTTTCTTGGGTGCTTTTTCCTTCTGGGTTGATTCCAATTTTCTCCTTCAGTTGTTTATCGTAACGTTCTTGACGGGAAAGATATTCTTCTTCAGTAACAGGGCCAACCGCTCTATAGGGTGGAACATCATCAATTCTTCTTCCCTTGCCCATTCGCAAACAAAAGACCTTCTGGAAATTATAGACGCGTTCTGATTGTTCAATAAGGGTCTTTTTATCCAGTGGTTTACCGGTAATGGCTTTATAGATATCCACATAATTTTGAACATGTTCTGGAACTTTTGCTGGTTCATCGGTTTCAGCATTATCTGCGGGTTCAATATCGTTCCAAGGAAGCTTACATAATCCTTGTAAACCAAACCAGGTTCTAAACATTGGAAAATAATGCAATGCCTCAGCTTTGTCTTTGAAAGTAGGAATCTGGTTATTTACCATATCCATAAAAATTAGCCAGGCTTCATCATGTTGAGGTCCTTTTAAAGCAAGAGTATAACCACCTTGTTGAGCAAGTGATTCTTTACTAAGATATTGTGAATATTCCAAGCCCTTGGCTTCCATTCCGATATCCTGTAAAAAGTTTGGATCGGCTCCATACTTTTCCGCGAAAATTTGTTTCATTTTCCGCACACCCTGTCCAACAATTAATCCAAAACCTTCTCCTCTTGCCATTTGATGCAAAAGTTCTAAAGCCGCATCTGCATTTCCCCAAGTTAATTCAAGTCCGCCAGTGCGTTCTTTATTCAAAATGCCATTTTCATAACATTCCATTGCAAAGGCAGTGCTGGTTCCGAAAGAAATAGTATCCACTCCATAGGTATCGCAGTAAAAATTAATTTCTACTACATCCCGGGCATTAAAAACGCCAATATTACTTCCACAACCGGCAGCTGTTTCATATTCAGGACCATCCACACATACTTTTTGCCCTTTATATGGTCCGGTTCTTGGCTCAAAATTATCTACCCCTTTACAACAAGATAGAGAACAGCCAAACCAACATCCATCGGGCATACCTTGAGTGAAAAGTTGTTTAAATTCCCTGGAGTGTAAACCTTCCGCTTCAGGGGCTTGTCCATATTTAAAATTCCGGATCGGTAACAGGTCATAATCATTCATAATTTCCATAAGATGGGCAGTTCCTACTTGGTGCATTCTATTTTGAGTATCGTCTCCCGCTTCAATTTCACGGTGTAATTTTAAACCTCTCATTCTGATGGTTTCAACATCGACAGGGTTATTTGAATCCACTTTCAAACCGGAATATTTTACAACCATCGCTTTTATTTTTTTATGTCTGAACACACTACCCGTACCACCTCTACCGGCTTGTTTTAAGCGAGCAACTTTTCTCCGTTTATCCCAAAAGGAGAAATTTAGACAGGTAATTAAAACATTATCGGCAGCTTTCCCGCTGGAAACTACAGATACAAATTGATATTTATTTTCATCATCTGCAAATTCTTTAACCAGTTCTTCCGCTAAAATATGACTATTTATCTCTTCATCGGGAGCAGAAAGAATTTGCACAATTCCTCTGTCGCCATCGATATAGACAATAATTTCTTCGTTGGCTATGCCTTGAAGTTCAATTGCATCCCAACCAGAAAATTTAGCATAAGGACCAAAATGACCACCTACATTACAGTCAACCGGAATTCCCGTTAAGGGTGAAATAGTGGTTACAATAGATTTTCCGCTACCTGGATAACTTGTATTTCCACAAAGCGGACCGAAAGAAATACAGATTTCGTTTTCGGGGCTATCCCATTTGGTATCATCTTTAACGCCATGCCACATAAGATAAAGATCAAACCCCTTTCCTCCTACAAATTTATCAATCATCAGATCAGTTACGGGTTTCTGTTTTATCTCATTAGTGCTCAAGTTTATATACAACGAGCGGTTATTATAACCCCGAATTACAGGTGCCAGGTCATATTTGAATTCAGCAATTAACTTACGGTTCATTTTTCTACTCCTCTTCTTAAGCAGTTTCAATTTCTATTGCTTCTGCGGGGCAAGATTTTGTACATATGCCACAAGCAATACATTTAAAGGGATTATAAACACCTTTAGCATAACGCATTGAATTATTTGGACAAGCAGCTACGCACATCAAACAACCAATACAAAGAGATTTATTTAAAATAACAACTCCCTGAGCATTAATTGTTAATGCCAAAGTGGGACAAACACCTGCACATATACCACATTGATTGCAAACTGTCATTTCTGGAGGATAAAGCTCTTCATTAATAACTATGCACGATTTTTCAGGATTATCCTCTTTAAAGTATAGCTTGGAACAAGCAGCTTCGCAATTATGACAGGTTATGCATTTATCTGGATAGGTTCTTAACACTTTCATATCAAACTCATCCCCCTTTATTGTTACTTAGATTCTTTTTAATAAAAACGGTGTTTTCCGTCAACTACAATCTGATTGAAGCAGTAAAACCTAAGATATCATAGGAATGATCTGTCTCATATAGATCTTCAGCTCTATTCCATACATTATTAATCTTATAAAAAATAGTCCCGTTTAAATGATTGGTCAGCTGCAAAATACCATAAAATCCATAATTTAAATTTTCAGATACATCTAAATAATCGATATCATAATACGAATATTCCAAATTACCAATAATCCGAAATATGTTATAACTGATAAAAGATAATCGCATATCAGCAATCACACCTGCGCCTTTACTCGTTTCCTCAACAATATTGTCTTTATTTACAATATATATATATTGACCATCAAGTCCCAAGTATTTTCCGAAATTAAAAGAAAGGACAGCATTAAAATTGATATTCTGGAGATCACCATTGTCCTTATCCCAATCCTCCATTACAAAGGTCGCTAATAAACTTTGGGCTGTCCGATTAGCTAATAGGAGGGGGCTTTTATAGGGAGAATGCCCATTCAAAAAACAAGGTTCGAGATAGAAATTTTGCAAGCTGGAAGCATAAAGATAAGCACTTAACTTTGTATTAGGATTGCTAAATCGATAATATTGGGGAAAATACTCCGAATCATATAAG
This sequence comes from Cloacimonetes bacterium UBA5835, assembly GCA_002432865.1. Taxonomy (GTDB): domain Bacteria; phylum Cloacimonadota; class Cloacimonadia; order Cloacimonadales; family Cloacimonadaceae; genus Cloacimonas. The sequence goes on from DJGX01000010.1 coordinate 17,089, forward strand.
CTAAATTGAGCGTTATATATATCAGGAACTTCGTAATATTCATATTCTACACCAAGTTCCGTAATCTGAGAATCACTGATAACGCGTTTTGCTAATTCTGCTTTATAGCTTGTAAAACTCAGATTTGGAATAAGATCTCTATAATCTGATTGCATCAACCAGCCAAATAGCCGTAATGATTCTGAATTGGGAAAACCAAAACCTATCCCATATTTATTTAAATTATAACTTTGTGCGCTGTGATCATCGTCAAGTTCAAAGTTCATTATATTGTAGCAAACCTCCACACCGGCAAATTTAGATTTCACTCCCAGAGTATTGAAAGAATTAAATTGTTGCCAAGATACATCGTAATCTGTGTTATCATAGCATAGATACTCATGAGCAGAATGAAGTGTAACACATTTACTCCACTCCGGCATACTGGAATACTCTTTATATTTCATCTCTGCTTGATAATCTTGAAGATTTGTAGCATACTGATTTAGTTTAATGAGAGAATAGCTATTCTGGCGTAATGCAATTAAGCCAAAATTATCTTCTTTTAGATTGCCATTGTGGAAAGTAGAGCTCGATGGAATCTCTTGACCCTGTAGGGTAAAAGCCAAAATACAAAGAATAGCTAAAAACAGAATCATCACTTTTCTGTTCATTTTTTCCTCCTGAAAACAATTTTGGTTATAAATATTATAATGGCTGGCTTTGTCAATGATTTTTTCTGCATTATTTGCATCATTCTTGCACAGATTGATTTTAGTAAAGAATAAATACAAAAACCACGGGAGGAGTAGCCCGTGGTTTTTTCTGTGTGTTGCTGAGGAGGGATTATTTTGGACTTTCTATAGTATCTATTTTCGGATATTTATTTTTGTGGGCATATCTGCGGAGCCACATTCTCCGCAATTATTACAATTTTCCTTTTCAGAATGTCTCATCTGCATTGCTTTTTTATTCTGCATTGGAGCATTATGGCAATTGGGACAGTGTTCTAAGTGTTTTTTCAAAGTGGCTTTCTGCTCAGAGGTAAGTTCTTTCATTCTGGCAGCCAGAAAATCTACTTTGGCATCATCTAAGGCATTGCGTTTTGCAGCAATTTGTTTGTTCAATTCCTTAGCGTTTTGGAAATTTTCATTTTTCAGAGCAGTTCTCAAGTCGATTTTCAGATTTTTGATTTCCGCTTGCAGAGTATTTTTAGTTTTTTCAAAACTCGTTTTCAGTTCTTCCCATTTCTTTTTTTGAGCATCAGTTAGTTTTAGATCTTCAAGGCATTTCTGCATCGGTCTTTCGGGATTAGCTTTTTTCAATTCTTCTGTTTTTGCTTTGGGAGCAGCTTTGTCTTTAGGGGTATCTGCCTGTGCTAATAACACACTGCAAAAAAGCAGTAGGCAGAGAGTTAGCAACATTAATTTTTTCATTGTGTTCTCCTGTTTTGAGATTTTCTTTGTCTGTTGGAGTGATTTTTAACAAATTCAGCACGCCGAAGAAAGTGTTCTTTAGCTTCTTCTGCACTGAGTGTTTTACGATAGGCAACCATTCTTTCTGCAAGTTTCTGTTCAAGGATATTTTGAGCAATTAAGGAAGAATCGATTAGGGCATTCACTTTTTTCATATCAACAGGATCATTAGCCAGTTCCAGCATTAATGAATGTTTGATGTCTTCGAAGTTTTTTCGTAAATTCCTTATTTCTTCATCACGCTCAAATGGAGGAGGACCAAAAGGTGGACGAGATGCTTGCCTGTGTTCATTTTCCATTGGAGGTTTAGGAAATGGATGAATATAATGCAGATAGATAATACTGCCAATAAAAGCAAGATTGAAGCTGACCGATATCAGTAGAATTGCAATTAACCAACGCTTACTCATCCTGCTCTCCATTTTCTGAAACATAATCTAATATGGTGTTTTCTCCAAAACCGCCATAAGCTACAGATGTGGATATTGTATAGTCCTGTTTTTCCGGAACTATATTTTTATAGCTGACAGTGCCCACTTTTATTCCAATCAACAAACTTAGAGCAATTGTTAACATAGCGGTAACGGGAGCAAGTTTATAGCGACGGAAAAATCCTGGGTTTTGTGAATCCAGACGGTGCACCTTATCCATAATTTGGTTATGAACCCAGGAAGGGAAATCTGCCATTGGCAATGCAGTTAACATTAGCTGCAGTTTTTTAGCATCCACAAGCCAGCTTTTACATTGTGCACATACATCAAGATGGGCATTAAGCTTCGCTTGTAAATGCGGATCAAGTTCGCCATCGAGATATTTTTCCAGATAGCGTTTGGCTTTACTGCATCTCATTTAACTGCTCCTTATTAAAATTTTTGGTTCCAATTATTATACCTTTCACTTTTCTTTATCCTGCAATATTTTTTTTCGTAAAATCCGCTTTGCTCTCACCAATAAAGATTCAACTGCCTTTATGCTGATTCCCAAAGTTGTAGATATCTCCTTATAGGACATCTTTTCATAATATTGTAACTGAATTACGGCAGCTAACCGAGGTGGTAGAGAAGCAATAGCATTTTTCAGAACTGTGTAATCAGGTTCCTTATAGTTTAAGTTTTTATCCTGCATAGAATTAAATTTATCTGGCTCGATATTTACATATCGGGATTTTTGCTTTAGAAAACTGAGGCATTTATTATGCGCAATTTTATATGTATATGCAAGAGCTGTTTCTTCCTCTATGCGTTCCAAATTTTGATAAACAGCAATAAACACAGTTTGGACAATATCTAGAGTGTCCTGTTCATTGGAGCATAGGGATAGCACATAATGATATATGCGCTTTTCATTGGCGGTTAAAAATGCCTCAAAGTGTTCTTTTTTCATAGCTGTTTATTCTGAAGTGTCCTTCAAATTTTCTTTTTGTCGTGCAAAAAATAAACCAAACCTAAAACAAAGCTTGACTTATTGCTATGTTTTCAGTTATTTGGTCAACTTAGTATGATAAATAAAAGTGTTGTTTACCTGTCAAGAAAATATCTAAATGGGCGTAAAAGCAAAGGCATCAGCAAAACGCATTATCTGTGTCTTATCGGCATCACTTTAGGCGTTTTAGCTTTGCTTTGTGTTACTACTGTGATGAATGGTTTTCGCTTTGATATTCGCAATCGTATTACAGGTACTTTTTCCGAAATTCGCATAGTGGCTAATGAGGGAGAAACCGTAAAAAACTACAGTTCAATATGTAAGCAATTGCAGGATATGAAATTCTATGCCAGCCCCGTGATTCGTAATGAGTTATTATTGAAATATGAGCAAGTTGTTTTGCCATCCCTCTGTTTTGGCATCGAGGCAGAAAAGCATAAAAGTGTTTCTTCTTTGCTCCATAAGCCGAAAAATGACAACCGCGAAATTGTCCAAGGCATAGTAGCCGGAAATATTGCTCCAGAGGATTTTAACTCTTCTGGAATAGCTTTAGGAGCTGGCTTGGCTTCTCAATTAGGTGTTTATTTGGGGGATGAAATTCAGGTTCTTTCTCCAATGTTCAATAGACCTACAGCTTTTGGAATGATACCTCGTATCCGCTATCTAAAAGTGCAGGCTATTTTTGCCGCTGGAATGCCTGAATATGACCAAAATTATAGTTTGATTGGAATTGATAATGCTGCCTTTTTTTCATCTTACCAAGATGATGAAGCGGATTATATTGAAGTAAAACCCTCTCCTAACGCTCCACAAAATCATATTATGCAAACCCTTAAAAAAGCATTTCCCCAATACCAGATAGAAGATTGGAGCAGTTTTGATCCCAATCTATATTCTGCTATCCGCTTCGAAAAATTCCTGATGTTTATAATTATGTTGTTTATGTTTATCATTGCCAGCTTCAATCTTACGGGAAATTTGCTGAAAACGATTTCCCAAAAAAAACGGGAATTGGGTCTACTAAAAGCATTGGGACTAACAGATAAAGACCTGCAAACTCTTTTTTTGCTGCAAGCACTTTTTTTATGTACCGTAGGAATAATCGCAGGACTTGGTTTCGGCTCGATTCTATTGCTCATTCAAAAATATACGGGGATTGTGAAATTGGGATTGGGTGGTGGAGAAGCAATAATTTTACCTGTGAAATTTCTTTTCACGGATTATTTACTAATCGTAGTTGTTGCCTACCTAATCACCTGTTTAAGCGTGCTACTCCCACTAAAAAGATTAAATAAAATCAACGCTGTAGAACTCATCAAACGCACTGTTTAGTTAATTAACTGCTGCGCATATACTCCCGAAAAGATTCCCTTATCATTCCCATATCGCCATAAGGGATGTATATGGGAATAATATGATGAACAACAGAGAAATGCTTAATGCTATTATTGGATCATTTTTTTTCGTGGGGATAGATTATTTGTGAGTGTTCAATCACTTGGGACATAGAGGTAAGCTTTTAGGGCTATCAGCTATCCAATTTTTTGCTTTCTTTTTTCCGATTCTTGATCTATTCTTTTATAATGAGGTTATAAATACATTTTGTACCTAGATAGATAATGATAGTAGGAGAGAAAAAACCTGTCGTTATTTTCCTATACAGAACTCGCTGAAGATCTTATCTAATAGATCGTCGGTAGTGATAATTCCTAAAATTTCTTCCAGGGCATTGCTGGCAGAAATTAGTTCAAAAGCTATGAATTCGAAGCCCAGATTTTCTTTTAGTGAAAGATCTGCCTGATGCAGAGAATTTATACATTTAGAAAGAGCCGCCAGATGTCTGTTATTAATTATGATTGGTTTTGTTAGCAATTCGTCGCTGAGCATCAATCTGTTTAAAATTGCTTTTGTAAGTGCTTGCAAACCATTTTCTTTTTTTACACTGCAATAAATTCCGCTGGATATTTTAGGTGAATTTTCTTCCATCAAATCTGCTTTACTGAACACGATAAGGGTTTTGGATTGTAGTTCAGGAGGTATTGTAGATAGCTTAATCAATTCTGGAAGCTCAAGTTCAAGATTTGCGATTTGCTTTGCTTCCACTAAATAGAGAATCAGGTCTGCTCTCTGCATCAATTCGTAGCTTTTGGCAATTCCTTCTTTTTCTATATCATCTTTTGCTTCGCGCAATCCTGCTGTATCATAAATAACTATAGGAAATCCATTTAGGGAAAGACATTCCTCCAAATAATCTCTTGTTGTTCCTGGATGGGGGGTAACGATAGCTCTGTTATGTTGCAGCAAAGCATTAAAAAGTGAGGATTTACCAACATTGGGTGCACCAGTTAAACAGATTTTTATCCCTTCTCGAATTTTAATTCCCTGTTCACCTGTACTTTTCAGTTCTTCTGCTGTTTTAATAATATCCATCAGCTCTTGTTTCATTAAATTTATATCCGGCATAGGCAAATCCTGATCGGCAAAATCGATAGCCAATTCAAAGCGGATACGCAGTTCTGTGATTCGGTTTAGCAATTCCTGTAAATAATTGCTCAGTTTGCCTTTAAGTTGCATAAGAGCAGCTTTTTCAGCTTTAGATGCTTGGGCTTGAATAAGATCATTAACTGCTTCTGCTTGACTCAAATCCATTTTTCCATTTAAAAAAGCGCGCAGAGTAAATTCCCCTGGTTTTGCCATTCTACAAGAGAGTAGTAAGGTTTGTATAATATTATATACAAGATTAGGATTTCCATGGCAGGATATTTCAAGACAGTCCTCTCCCGTATAACTATTTGGTTCTCTAAAAACCGAGATCAGAACTTCATCTATTGCTTCGCCTGATTCGGAATAAAAAGTACCAAAAATGAGCCGATGGGAAGATAGAGCAAGCAGTTTTCGGCTTTGGGAAAAGTGTTTGGCAACCAGTTCAATACAGCCCTTTCCGCTTAAGCGAATCACCGAAATGGCTGAAAATCCGTTGGGAGTGATAGGTGCACAAATAATTTCGCCAACATTACTCATTTAGGATCTGCGATATTTTATTGTAGAGTTTAGCAGGTGTGAAACCAATTTCATCCAATAGTTCAGAAATTTTCCCATGCGGAATAAAGCTATCCGGATAGCCGAAATTGATTACCTTAACTGGATAAGTAGAAAGTAATTGAGTTATTCTGGCTCCCATTCCTCCGATAACAGCATTGCTTTCGAAAGTAAAGATATAATTACAAGTAGAAGCCAGGTCTGAAAGTGCTTTCTCGTTTAGCGGTTTAACGGATAGCAATTGAACAAGTTTAGACTGGATATTATTCTTTTCCAGCAGCTTATGAACTTCTTCGGCTATGAAGATGGCATCTCCACAGGCAACTAAGGCAATTTTCCCTTCATGAGAATGGATTTTTACTGAAAAAGGATCGAATTGTACCGGTTCCTGATGTTCCAACGAATGTATTGCTGCACCCCGAGGATATCTTATAGCCACAGGACCTTCTTGATAATCTGCAGCCCAGGAAAGCATCGCGGAAAGTTCTTCTGCTGTAGAAGGAGTAAGAATAATTAAATTGGGGATAAAATTTAAGAAAGAGAGGTCAAAAGCTCCTTGATGCGTAGCTCCATCTTCACCTACAATACCTGCTCGATCAATACAAAAAACAACAGGTAATTTTGGAAGAGCCACATCGTGAATAACCTGATCTAAAGCTCTTTGCATAAAGGTGGAATAGATGGCTACAAAAGGTTTTATCCCTTTTGTGGCCATTCCTGCTGCCAAGGTTACAGAATGTTGTTCAGCAATGCCTACATCGAAAAAGCGATCCGGGAAGGTTTCTTCAAATTTGGTTAATCCAGTTCCGGCAATCATAGCAGCTGTAATTGCTACAATTTTAGGATTTTTCTTTGCCAAATTTACCAGAGTTGAGCCCATAAAATCGCTCCAAGATTGTTTTCCGCTGCTTAATTGCTTTCCTGTTTTTAGTTCAAAGGGTCCGGTTCCATGAAAGAGAGCTGCATCTTTTTCTGCGGGAGCATATCCCTTTCCTTTTTGGGTTACAATATGGATAAGAACGGGGCCAACCATATAGTTCTTAACTCTTTTTATGATGCGTAGAAGCTGATCTATATCATGACCATCTATGGGGCCTACATATTTGTAGCCAAGATCCTCAAAAATGATATTAGGCACCAGAATATTCATCATAGATTCTTCCAATTTCTGTGCACCGTAAATAAAACTGCGGCGGATATTGGAAGGCAAAGTTAAGCTCAAATCCCAAATTTGTTTTTTCAGTACATTATAGGATTTACTAGCAAGCATTCGCGTCATATATTTTTGCAAACCACCTACATTCTTAGAGATGGACATTTCGTTATCGTTTAAAATAACAATGAACTTATCCTTTTGCAGGTGTCCGCCATGATTTAAAGCCTCGAAACTAATACCACCAGTTAAGGCACCATCTCCAATAACAGCTATACAATGCCCTTTTTCATTATTTAAATCTCTGCCACAGGCAATTCCCAAAGCGGCAGAAATGGAAGTACTGCTATGACCTGTTGTAAAAGCATCATAGGGACTTTCATCCCGATTGGTAAAACCGCATAGTCCTTTATATTGCCTTAAGCTATCAAATTGAGCATTGCGTCCAGTTAAGATTTTCCAGCCGTAGGTTTGATGGCCCACATCCCAAACAATTTTATCCACAAGCGGATCAAAAAGATATAGCAAGGCAATGGTAAGATCGACGGTTCCTAAACTGGGAGCTAAATGACCACCTGTTTTAGAAACAACTTCAACGATACGATTGCGAACTTCCTTAGCCAGGATTTTTAGTTCGCTGGAGGTTAAGCTTTTTATTTGGTTTGGGTCTGTAATATTCTCCAGAATCATATCTACTCCTTTTGGCTTACGGTTTTGCCCTTGCCTCCTCTGTTTTTATAATAATAATTTCCAAAATCATCAAAGCGAAAGCAATGGCAAGTAAAATTTTCCAAAGGTCAAAACCTAAGCGTGAGAAGAAAAGTTTTTCTTCCCATTTATCCCCTAAGTTCTTTATTCCCTTGGGAAAATTAGTTCTGTCCTCGGAATCGCTATAATCTATATTTATGGCCATTGCATAGTTGCGAGGAGTGTCAGGTTCAAAAATATATACTCCAGGTTCGTTAGCTAAATACCGTCGGCTGCTGATAGTTTCACCTGTAGGTAATTTTAATTTATCAAAGGTAAGTATCTGACCAATCTTCGCTTCACTTTCTGGAAAATCCGAACCCGCTATATAATCTAAGGTTCGAAAAGCCAGAACTGGAAAAGCCGGATCGATAAAAAATGGATTTTCCGTAGAGGCAATATTCCATAGCCAAAGTGACTGCTTTCCGTTGATAACAGCCATTGGAAAAGATTGAGCAGAAACTAAAACTCCCGCACTTTTATTAACTGCCTGCCAATAATCCACTATTAAAGGATTTTTTAGCGGTTTTCCAGAAATAAGCGAACTAATATAATGATGTGCATTGAGGTTATCTATAGATACAGCTTTATGCGTTTTATCCTTAATTTCCAGCCCGAAATTATTATTCAGATATGATTTCAGATCCGCAGCAAGATTATTACCTATACAAAATAATAATCCGGTTTTATGATTTCGCAAGTTTGTAAAAATTTCATTCAAGCGGGGAGTAATAGCTCCACATTCATAAACCACAAAGAGTTGATACTGATCCAGATCACTAAGTGAAAGTGCATCAGGTGAAATTACTTGATAGGTTGCAGAGCTGTAAACTCTTAAAACGGTTGCAAGAATAGCTGGCAGATTGTCATTTTTAGAGATTACCGCTATGCGGGGTTTACTATAAAAAGGAAAAGCAAAATAACAGCGGTTATCCATCATTTGACATTCATCATTAATTTCAATATATCCACTTTGCCAGCCATCGGAACGCAATTCAGTTGTTATTGTTTCAGTTATTGTACTTTTGGGAGGAACGGAAACAAACTTTTCAGCCAGCTTGATATCGTTTACCACAGCTTTAACCAGAACATCTTTATATTCAATGTTGCCATAATTGGCTATGGTAAATTGAATTAATTGTTGATTGCGCTTATCAACAAGTTGAGGTAAAGCATTTGCAGAAATGCAAGCCAAGTTTTCATAGCTACTTGTTTCCGGCAAAGGAATAAGAGCGACTGGAATTTTGGTTTTTATTGTTGATTGGGGAATTCGGAGATCGCTAACTAAATAAATTTCCCGATTGGGCATCTGACTTTCGGAAAGCTTAGTTTCTGCGTAAGCAATCATTTCTTCCAAAGAAAGAGGATTATAAGTGATTTTCAGCTGGTCAATTAATGTTTCAGGTATAGTTCCCGCATAAATTTGACTGTGCATCAAGTTCCAATTTTCATCGGAACTTACAGGAATAAGACGATCGTCTGAATTAGCTTTTGTATTAATTTTCCTAAGAATATCTTTAGCATATTGCAGAGAACTTTTTCCCCTTTCTGCATAGTCCATACTGTAAGAAGTATCTATCAAAATAGCAATTGCCGTTGGTGGATGTTTATGCGAAGGTTTTAATTTGGTTGAGCTAAACATAGGGCGCGCCACAGCCAAAACTACCAGCAAAATAATCAGCATCCTGATGATGAGTAATAGGATATTCTTCAGTTTACTGCGGCTTTTTTCTTGTTCTTTACTAAGCTTGATAAACCGTAAAGAAGGAAAGACAATTTTTTGTGGTTTCTTCTTGGCCAACAACCATATAAGCAAAGGCAAAATAGTCGCTGCCGCAAAAAAGAGAAGAGTAGCATTTAAAAATGAAAGCTGAAACAATTAGATACCCAAGCTTAAAGAAAAGAGATAGTCACTATCGGCAAGTTTCATTCCCGTGTTGTTCAAGGAAAAATCGAAATGGAAGTTCTTATAATAATAGCCACCACCAAGAGTAAAATTGATATTATCGGTTCCATAAAAATCCTGGCTATATACACCTATTCGAAGGTCAAGAGAATTCCGATCTTCAGTAGTATATTCTGTTCCGCTTTTACCAAAATTCATAGTATAGCCATAACCGAAGTGAAAGGTCGTATCGGGATCTTTAGAAATTTTACTTTGAATTCCAGTGTAGTAATGACTATTCTCACCTTCAAAGCCAATTCCCAAAGCGGTGCGTCTTTTTATAATTTTGGAATCGTAATTTTCCCACCAGAGCGTAGAAAGCAGATCATAAAAGGAGGCAGCATAAACCACATCTCCCATTTTATAAGTAAAACCAAGATCGCTGGATACACCTTTTACTTTGTCATCAATAAAACCATCTCGAATTAAGCTGTTGCCCACTTTATGCTCTTGAAGATAAACTAGGCGTCCCGAAAGATATTTAACATTTATCCCAGCAGCGAATTTAGGATATCTTTCATCTCTTCCCCCCCAGGATAATTGAACTTTATCCAACTGATAATCATAATATTCGCTATTCAAACCATTATTTGTGAATTGACTGATATGAATGGAGGAAACAGGTTGATAGCTAATTGAAACAGGACCAGTATTCAGCACGAAATACTTGAACTGTTTATCTTTCAGAGTATTACTGAAACTGAGCGCTTCGTAAAAACTAATATCTTCCTTACTGGTTAAACGGTATGATATTGATAATGAACTAAGTTTATTATCTGCCATTAAAGCCGGATTACCATAAGCACAGAAAGGATCTTCTGCATTAGTAATATTTAATCCTCCTGTTCCAATAGCCATTGGAGAAACACTATTTTCCGGCAGATTATAATCATAAGAACTTATAGGTAAAGGAGTTATCTGTTGTGCGAAAAGAACAGCAACCGGGCATAACCACAGAATAAGAAACTGGATATTAGACATCGTAAAGATTCGTTTAAGCATTAGTCAAAACCCTTTTTTTTAAGATAAGCACGAGTATAATTTGCTAAGTAGTATCCTGCGATACCTGTAATGATACCACAAACGGCATCAATAAACCAGTGATAATGGCAAAATACAGTAGCAATAGAAAGAAAAAAAGTGATTACTGTGCAAATATACCCAATGGGACGGATAAATCGCAAAGCTGCAATAGTTAAAACAATTGCTATGGCAATATGACTGCTGGGGAAAGCACCTCCCAAATGATTGGAAGTGCGATAGATGAATACCATAATATGAGTAAATGGACCGCCACGAAATGTTTTTGTTAAAGCCATTGCTTCAGGAAGATAGCGTCCTCCAATTACAGGAAGAATCGAATAGATAGTATAACAGCAATAGAAAACAAAAGTTAGATTGAAAATAACTTCTTTAAATGCCTCTTTCTTTGTAAAATAAAGATATATAGGAATTCCAGCTATCATTGGATAATAACAGAAATAGGCAAAATGAAAAAGTTCCTGAACAGCCCAATGCGTATATAACTTTCCCCAAACCAGAGAAGGGAGATAACCAAAGATATATTTATCTATACTCATAAAAAAGGGATCGAGCCAGTTCCGAAAAACAATCCGGTTGAAAGCATATCCTGATGTATAAAAATAACCAAATAAGAGCACAGGATAGATGCTTCTAAAAAAATTTAGAACTCTATAACGCTTAGTAGGGTTATTTGGAGAATAACACCAGCCGGATTGTTTTTGTAACCAAGCCAAAAAAAGTACTCCTGTAGAAATTGCCAGATAAACAGGAATGTGTTTTATCGCTTCCGGAGAGCGTGTAAAACCAAAAGTCATATATAGTATTATCCACCCGCAATACACCAGAGTGAGAATGTCTATGGCAGAAAGAAATGAAATTATCCTTCTGGGTTCTCTAATATTCTGCTCTGTCATTTAGAATCCGTTATATCCTGTCTTCAATTGCTTTATCGTAAAGCCGGTAAGTTTTATAGATATCTGCTCCGAGCTTTTCAGCTACATTAATCATAGGGGTATTATTTTCCAGCACCCAAGAAAATTCGCTACGGTAATAACCCTTGGGAAGACCTTTTTTAAAAGTATGATAATATAAAAGAGCATCTATACCTCGTCCCTGAAATTCTTTTACGATTCCCATAGTGATAACGCGCACGGCATTAATGTGTCTTTTTGCCTTTAGCGCTCTTATAACTGTTAGCGGAGTTACCTTTCCTTTCATAACTTTTAGAACTTCATTATAGTTTGGTAATGCTAAGCTAAAACCAGCAAGTTTTCCATCTACTTCAGCAATAAAGACTAAATCCGGATCGGCTATAGGAAGTAATTCTGCCACGATGTTATCAAATTCAGCTTTCGTCATTGGAACATTTCCCCAATTATATTGCCAAGCTTTAGTGTATATTTCAAAGACTGTTTCAATATCTTTTTTTCGTTGTTTTTTATCGTAAGAAAGAGAGCGGACTTCCACTTTGTTCCGTTTGGAAACTATATCTGCCATTTTAGTAATGCGTTCTGGAATAGAATGATATTCATTATAGAAAGCATAGAGATCCATCGTTTTAGTTAAGCCATAATTCTCATAGAGTTTTTGATAATAGGAGAAATTATAGGGCATCATAACCATAGGAGGAACATCAAAACCCTTTATCAACAGACCGCAATCATGATTTACACTGAAGTTTAAGGGACCTCGCATAGAAATAAAACCACGATACTTATTCCATTTATAAGCTGCTTCAAAAAGAGCATCAGCCACTTCCTGATCATCAATACACTCAAAAAAGCCAAAGAATCCGATGTTATCGTTATGTTCTATATTATGTTGAGTGTTGGAATGAGCAGAAATTCGTCCCGATTGTTTTCCATCTTTATAAGCAAGAAAGAGTTTAACTTCTGAATGTTGATAATAGGGATTCTTTTTAGGATTGAAGAACTTTTTCTGATCACTAATAAGAGGAGGAACCCAATTGGAATCATTTTTATACAGCTCAAAGGGAAGCATAATGAATTCTTTCAGCTGCTTTTTGTTATCAACAGGTATTACATCTATCATCGCCGAACCTCTTTTGCTAAGCTAAAATTCGCCTAATCTTTTAGATACAATTATGTTCAATATCCCCATAATTACTGCATTACCAAGTAAAAGAGTGATAAAATATGAAGGCAAATCTTTATGGTAATTGGGGATAAGAGTATAAAATATAATGAATAAAACTACCGGCAAGATCACAATTAAGTATTGGGCAAACCGTATCTGCTTAAAACGGACAACAATAACCCAAGCAATAAGAGCAGAAATACAAGTAGGCAAAAAAGCGAAATAGGCAAGCATACCCATATAGGTAAAAATACCGCGTCCACCTCTAAAATGATGATTATAGGGTAAACAATGCCCTATAAGCATACTCATTCCATAAACCAGCATTAAATTTTCATGATAGAGAACACTAAATCCTGGATAATTGATCACGCTGGTATCAATAAACCGTAAAAGCACTTCCACTATCAGCAAAAATAAATAAGCCTTAGCCACATCAATTGCTCCTACTAATGTCCCCAGAGGTTTACTGATATTGGTGTAAATATTTTCTGTATCAGCCAAACCTGTGCCGATTTTATATACATTTAAAGAGCGAAAACCTTTTGCAACTATCCGGGCAGTGGAAAAACAGCCATAAAGATAGGCAACTATTATTACTAATATTACAAATAGGTAAATCATTCATTAGCTCCATAACTTCGTTCGCCAAAAATGCCGGTTCCAATACGAAGCATATTAGAACCCTCTTCCAGAGCTTGAACATAGTCATTACTCATTCCCATAGAGAGATATTTCATTTCCACATTAGGAATAGTAAGTTCTTTTATCTCCTCAAACAGGTATTTCATTTTAGCAAAAAGAGGACGGCTAACTTCTGCTTCTGCTAGCATACCTATAGTCATCAGACCTTTTATATGCAAAGTAGGATATGCAGCAATTTGCCAAATTGCTTCCTTTACTTCCTCAAAAGAAAAACCGCTTTTCGAGAGTTCGCTGCTGCTATTTATTTGAATTAAAATATCCTGACTGCGATTTGTCCTCCCTAAAGCCAAGTGTAGTTTTTGGGCTAGGTCCAAAGAGTGGATAGATTGAATCAAACAAGGTTTCAATTCCAGCAGCTGGTTTATTTTATTACTTTGTAAATGGCCGATAAAGTGAAAACCCTGATAGGGAACTTTTAGCATCGGTATTTTTCTTCTTGCTTCCTGCACTTTATTTTCGCCAATATGTTCAATTCCCAATTGTAAAGCAATTTCTATTACTTCTACAGGATGAGTTTTGGTTACAGCCACCAAAGTTACCTCATCCTTTCTTCCCATTTTGGAAAGGGTTTCAGCAATATTGTTTTGGATATATTTTATATTTTCAGCTATCTTCATTTTAATAGTAACATTTTATGTTGGTAGCTTTTGCCCTCTATACTCAAACGATAGAAATAAACACCGCTGGCTACTTCTCTGGAATAATCATCTCTTCCATTCCACACGATGCTATGATTGCCTTCTTTGAGGACGGTATCTACCAAAGTTCGTATTTTTTGACCCTTTATATTGAATATTTCCAGCCTAGCTTTAGCCTCTGCTTTTGTAGTATAGCAAATTGTAGTTTCTGGGTTAAAGGGATTGGGATAATTTCCCAGCAGTGCATTCATTACTGGCACATTTGTTTCTTCAGCATTACTTACAAAACCAGTTGAGGCAAAGGAACCTTGTCTTAAAGTACTTCCTCTATAAGTAATCCAAGGTTTTAATTCGGAAGCATCTCTTCGTAAATTGAGCATCAAAACGCCGTTGGAATGTCCCATAATTAATTTTATCTGATTGTTGTTATCAAAATCTACTAAAGTTGCCGGCGTGCTACCATTATAAGTATTGGCAAAAGGAAATCCGTTTAGAGTGCTGCCATCAGAATTAAACGCATACACAGAATTTACATAACTATGCACTAAAATTTCGGCTTGAGGATCACTATCCAAATTAGCAATAAGAGGAGGGCAAACAAAATTATCTCCAGTTGCTACAGGATAACCAGGAAGATCAACACCTTCATCTGTTAAGGCATAAATAATCCCGTTGTTTGTTATTCCAACAATATCCAATCCATTATCATCAGAAGTAATATCTCCCAAAGCAAAACCACCGGCTATATTAGCATCAATATTACGCATCGCGATGATATTTCCTTCCGCAGAAATAATATAGATATGGGTAGGAGTGGAACATACTATTCTATTTGTATTTGTAATCGTAGGAGAACCAGTTACAGGACCATTTAGCTGAACAGGAAAACCGGGAAGAACTGTTCCACCTGTTCCTAAAACATATAAAAGTCCATTTTGGGAACCAGCAACAATTTCCATAGTTCCATCACCATTAAAATCGGCAGCAGCAAGTTCAGTTTGGAAATTGCCGCCAACATCAAACGGGAAGCCATTAAGCAATTGTCCATTGGGGGAAATGGCATAGATTTTTCCAAATAAGCTTCCGGCAATTGTTTCTAAAGTTCCATCTCCATTTATATCTGCCAGTACAGGAGTGAATAAAAACATTGTATTATCATGGTAATTGAAGATTATCTCACCATCAAAATGCATAGCATAAATATCACCGCTACGGCTACAAAAAACCAGATCATTTTCATCATCATCATCTATAGGTCCACAAGCAAAGCTGCGGAATATATACATACCTTCAGGTGCTTCTACTGTAGAATAAATTTCACCATCGTTACCAAGGTAATAACTATTCCCATACACATCAACATAGATAATTTCCATTCCACTGGTAGAATTCAAATTTGTTACCAAAGGTGCTGATTTTCCATTTATAATAGTTTCCCAAGGAAAACGATCATCCATTAAAGTAATCTCAAAACTAACAGTAAATCTCCGTTCACCAGTTGATAAATTAGTTACAGGATTTATAGAATCAATAACCAGGGTAAGGTAGTAAGTGCCAAAACCAACAGTATCAGATAGTTGTAAACGAATTTTCAAATTTTGAGGGCTCATCCCACCAGGAAGAATTTGAGCAATAGATAAATTGTTACCTACCACTTCAATGCCTTCAGGTAAATTTTCTAATCTCACTGATACATTATATGCTGTACCCCAATTCGTGTTATTAGAGATAACAGGATAAATACAAATTAGTTCGCCAGTGCTGATTGTTCCGTTATTATCACCTTCTTCATCGGTAATTTCATAACTCTCCAAACTAAGCAAAGGCAAATTAGGATTAAAAGATTTTACTGCTATGGAAGGATCACCAAAAAGAACTACTTCGTAATAACACCACCGCATTACATCATTACTTAATGCTGCATTCAAATTTTGCAGACGGGAATAGGTTAAAGCCTCTCCCAGAACAGGAAGATTCTGTTGAAATAGACCATTAAAAAATTGACGATCATAAAATTGAGAAGCACCATTAACACTTCCAGGACTATACCATCCATAACGAGTATTGCCAATAAAACAAAATACTCCTCCAGAAGCCGTAACAAAATGTTCTCCGATTGATTCATTATCGCCAGAAGTACGTTGATCAAAAGCAGCAGGATAACAACCCTGAGTATATAGAAAAGCGTATTCTGTATTAGTTAAACTTTCTACGGTTCCATTGGATTGACCAATTAAAACTGATTCATTTGCATGCCCCATATGATTCATAATTCCAGCGCCTTTGTTAATCGCATTATAAACATTCATAGAGCTATAAGTGCCATCCCTTTGGTATAGAGTTTGCAAATAATATTCATCAGGAAGGTATTGTGCCACATCATCTTTATAATCACCTCCCCAAGTTAAAGGATTGTTATTCAGGTTTTCGCCCATAAATAACGCATAATTGTTGCTATAAGTATCGTTATCAACATAATAGCGGATTTTATTAAACATATGGTTAAATTCATTTTGAGTTTCAGCAGGAAATCTACCAATATGAACCTCTGGAATCATATCTGGATTATCAGCTGGTTCACCCCAAATATTATTATTGTTAGCATTCCAGTTACCGTCTAAATTACTAAAATAAATATCCGTAGGCATTCTTTCGTCTATAGTATCCCCAACTTGGCCATAAGTGCCTCGCTCTGGAATAATTTCATCATCACCGCCCAGAATAACATATTCCAAGGGTTGAGAACTATTTGCCCAGGTCTGATAAACATTTATAATAAAATTACGAAGCTTTTCTGCATTATCGGTTCCGGGATAGGAACTAAGAATATCTTCCAGAGCATAAATAGCATTGGAAACACCTTTACTGGCACGCCAAGAAGAATATTCAGTAAACCAATTGATTCGGGAATTACTAGTAATAATAATCATTTGTTTGGGAACTGTAAGATCAATATCCCGGCTTAAAATGGGTACACTTCTATAATTACTTGCAGATTGATAGCTTGCTATATTTTCGGGATTGCAAATCAGCGAATTTATATAAGATAGAGTTTTAGAATTAGGAGTGTAAAAATTCGATTGATATTCTGCTTCTGCTTCCGAAAATTCACTGTTGATGGATACACTAATCTCAGAACTAACATACAGCTTCTGCGTAATAGGATTATAGCGATAAGGATAAACATTGAAAAGCGCAATTTGATAACCACGAAAATATTGAATTCCTAAAAACTGCCACTCCCTTTCAGGATAAAGCTTATTCTCCAAAACCGCTGACGAATAAGAACCGGCATTGGGAATATTCATTCTGGAAATAGGCAATTGAAGTCCAGCAATTTCAAAAGTTACTCTTTCTGCCACAAGTTCAGCTGGAGCTAATTGAATACTGGCATTTTGATATCTTTGCCCAAAAGGTATTAGTACATTTACCGGTACATAAGGAAGAACCGGCTCACCAGTTTGTAATGTAACAGGATAACCATCTGCCTGTTGTTTCGTTTGCCAGGCATTCTTATCTACTTTAATCACTGTTTCGAAGGCAGCCAAATTGATTCCAATCAGGATGGCCGTTAGTAATATAAAAGCTTTTTTCATATTCATATCCATCTTTTTTTTTGTTCTGCTAAGATAATTACAGCAAGTTCTGTTCCTTTATCATAAAATCAACCAATCCGTCAAGTTATTTCCCGAGGGTTATCTGAAAAATAATTTGATCCTATGTTTACTTCCTCAATTGAAACTAACTTATTCATTTTTGCTTGGTTCCTACTTATTAACTACCGCTGAGCTACAATGGTGTTACTCGGCATTTTCCCGCCGTAGCTCCACCGCAACTCTACCACAAATAGCTAAGGAAGAAACAATCCTGGTTCCCATAAAAGAATGCTGCTATCGTTAAATTATGTATGCAGCAACCGAGTAAACAGGAGATTGTTGTGTAACAAGTGCATTTTTTCTTATTTTTTTCACTGTTTTGGTTTTGCTTTTTTTACCTGCGCCCTTGCCTCTCTTAAATATAAGGGTTCCAATTCTTCCAAAATTTGGGGGAAGTGCTTTTCCGGTAACAAGTTTGGTATAGAAAACAGCCCTGCTGCCGAAGGAATTTTCATAACAGGATGGAGAGTATAAAAATTATAGGAATTTTTAAACCGCAGAGCAAGCATTTCTGAAGCGCTTCCGCATAAGATAAAATCCTCCAAATCCAGATTACATAATTCTTCAGGCGTGGCAATGGAGGGAGGTATAATTTCTTTTAGCTGCTGATCGTAATAGGCATAATAAACTTCTTGCATTTTAGCATCAACGGCAGCGAAAATATTTTTTCCCAATCCGCTTGCTGGTAATGCTGCCAATTCCAAAGAGGAATATGCATAGAGGGGAATTCCTAAAGCGAAGGCAATCCCTTTTGCGGTTGCCAATCCGATTCTTAGTCCGGTAAATGAACCAGGACCTATGCACACATAGATTTCTTGCAATTCACTACGCAAAATATTACAAAATTTGAATGCGTAGTCAATTGCTGGCATCAATGTTTCACTGTGGGTTATCTTTATATCAAAATAGGCAGAATAGATTACCCGCTCTTCATTTGCTAAAGCTATAGAACCGGAATTTTGAGTAGAATCTATGGCAAGTTTCAATTTCCAGTCCTGATCCAATCGTCGTATAAGTTTTCAAAAAACAGTTTATGCTTTGCCTCATCGGCAGCCAGGCGTCTAAAAAGAGTAGCTATTTCTGCATCGGGAAATTTAACGCTCATTTCCGAATAGAGCAGAAAGGAGTTTTCTTCTCGTTTCATAGCTCGAACAAGTAAATTTTGGTAGCTCATATCCAGATCAGAGGGATCTACGCATAAGTATTCACTTATGTTCAAATTGGGCACTTTTTGAATATCTTCTTCTTTCACACCTGTTATACGAATGTTTTCAATTATCTGAATATGACCATTTTCCATCATTTCCAAATCCTTCAGCATATTCTTTACATCCTGAAATTGGGATTGTTCTTGCAATTCTTGATAGAATTTTACCGCTTCCTCTTCACGCGAGATAGCAAAATCCAAAATTTCTTCAAATTCCTGTTGTTGCACTTTAGACCTCACATATCATTTATTTTTTGTTAAGCCACTGGAGAGATAAAACTCCCCAGTGGCCAGAAAGGTTATTTAGTTATTCGTAGGGTTCGAAAATATCTTTTCCGACACCACATTCTGGGCAGACAAAATCATCAGGAAGCTCTTCGAAGGGAATGTTGTTGTTTTCAGCGGGATCGTAAATCCATCCACATGCCATACATTGATATTTTTGCATTTTTGGTCTCCTTGCAGTTTTTAGTAGTTTTCCTTAAAGAGTTCAAAATAACTTTGAGGATGACTGCAGGAAGGGCAAATCTTAGGAGCTTCAGTTCCTTCATGCACATATCCACAATTCAAACATTTCCATAGGACTTTTTCCTGGCGAATAAAGACCTTCTGGTTTTTCACATTGTCATAGAGCTTGCGAAAACGCTTTTCGTGTTCTCTTTCCACTTTAGCTATCATTCTCCAGGAATGAGCTATATCGCTAAAACCTTCTTCTTCTGCAACATCGGCAAACAAAGGATATAATTCCGACCATTCTTCATTTTCACCATTTGCTGCATATTCCAGATTTTTTAGTGTGTTATCTGCAGACCAACCAACAGGATAAGAAGCAATGATATTAATCATTTCACCTTCCACACCATTACTCAATAGATGTTTGAAGAATACCTTGGCATGTTCTTTTTCGTTATCTGCAGTTTCTGTAAAAATATTAGATATTTGCTCAAAGCCTTCTTTCTTAGCTGTTTTAGCTGAATATAAATATCTCATTCTGGCTTGGCTTTCACCTGCGAAAGATTTCATCAGATTTTCAGCAGTTCTTGTTTCTCTAAATGACATTTTTCTTCTCCTTATTATAGTTATGCTTTCCAAAGTCCGTGTATATTACAATATTCACGCACTTCTTTAACCTTATCCATCGATACTTTAAAAATAGCTTTAGGTTCTTCTCCAGGTTTCAGTTCTTTGCGCAAAACTTTCTTATCGGTTAGAACCTCAATAAATACAATATAATGTTTCTCTTCCATCGGATGAGGAACGCTTCCTACAGAGACTTCAATTTTGTCTCCCAAATCTTTCACGACAGGTAAATGTTTTTCTGTTGCAGCATCTACTGTGTTATCTTGTAACAAGTACATTGGTTGACCGCAGCAAACTAATTCACCACCTCCAACATAAGTTACTTCAACTACATTTCCACAAATAGCGCAACGCCATAGTTGTCTTAATGCTATCATTTTCTTTCCTCCCTAATTGATTCTCTTTCTTTTATTATAAGCAATTTAGTACTTTTGTCAACTGAAATTTTTCCCTTGCCAAAAAAAACGCTTTTTGTTTTATTGATTTATAAAGCTTTATTAATAAAGAAGGATTGCTAAATGAAACGCCTTATAATGCTGCTGCTAACGCTTCTGGTTTTGGCTGGATGCGTTCAATATGATGAAGAACTATGGATTAATCGCAATGGCTCAGGAAGAGCTGTTATCCGTATAGTTCATCGTTCTCCTTATGAAAACCCAGAAGAAATTATGCGCAAAGCAGCTTTACCAGGAATAAATTTACAATCCTATGACATTTACCGAAAAGGTCCTGATGTTATTTATACTATTAACTTTAAATTCAAAAACATAGATGCTTTTAATAATGTGAATGATCAATTAGGAACAGCTGATTTTTGGGGAAAAATAACTCTGAATAAAGAACCCGGAAGAAGAATAACTTTTAAAAGAAGAATTGCTCTTGGCAGTCAGGAACCTGAAGACGAAGATGATATTGAACATATTATTGGTAGATTACAACCCGATAATCCTGTATGGACATATAAAGTTCATCTACCTTGGAAAATTATTTCTACCAATGCCTTACCGGAAAATGTAGATTATAATAATCGTACCGTTGCCTGGAAATATGATACCCGTAAAATGTGGCATAAGCAAGAACTTATGTCTGTGGAATTAAGAAAGGACTTCCCTTGGTTGCTACTCGTTATTGGGGTAATTGTTCTTATTCTACTCACTTTCCTAGTACATTGGATTTTACGCTTTCCAAAGAAATCACATTGGTTAGAAAGAATAAAACATACCGAGGATGCAGAAAAGAAATAGTATCCTACAGATAATGTTTATGCAGCTTCCACAAATTTGGTTATATGGCTGATTTAAAGTTATATAAGCGATGCCAGCTTCTGACTTAATTCTTCATTCTCAGTGCGCTTCAAACCAATTTACTCCCACTCCCAGGTCTGTTTTCAGGTGAACTTTATCCGCATATTCTTTAGGTAACGCATGTTCCATACAGGTTTGAACTATTATTTTAGCTTCTTCTATTGCCTTTTGATGAACTTCAAAGAGCAATTCATCGTGAACTTGTAGAATCATTTTTATATCTTCCCGTTTATCTATCTGATTATGAATATCCAGCATAGCTATTTTGATTAAATCAGCTGCTGTTCCCTGAATAGGCATATTTACAGCAATTCTTTCTGCTTCACTTCTCAATCCCTGGTTTTTACTTTCTATATTAGGAAGATATAAACGCCTACCAAAAAGGGTTTCAGCATAATGTTGCTGGCGGGCTTTAAGAATACACTGATTAATAAACTCTCGGATGGAAGGAAATTGCGCATAATAGTCGTCAATTATTTGTTTTGCTTCATTTTGAGGGATACCCAGTTCGCGGGAGAGTTTTCTTTGCCCCATACCGTAGAGAATGCCAAAGTTAATAGTCTTGGCTGCTCTTCTTTGATCTGGAGTAACTTGTTCAAGGGATACATTATAAATCTTGGCAGCCATTCTTTTATGAATATCGAGGTCTTGTTTAAAAGCTTCTATTAAAACTTCATCTTCACTCATCAGAGCCAACAAACGCAATTCTATCTGAGAATAATCGGCATCCAATATTAAATGCTCTTCATCTTTAGCGTAAAATGCCTTTCTGATTTCGCGTCCAATTTCTGTACGGACAGGAATATTTTGCAGATTGGGATTGGAAGAAGAAAGACGTCCTGTGGAAGTAACTGTTTGATTGAATGAAGAATGTATTCTTCCGGTTTCAGGATTTATCATTTTAGGTAAAGCGTTGATATAAGTAGATTGCAGTTTAGCAAGCTGTCGATATTGAATTATGGTACCAGCAATTTCATAATCTTCTGCCAGTTCTTCTAACACGCTGTTATCCGTAGAATAACCTGTTTTGGTTTTTTTTCGGGTTGGGAGCTTTTTTTCTTCAAAGAGCATTTTTGCTAATTGTTGTGTAGAATTGAGATTAAATTCATAGCCCGCATAAGCATAAATTATATCTGTTAATTTCTTCAATTCCTGATTTATTTTATGGGATATCTCCGTTAAAACAGAACAATCAATGGCCATACCGTTCATTTCCATTCGTTGTAAAACCTTTATTAGAGGCAATTCGATTGTGTAAAAAAGATTCGCCATAACACTAAAATCTACTTTTCTATGGTAAATCGGATATAGCTTATATACTACCCAGGCATCTTCTGCTGAATAAATACAGGCTCTATCCAATTCTACATAATCAAATGTGGATTGATTTTTGCCTTTACCAATTAAATCACTGATGGGGATCATTTTATAATTCAATTCGCTTACCGCACAGGCATCTAATGAATAATTTAAAGTGCCGGGATCAAGAATATAAGCAGCCAACATAGTATCAAAAATAGGATTATTTAAGTTCAATCCATGTCTGCAAAGAACAATTAAATCAAACTTGAGGTTATGCCCCAAGAGCAGTTTTCCTTGTATGGCATCTTCGAGATGACGGATAACTTCCGGAAGGGATAGATTATCCGCCATCTGGTGACCCAAAGGAAGATAGTATGCTTTTGCTTCATTCATACAAAAGGATATTCCTGCTAAATTTGCCAGCATCGGATCTGGCGAATCGGTTTCCGTATCAAGCGAAATCAGCTGTGCTTCTTTTATTTCCTTTAACAAAGTAACAAAATTGCGGGTATTCACTAAAATTGCTTTAAAAGGCATTTTTGTGTCAGCTTCCGAAACCGCTTCTGATTTTTTGCTTTCCATATTAAAGATATCATCTTGATATTCAGATTGTTGTATTGTATCTGTCGGCTCTGGATAGTTTAATTCAATTTTACGCTTGATGGAATTTATTTCATATTCTTCCAATAGAGGAATTGCCTTCTTTAGGTCCTTCGTCCAAAAAGTTAAATATTCTAAATCCGGTTTGGGAATAGGAACATCAGTTTTAATAGTAGCTAACTCCTTTGAAAGATAAGCATTTTCTTTGTTTTCTAAAAGCAGCTCTTTCCAGCGCGGCTTTATAAAATCCAAATGGGCATAAATATTATCAAGCGTTTTATACTCGGAAAGTAACATTGAGGCAGTCTTGGGTCCGATACTTTTTACTCCAGGAATATTATCGGAAGGGTCTCCTACCAAAGCTAAATAATCTATAAATTGTTCAGGATAAACTCCATACTTGGCATAAACGGCATCCCGATCCAAAATTACATCTTTCATCGGATCAAGCATCACGGAACGCTCATCAATTAATTGACAGTAATCTTTGTCACTGGTTAAAAACACAATTTGAAATTGATCTTTGAATTGCTTTGCCATAGTTCCTAAAATATCATCAGCTTCGTAACCATCCATCCCTATTTCCTTTAGACCAATTAATTCAAAGAATTTTTTCACTGGCTCAATTTGTGCAGTAAGTTCTTCTGGCATTGGAGGACGCTGAGCTTTATATGCTTCATAGAGAGTATGACGAAAAGTAGGAGCTTTACGGTCAAAAGAAATGGCTACATAAGCTGCCTGAGTATTTTCGATGATATGTAAAAAAGAATTTATTACTCCAAAGATAGCACTGGTATTTTTTCCTTTACTGTTGATCAAAGGATTTTTGATAAAGGCAAAATGAGCCCTGTATAATAGTGCGGTGCCATCAATTAAATATAATTTATCTGCCATTATGAACTTCCCCTTTTTTATTATGAATCCATTAAAATAAGGAAAGGGATTTTTTGGCAAGGGAATTCTGATAATAGCGATTAGCGAAATAGGGAAATGGCGGGATGTAAATTTAGAAACAAGGAGTTTAGGAGCATTTTAGCGGAGGGCAGTGGGCGGAGGG
>DJGX01000010.1:41548-69617 GCA_002432865.1 Cloacimonetes bacterium UBA5835
CGGAGGGCGGAGGGCGGAGGGCGATGTCCACATCAACCTACAACGAATATACTATCAAGCTTGTATTAAAGATATCTGCTCATTGCATCATCCATATTTTTTAGCAGTTTAGTAGTTAGGATAACCTCCCGAAACAGGTTTCCAGATCTTTTACCTTTACACACTGGATATAATTTCATTTACAACTGCTGCCTGGATACAATGTATGTTCTTTCTCTTTTGGGTAACATAAAACCAGCTTTTTTCTTTCTTACAATTCATAACTTGGGAGCATTTTTTCTTATTGAAAGTAACAAATCCTGACCCCCTAAGTAAAAAGTTGATTTTAAGTTACAGCAAAGCTATTGACAGAAAGTAGGGTTATAAGATAATTGAAAAATACAAAATCTACAGGAGAAAAAATGGAAAGACCTTCCTGGCAACAGTATTTTATGGAAATGGCATATCTTGCAGCAAAGCGAAGCACTTGTCTCCGCAGAAAAGTAGGTGCAGTTTTGGTTCGCGATAATCAAATTATTTCAACCGGTTATAATGGTAGCCCCAAAGGGGTTCCTCACTGTGCAGAAATTGGTTGTTTAAGAAAACAGCAAAATGTTCCTTCTGGAAAAAATCATGAGCTTTGTAGAGGTGTGCATGCTGAACAAAATGCTATAATTCAAGCAGCTATAAATGGTTCTTCCACGCGCGGTTCAATTCTTTATTGTACAAATCAACCCTGTAGTATTTGTGCTCGTTTAATTATCAACGCAGAAATTAAGACTGTTTATATAGCAGAGACTTATCCTGACGAACTAGGAGAAGAGCTTTTTCGCGAGGCAGGAATTGAACTGATTCAATATGAATTAAAAAGTAATACACTAAAGAAACTTATCTAATGAAACTGCTCCAGCATTTTACCGTAAAGGATTTAATTGTTATCACTTCCATCGCTGCTTTGGGAATTGCCGTAAAACCTATTATTAATCCTATCACTAAAATTATTTCCACTCCTTTAGGAATTCCTGGTGGTTCACTAACAGGCGGACTTTATATGTTATGGTTAGTTTTAACGATCGTAATAGTGGATAAACCTTTAACTGGTACACTTTATGGGTTTTTGCAATCAATTCTAGTTTTACTGATTGGAATGGCGGGTAGAATGGGGGCTTTTTCTTTAGTGGCATATACACTTCCAGGAATTATAGCAGACCTGATTTATTGGCTATATCCTAAGAAAAATAAACTGCTTACTCATTTGTTGTTGTGCGCTTTTGCCAATTTAACGGGGTCTTTAGTTTCTTCTGCTATCTTTTTTAAAATGCCTCCTTTAATGATTGGCTTTAATACTTGTTTAGCATTAGCTTCTGGAATTATAGGTGGCTATCTTGGTTTTGGAATTTATCAATCATTGAAAGCAACAAGGATTATATGATGAAGAAATACATTTGTCTTTTAATTTTGCTGGAAGTTATTGTCTTCTTAACTGCTTTAGAAATCATAGATAGTAAAGGTATTAGCCATATTTATGATAATGCAGAACTGTATAAACTGGAAACACAGGAACTAAAAACTACTCGCGAGAAGGATGGAATCGTTCGCCTTAATAATTGGCAAGGTTTTAGGTTTGATATCTGGCTAAAACAGCAGAAGTTAGGTGATTTTGCCACTATCCGTTTTGAATCCTCAGACCGCTATCTGGTAACTTTAGAAAAAAGTGAGTTTGATTCTCTGGAAAGCTACATTGTTATTGCTCAAGATGGCATTCCTTTTGAGGAATATATGCTACGCCTTATTTTCCCTACTTTGCGAGAAATGCAATGGATAAAAGGTTTAGATCGTGTTGTATTGGAAAATTTTCATCCGCTTATTCGTCCGACGCGTTTTTTCCTGCTCCAAGATACTCTAAAAAAATACACTTTACAAAAGGACCTCAAGCCCTTCGTGAATATTGAGGGTTATTATCTAAGTGATGTTTTAATGGATTTATCGCCAGCAGAAGAAAAAAAGGTTATACTTTATAGTCGAGATGGACTTAAACAGAGTTTAACTTATCCATTACACTTGCAGGGAGCCGTTTTGGAAAAAACTCCAGAGGATCTCTATAACTTAAAAAGTCCTCAGATTCCGGGTGGAATGTGGATGAAAGATCTTGTTTATTTACAATGTGATAACTATGCGCTAATTAGTGAAGATTCGATAAATCAACTAATTCGTCTGGCAAAAATTCTGCATTGGGAAACCACTCCGGAGATGCAATTTCGCATTGTATATAAAGATAGTGAAGAATTAATGAATTTTACCGATGCTTTAGCTGAACCTCAAGTTTTTAGGGGAGCGCTTTACTTCGAGATTTTTTGATGCTTATCTTAAAGGATTTCGGCATTTCGTTTGCAGACCGAAACTTGCTTGAAGGGATCAATATAGAAATTCCTGAGGGGACTGTATTTCATTTAAAAGGGCCTAACGCCAGCGGAAAAAGTTCTCTGCTAAATGCTATCAGTGGAATTATTCCCGAATATGTTCAAGCTAAAACGACCGGTGATCTTATTTGGAATAATATAGACTTGCAAACAATTCCCCTGAAAGAAAAACACCACTATCTATGGCATCAACTAAGCGATACAGAAGCTCAAATCTTTTTTCCTGATTGTATTTCAGAACTTGCTTTTGCTTTGGAAAATATGGCTATCCCCTCGGAAAAAATATGGGAAAGAGTAAATCTTGCTACCCAGCAATTTGGCCTTAGTAATTTACTTTATAGGGATCCTTCAACCTTAAGCGGAGGCGAAAAAAAACTGTTGCTTTGTGCAATTGCTGAAACAATAGATCCACCAATACTGCTTTTAGATGAGCCCCTAAATGGATTAGATAATCGGGCAGTTAAATTGGTCTTAAAATGGATTAGTGACAAGAAAGAACAAGGCAAAATAATTGTAGTGGTAGATCACAACCCTATAATAGAAACCTTAGCCGATTTTTCTTTTATTTTAGCAGATAATCCGCAACTCCCTAAAACAGATATCGCCTTCATCAGTAATAACTATTTGAATATAGCTGATAATTTAGGTTACCAGATAAATCCTAACACTGATATCCTTTACCAGATAGAAGAGCTTAATTTTGCTTATCCTCAATCGAAGCCGCTATTTACAAAGCTTACTGTTGAGATAGGTAGCAAGCAAAATATACTATTAACTGGTAATAATGGAGCAGGGAAAAGCTCTTTTCTGAAGCTCTTAGCAGGGCTAATTAAACCCTTAAAAGGTAAAATATATTTAGGTGGAAAGCTGATGCAGGGATTGGACACAAAGAACTTTGAATACATCTATTATCAGAGCCAGATCACCAAAGAAAACCTTTTGGGAATTAGTGTTGCACAAAATTGGCTGTTTTGGCAACTGGCTATTAAACAGCTACCCGATCTACCACTAAAAGATGATCCATTATTTACAGAACTATCTGCTGGACAGCAAAAAATGGTATCGCAACAAATATTACCTCAGTTACTATCTAAATTCTGGATATTGGATGAACCCTTTGCTTCTTTAGATAAGGATGCTGGAACTAAACTTCTACAATTGCTGCAATATAAAAGTAAGAAGCACCCTGGGATGTTAATTGTATCTCATTCGTTGGAAGAGCATAACGATATGTTTGATAGGGTATTAACTATTCGTAACCATTTTTTGCAAGAAGAAACAAAATGACAAAGAAGAATGCCCTGCATCCACTTACACATATTCTTATGGCTTTATTGCTATCTACAATGGTATTTATCGTTAAAAAGCCAAGCTCGCTACTTTTTTTAACTTTGTTGGCGTCAATTTATGCTGCTTTTAGGATGAAAAATGGTTGGCAGAAAATACTAAAAACCCTGTGGCATACTTTACCCTTTTTGTTGGTCTTAAGTTTTTTCCAAATCGTTTTTAGAAGAAGCGGATCTTTGCTTTGGTCTTATGGGATATTGAAAATTAGTTCAGAAGCAGTTCAAATTTCTATCCAGCTGGCATTACGTTTATTAACAGTTATTTATTGTGCTAAGTCATTAGCCGTAATGGAATATCCAGAATTTTCCAAGGCCTTTTCTGCAATCCGTTTTCCAGAAGAGCTTTCTTTTATGCTGTCTTATGCTATTCATCTTGTCCCGAAATTTTTAGCCCAATTAAAAGGATTTGTAACAGGATTGAAACTGCGGGGCATTGATTCTGCCAATCTTTCAATTGCCAAACGCTTACAGGTTTATAAACAATTGGCAATTACTTCTTTAGCAGAACTAATCAGAAATAGTGAGACTTCTGCCATTGCTTTGGAACTTAGAGGTTTTAGAAGTGAAGGTAAAAGAACAAAACTATATCAACAAAAGTTCAGCTATCGGGATATATTATTTCTACTTGTTTTTTCTGGGATAGTAGTATTAGTTACTAATCTTTCCTAGTAGCCCAAGTGATAGAGAGACAGAATAATAGATAAAAGTACTTCTTAACAAAAACACCTCGTGTATTATTGCTACATTATCATTTACACAATTATCAATAACGAGTTCTATAACTGGAGAAATCTTCTGTATCGTATTGCTTGCTGATTTGCCAAGCTCTGTCTTACACCGGAAGGAAAATTCAAATCTGTGTTCTCTGGTGCGTAATATCCCAAGTTCGTAGTTCATTAAAAGTGGATATTGGGGAAGAGCAAAACAAGAGTCCCAACTGCCCAAAGTTCGTACTATATGTAACAACCAATTATGGCAATGGGGACTCTTATAATATAATTCCCTATGTTAATCTAACACGCTATTCACTTATTGCATATATTTTTTATATGCAGTTCACGGTTATTATTTCATCAGCACCATTTTTTTCTGTTGTGTTTCCTTTCCATTGCTTAGTTTATAGAAATATATTCCGCTGCTAACCTGTTTTCCGGAATCGTTGGTTCCATCCCACACTAAGTTATATTGGCCTTTTTGCAGGGCTCCGCGGTAAAGGGTTTTGACCAATTGTCCTTTTATATTATAGATGCTTAAGTTTAGGGAGTGGATATTATCCTTCAAAGTAAAGTTAATAGTAGTTTGCGGATTGAAGGGATTGGGATAATTTTGCTGTAGCATCATATTTTGAACAGAAGGAGCAATCTCATCGATATTGGGGGTTCCGTTACCTAGTTTTTGGGCATAGAGTCCCAAAATTTGAGTTTTTCCACTGGATCGTCCATCTGCCCAAACACAATATGCTTTATTATTCAAAATGGCTATTTGAGGTTGATATTGAGATTTGGCTTTATCGCAGAGGACATTGCCATTAATGTTTCCGATCATATCGCCATTTTCACGAATATATTTATAGTAGAGGTCGCGTTCGATGTTATAATCTTCCCAGCTGATAAGGTAACCCCCATTGGGGAAACTAGCCAAAAATGGTGTGGATTGAGTGGAATCTCGTTGTACAACAAAGAAACCTGTATCGCCCCATAAAGGTGATCCTGTAAAAGAGAACTTCTGAGCCTTAATATCATTAACACCATCAATTATTTCACACCAGGCAAAAGTGATACCGCTATCGGTTACTGTGATTGTTGGTAATTCTTGTTCTCTTCCGCTATCAGCAAGATTTACGCCTATAGTATTCCATAAATAGTTTCCATTATCCGAGATATGCTGTCCCCAGTAATTTTGAAGAAAATCACCTCGGGCATCTTTCCACATCACAAAGATACCGTCTGGAGTTTTATGAGCTTTGGGAAGCAATTGGATAGTATCATAATCGTTATAAGTAGAAGCTCGTAATCCATCTTCAGGCCAATTATCCATAGATGAACCATCTTCTGCAACTCTTTTAACCCAAACTGTTCTAGTATTATCGGGGTGATATCTCTCCCAAACATAATAGTTATCAATAAGATCATAGAGAGTACATTCGTTATTGAAATCACTCTGAGAGAGATTGGAAATCATCAATCCATCTGGTCCCCACATTTTTTGTCCATTTTGTATCCGCTGACCATAAACATGGTAAAAGAAATTTAATCCAATTTGGTCTGAACCTGACCATCCAAAGTAAAACGAACCGTTATAATAAGTTACTTTAGGGTCCTTCTGTCTTATCGGGCTACTTACAGTTAAAGGAATACCTTCGTCTCCCCATAATCTTTCTCCATTTTGTCCGATCAGCTGGGCATAAACTTTTGGATTATCACCTCTGGCATCTTCCCAAATAATAACAATTTGATCATCTGGAGTTACATAAGCGCAAGGTGTGGATTGAGTTCCTCCCACAGAAGTTGTTACTGGGCGTCCATTCGTTTCCAAACCTATACTACCGTCTGGATTAAGGAATTGGAAATATATCCTATAACCGTCATTGGCAAAACGGGTATCCTGCCAAATAATTACTACATCTGAACTACGCTTTAAAATTAAGTAATTATCCAGAGGTGTGTCTCCGCTCAAACCCCAAAAAACTTCAACTCCATTTGTAGCTAAGAGAGGAGTTCCCGTAGAAGATAGTGATTGATAGTATATACCTACACTGCCGTTGCGAATATCCATCCAATTGATAAAAACGGTGTTATTACTAACTTTTATTAAGCTTCCGTTTTGCTGATTGGGTGCAGTGCAAATAGGCTTTCCATTTGCTTCCCATAAGGCAACTCCAGTTGAAGATAGATGTTGAGCATATATATCATCATTGGGTGCATTACCATTTCGTAAATCATCCCAAACTACATAACAACCACCATTATCATCAGGAGCCATACGAGGTCCATATTGAGCAAATTCTGCTGTACAAAGGGCAACACCTTCTTCTGACCAGAGTTTTGTGCCGGTTGTTGATATTTTTTGGGCAAAGAGATCAGCATTTTGAGTATCTAAGCTAAAATCTTCCCAAACTATTATAGCACAGTTATCAGAGGTTTTTACTATCCTGGGACTCAATTGCGGCCTTGCTAAGCCGTCCTGATCACTATAAACAACAAGATAATCTCCCCAGAGCAAATCTCCGGCTAAGTTGATTTTTTGGGCATAAATATCGGGATCGGTATTTCTCTTGTCCTGCCAGGTAACAACAAAATCGCCATCAGTTAAAGCAGCCATCCTAATGTCAGATTGGTTTCCATTCGCATTACTAATAACAACAGGATTTGGCCAAGTCATTGTTCCATTGGCATCAAAATGTTTAGCATAGAGATCATCATTACTGGCATAGCTGTGGGTGTATGCAATAATAAATCCTCCCTGTCCATCAGGAAGCATTGTATTTTGAATTTCATCTCCCAGTCCATCGGCGATAGGAATACCATTTTGCGTCCATTGAGCATTGCCACTTGCAGAAAGATGCTGGCCAAAAAGGTCTTTACTGGGATGGCGACTGTCCACCCAAATAATAAACACTCCTCCCTCATTATCGGGTTCCATATTTATCGAAATCTGCATTCCAACTAAGGAACAAACTGAAACTCCGCCTACTTGCCAAAGTAAATTACCCTGTTCATCTATTTTTTGAGCATAGATATCGCCATCTAAATCTGCAGAAAAATCTACCCAGGCAATAACATAATTATTATCACTTGTTCTGGTTATTACAGGGTCTTCTTGACGGTCTAACTTGCCATCTATTAGAATTGGTTCTCCCCAAACCATATCTCCTGAGGCATTAACTTTCTGAGCCCAAAGATCGCGCTCGCCAAGTTTTGTATCTGACCAAACATAAATAGCTCCTCCGTCGGTAGTTTCAATACCGGTGCGAAACCATTCAATATTTACACCCTGACGGATAGCTACTGCATCGCTCCATTCAAAAGTGGCAAAAAGCCCTGTAACTAAAAGGGCAAGACCAAGCACTATCGCCAATTTTTTCATTTCTCTATCTCCTTATCTTATATAACATTATGTGGCCATAACATCTATACATTTAGGTCCTTTTCTATAAAATATAAAGCAAAGCATAATCAGAACCCCATTCATATTTGTGAAAACGAATTATTATCTCCATATCTATAAATATTAATGCAAGATTGTTTCCAAACAAATAGTTATTATCTACTAAGAGGATATCTAATATGCAACTCTGGTATGTTGATTTTGTTTAGGAGACAAGGTTTTAAAGAACTGAATAAGCCTCATTAATCATAAAATAAATAATCAAAAAAAAACCAAGATCTCCATTAAGACATCTTGGTATAATATGATATATTTCTTTTCTAAGCTTTATCGGAGAAGAAAAGGAAAGGATCATTTTTTAAGGCTGCAGCCAAATTGATACCGGTTATGCGGTTAACCACTGTAGGAATGCTTATTTCAATTGCCTTATGCATAAAAGCGATTGCTCCCTTGATGGAGTTGATAATACTATAGCCATTGATAATCCCTGCTAAAAGCATTGCAGAAAAACAATCTCCGGAACCAGGAAAATTAACAGGGGCATAAAGGCAGTCCAATTCTTGATAATAATCATTATCTGCATCATAGAAAACAATAGAGGAAAATTCGCCTTTGGAATTGGGTGCACTAGTAACCACGATATAACGAGGTCCCCAAGCAGCTAATTTTCTACAACGTTCTTTGGTTTGTTCAGGTTTAATAGCTTCCCAAGTTTGATACCCGCTCAAAAAAGCAAATTCTGTCCAATTAGGAGTGATGAGATTACTAATGGCAAGTAATGAACGCATTGCTTCAACCATTTCCCAGGTGTAACAACTGTATAATTTCCCCTCGTCAGCCAAAACAGGATCAACCAAAGTAATCGTCTCATTTTTTTTAAGTTTCGGTAAATAATCAAGCAACAGAGCGACTTGTTTCGGCGAACCTAAAAATCCTGTATATATAGCATCAAAGCTAAGCTTTAGTTCCTTCCAATGCTGAAAGGACTTTTCTAAAAGATCGCTATTATCTTGTATAATATATCCTGGATGGTCTGTATTGGCAGAAAGCAAAGCACTTGGCATAGTAGCCACTTCGATACCCATTCTATACATAATAGGTATAACAGCCATTAAAGAGGTATGGCCAAAACCAGATAAATCATGAATAGCAAGAACATTAGGATTGGGCATATCTAAAATCCACCAATTAAAAAAGTATCAATAATATCGCCGGATAAGGCATAAACCTTAAAATTAATTAAGGGCCCCTCGCGCTCGGCAATAATGTAATGATGTTGTTTGCTAAAAACAAGTGAATAGGGATTGTGGCTATAAATCTCGCGTAAAGGTGCTCCCCCTCCACCTGTAACAATATAGGTTATGTTGTTATATTCAGAGCGTTCGTAATTGTGATCGTGAGCGCTAAAAACAACTTTCACTGAGGATTGTTGTAAAAGTTCAGGGAGAAAAAGCTGGAGACCAAGCTCATCACTATGTTCTCCAGAAGAAAAAACCGGATGATGCAAAATCAGCAGCGAAGGGATCTTTTCCTGTAATTGTTCGTGTAACCAACAATATTGTTCTGAGGTAGGGGAGAGGTCTAAAACACTATCTAAAATAATAAAACGGATGCTATCATACATAACAGTATAGTATGAGCTGCCATTCAGATAGGGAAAATTCTTTAAAAATAGAGAGAGATCTTTTTCGTGGTTACCTCTGGCAGGATAAAATTCACCAAATTGAGTTAGCGGTGAAATGATTTGGAAAAAAGTATCATATTCTTTCTGATTTTTTCCAGAGCTATTCAAATCTCCTGTATGAAAAATAGCTTCCGGTTTAAAAGTAGCAATTTGTTTAACTATCTGTTTATGAATATCAGGATTGCTTCTTGTATCTCCATAAATTGCAATACGAGCTTGTAAGCAGGAAAATAAAAGGAAGAATAATGAAAATAAAATAGATAAAAGCAAACTCCGCTGAGAAAATGAAGACGGAAAGATTTTGCTGTTGCACATTATTTATTATCTTAGCTTAATCAGATAATGGCAACTCACTATCAGTGAGTGCATTGGAAGTAGCGATATTCGGTTTATCAGGAAATTTTGCATCGAAATTAGTCTGCTCATTTAAGATCTTGCGATACTCTTTCTCGAATTCCTGTAAATCTATCCAGGCAGGTCTTTTCCAATTAGAGTTTCTTAAGAGAGCAGAAGGATGATAGGTTACAAAAACAGGAATATCCATAAAATAGTGAATTTTTTCTCTATGCCAGCCAAGAGAATTGTTGTTTCCCAAAAGAGTTTGTGCTGCTACTAACCCCATAATCAACAATATTTTGGGTTGAATAATGTTAATTTGTTCAACCAGATAGGGTAAACAGGCCAGACGTTCCTCTAATTCAGGATTACGATTTCCTGGAGGACGGCATTTTACAATGTTAGTTATATAAATCTCGCTACGGTTAATATGTATTGCAGCCAGCATTTTATCCAAAAGCTGACCTGCAGCTCCTACAAAAGGTCTTCCTTTCAGGTCTTCTTGTTCTCCGGGTCCTTCACCAATCAACATAGCTATGGCATCGGGGTTTCCTTCTCCATAAACAAAGTTATGATGGTTTTTATGTAAGGGGCACTTACTACAGGTAGAATATTGAATTTGAAGATCATTCAAGCGTTGTCGTTTATCGCTTCCTGGAAAATAGAGTTCTTTTATACCGCTGTTCGCTAAAAACTCTAAATATTGGTGTAAGGCATTTAGCTTCATCGGTTAAAGATCGTCGTCTTCACTATCGTTATCGTAATCGTAAAAGTCCTCTTCGTCTTCGTCTTCTTCGTCTTCGTCTTCGTCTTCTTCTTCTTTAAAACCTTCTGAATCGGCAAAATCTTCTATGAACTTGGTAGAATCGTCCACAGTTTCTTCAGCTTCTTCTTCGCCACCCTCTTCTTCTATAAAGGGACTTTCCTGTTCCATTGCAGCAAGTTCTGCTTCTGCCAATTCTGAAATGTAATCCGGAACTTCATTTTCGGCAACATGATTCATAGCCATAACGGTTATTTTTTCTGGAAATTTCTGCCTTACATAGACAGGTAATTGAAGCAGACGATATGCTTCCAATTCGGATAAAAGACAGAATAAATAGTTTATATCAGCTTTTTCCAGAAAAGTTTCGATTTTTTCGTGTATCATTGATTTTCTCCTATATTAATAAAATCCTCGCAGGGGTGGCTATAACGGCAAACCCGGTTTTCTTCAGCTCGGATAATGGCTAAAACATCTTGAACTGCCTTTTCCAGCTCATCGTTAATAACCAGATAATCATATTTGGGAATGTGAGTAACTTCTTCCTTAGCGATTTGTATACGCTTAGCTATTTCTTCTTCGCTATCTGTAGCCCGCAGCATTAACCGTTTTTTCAATACTTGCATAGAAGGTGGAAGTATAAAGATCTTCACATAGGGGATATCGGTAGCGCTGATAAGAGATGCTCCCTGCACATCAATATCCAAAATAACATGGTGATTCTTAGCTAAGCGGCTTTTAATAAAACTCTTGGAAGTTCCATACCAATTTCCGAATACGCGAGCATGCTCTAAAAAATCTCCCTCATCAATTCGCTTTAAAAACTCAGCTTCAGAGACGAAGTGATAATGAACTCCGTTCTCTTCTTTTCCTCGGGGACTGCGAGTTGTGTAAGAGACAGAATATTCGATATTCTTAGCAACTTTCAGAACTTCGTTTACTAAAGTGCTTTTTCCTCCTCCCGAAGGAGCGGAGAGAATAATTAAAAAGCTGCTATTTCTGGCTATCACAGAATTTAAACCACTGCAGAATGTACTGTTAGGGAAGCATTCTTTGATATTCTGCTGCAGTAAGAAGATTATCCAGTTCTTCTTGATTGGATATTTTTACTTTGAATAGCCAACCCTCTTCATAGGGGGATTTATTAATCAGCTCGGGGCTATCTTCTAAATCAGTATTCTTTTCCTGAACTTTACCACTAATAGGACTAACGAGATCTTCAACTGCTTTTACGGCTTCTATGGAACCACAGGGCTCACCAGAAGAAACTTTTTGGCCAACCTCGGGAAGTTCCACAAAAACAATATCACCAAGTTCATGCTGAGCAAAATCACTAATACCAATAGTAGCGATATCGCCATTAACTTGAACCCATTCGTGGGTCTCAGTGTAATATAAATCATCCTGTATTTTCATTTTTTCCTCCATTTACCAGAATTATATATTGTATAGCCCAAATCTTTGGATGGTTATTTTATGTCAAGAATAATCAGGATTATTATTGTTTATATCCCCACCACTAATAAGATATAGGATTCTTCTAACTTCGGCTACCAGTTCATCTGGTAAAAGAGGTTTACTAAGCAATCTATCTACTTTTGCCTCTGTAGCGCGTTGCTGAACTCCGTGATCACTGAAACCGGTATAGAGGATCACAGGTATATTTCTTAGGGCTTTGATTTTAGCGGTTAATTTCATACCGTCCAGTTGAGGCATAGTAACATCAGCTATTACAAGATCGAAATCATCCGGATTGTTTTCGAAAGCTTCCAATGCTACAGTAGAGTTATTAAAGGATTGAACATCATATCCTGCGTTAGTTAATGCTTGATGGAAAATATCCGCAAGATCAGGTTCGTCATCTATAACCATCAATTTTGCTGGAATATAGGGATAAACAGTTTTTGGTTGTTCCTCTTTCTTGGCTTCCTTAGGAGCGTTAACAATTGGAAGGAAGATATGAAAACTGGTTCCTTCCCCAGGAATGCTATGAACAGTGATAAAACCTTTATAGCTGGTTATGATACCATGGACAATGGATAAGCCTAAACCTGTTCCTTCTCCAGCTGCTTTAGTGCTAAAATAGGGATCGAAAATACGATTGATAATTTCGGGAGCGATGCCAAAGCCAGTATCGCTAACTTCCAAATGCAGATAATCTCTTTCCAGTTCTATATGAGGATCTATTCCAATTAGTTCAAATCCTGATATCTCATTTAGCTTAATAGTTAGAGTTCCTCCATCTGGTCGCATTGCATGAAAAGCATTGCTGGCAAGATTGATAAGAACCTGTTGCAATTCAGTTACATCAGCCATAACAAAGCGCTCACACTCTATATTCGTCTCGATATTAATATTGGAAGGCAGAGTAGCTCGAATCATCGGTAAAGCATCTTCCAGAACTTCTTTAACGCTAACTTGTTCTACTTCTAATTCTCCCTGGCGGGCGAAAGTGAGAATTTTACCAATCAAACTTTTGGCTCTCAGGCAGGCTTTAATTGCCTGATTCAGATCAGCTTCAGAGGCTTGCGGATCGCTAATTTTGCCTCTGGCTAAAGCAATATA
This sequence comes from Cloacimonetes bacterium UBA5835, assembly GCA_002432865.1. Taxonomy (GTDB): domain Bacteria; phylum Cloacimonadota; class Cloacimonadia; order Cloacimonadales; family Cloacimonadaceae; genus Cloacimonas. Next base: position 54,749 of record DJGX01000010.1, read on the forward strand.
CCCAGCAATAATTGTGATAATATTATTGAAATCATGAGCTATGCCCCCAGCCAAAGTTCCGATAGATTCCATCTTCTGTGATTGCCGTAATTGGCGTTCCAAGTTTTTTAGGTCTGTGATATCTCGAGCGATAAAAATAAATCTATTGGGTTTTCCTTCATTGTCTGTAATTACAGAAGCGCTTACTAAACTGGGGAAACTTTGCCCCTTTCCGTTATCGAAAGTTATTTCCAAATTTTTAACCGGAATCCCTTTGCGTAATTTTGCCAGCATTTGGTATAAAGCACGTAATTCCCAACGCGCAACAAAGTCCTTAGCAGATATAGGATTAAACAAAACACTCTCTTCATTTTCGACGCCAAGAATTTTCAGCCCTTCGGCATTAATGCTTAAAACCTTGCCTCTTATATCTGTAACGATTATGGCCTCAGGTGAGGTCAATAGTATTTTTCTGGTTTGTTCTTCTGCTTCTTTAAGTTTGGCTTCTGTGCGAATGCGTTCTTCAATTTCTTGGATAAGTTGATCCTTCTGAACGAAGAAATTCTGTATCAATAACGCTATAGCCGCGAATTCATTGTTTTTATCTAACAGGGGCTTAATATATTCAGGATCATTATCGCTTAAAGAATTGGATATCAATTGTAAAGGAGAACTGATCCACTGATGAATAAGGATGAAATGAACCAATAAGAAAATAAAGATAAATCCCAAAGTTCCAAAGAGGATCAAATTTCCCAAAGAGCGCAATTGTCTTAGGTAAGGATTGGAACGCGTGAAAGTTAACCAGGCGATTTCATATCCGTTCAGATCATTCAAAGGGAAGGTAATAGTAGTTCTGTATTGAGTTGCTTTATCCTCATCAGAAGCAATAGGTTTGCTTAAGCTTATGTTTGCATTAAAATCGAGCAGCTTTGTAAATTCACTTAATCTCTTTTGATCCCAAACCTGAGCAATAAGAAGATATCCTGCTATCTTATCTTCTCTCATTGTGTCAGCAGAACTATGAATACTACTGATTGCGTTTTCTAAAACTAAATGCTGCAACCGGTGAAAATACTGCATTGCTTTACCTGTTTTGAGAGAATCAAGCACAATGGAATCTATCAGCAAATTGTTTAATTCGGGAAGTGATTCGCTATATAGATTCAATAAAAGATGCCCCTGCTCGTCGTAGATTTGAGCTACACTATAACCAAAGGAGCTGATTAGAGGAGTAAGTAATTTTTCTGCTTTTGTTACATTGTGCGAAGCAACAGCAGAATAGATATCGTCATTTATGCTAAATTCATCTAAAAACCGCATCTGCTGATCACTTTTTGTAGCAATTAGGGCATTAAGAGCAAGGCGTTGTTGATTGTTATCATATTCAATATAAACCTTCATTTCTTCCTGTTTGATATAATTGAACAGATAGAAGAATGCTCCAAAAACTATAGCAATTACAATAAAAAGCAGTAATAAACGTTGAGATATTTTCACTGAATCTTCCTTATATTATCATTTTACATATGTGTAGATCGCGATTCCAGTAACCTGTCTATAGCATTATCTACAATCTCAGCTTTGATGGTTATGACTAGCTCTCTTTCTTTTTTCTCAACTGTGTTATAGCCAGTTAGATAGCGGATGCCAAAAACCCACCAAGGGAGGTCTTTCAAGATGGGAATGCCACTGCGGACTGTTGTTTCGTCAGTATCAAACATGCCAGCTATGGCAATTTCTTCATTGCTGAACAATATTACTTCTGTAGAGGAAGTGCTTTTGGTAATGATGGTGGAAACATCACTAGGAACTCCACTGGAGCGTTCAATATTAAGTTTCAGGTAAATTACTTCTTCATCATCCACTTTGATAATAGTAGGCTCCACATCCATTATTACCCCTGTAGAGAAAAAAGATTCCACTGTATTTCCAGCTTCATCAACTCGCTTGATGGAAATATCCTGGCCAACTTGTATATGCCCTTTTCGGGCATTGGAAACTCTGATATTAGGTTTGGCAAGAATGCTTCCTTTTTGTTCCGTTTCTATAGTCTTTAGCAGAGTATTTATATCTATAGTATAATTACCAGCTTCAGTGGATGTTTCTGCGGAAAGATTCATTGGAGCGGTTACTTGCGATGCCCCTGAAAATCCAGCATTTACTTTTACTTTGCCATCTACCAGGGTTGACCAGTCAATACCTAATGATTTGGAATAGCTTTTATCTACCAGCATTATAACGGCATTAATTAAGACCTGTTTATCTTTGGGGCTAACTCCCTCTGGTAATTGAACAGCTTCAGCAGTTGGCATTATACTATCTTTTCCCGTTTCAACTCCAATTCCCAAATCGGTTGCAGCTTTATCTTGAATAGCAATATAACCAACAGCTTCAGTTTGAATAAGATTGTTTTTCAGCAAAATTAGCTCAAGCGCTTCTTTATAATCCAGATTATTAATGGGAACACCTAAGGGCCCATTATAGGAAGAGAGGTTAATTAGCTTTTTCCCAGAATCCCTAATAAAAAAAGGTTCCAAAATCTGCAACGCTTCATTAATGCGGATATCTTTACTCAATGTTAATTTTTCCACTTCTTTTTGGGTTTGTGCAAGCAGGCCTGTAATGCTAATTGCCAGTATTAGGCAAACTAATATAATAGATTTCTTCATTTGGGCTAACCTCATCTTTCTTTGCTTATTGTTAAAATCTGATCTTCTTCATAGCCATATTTATTTACTCTGAAAATTGCTTTTCCCTCTTTACTATAAACTTGATATAAATAGCCCCACAAAACTCTATCGCCTGGGCTGAGGATACGAATTAGACCTTTACTATCACGAATAAATGCCTTTGATCCTGTTATAGCGATAAGGGTGCTATTATCGATATCCAGTAAACGAGTGTCATAATCATAATCAATAGGTGTTTCATAAACGCGAGGCCTAAACAATTGATATGCAGTTACATATTTATCTATCTTTTTAGCGCTTAGCTCGCTTATAGGAACTCCTCCCTGTTGGTAATGAGTTCTAAAAATCATAGAAAAATCTATCGTATCATTACTTGCAGCGGTATAAGCCAGCGAGATATCCTCCACAGTAATCACAGCTCTTTGATATTCTAAATTGCGAGTAAAATCCACAAAATCCAGATAATTACACTTTCCAGAAAGGACATATTCATTGTAAGTTCCCTGGCTGGCTTCCTTGCTATCAGCTTTACCGGAGAGAGCAAAATCATAGATAATATCTTTATTCATCCACCTCAGCAAACTTAATAGATAATCATAAGTTATAGTTGGAGTATCGATATCGATAATTGCTTTACTGCGCTGACTGGCAAGAGCTATTTGAAGCTCTCTCTCTTGTTCCAATTCTTCTTTATTTTCCATCATATTTCTTATGTTAGCAATCTGTTGTGTAAGTTCTTTATTCTTAGCTTTTAGTTCATTCAGCTTGCTATGTTTTCTGCCACTTATGGCATAAGAAACGGCACCCGTAACGATTAGTAAACTTGCCAAAACTAAAGTGTTGCGTGCAGTATTATTCATCTTAACACTCCTTCACGGATGTATTTGAGATCTATACTTGCCTGCTTATATACATCTGAATCTGGATATTGGGAGATAATGGAATCATAAAGTTGTTGAAAGCGATCATTTTCGCTGGCGAAATCAATGCGTGCTTGCAACAATACACTGTAAGGATAGTAATAATCTCTGGTTCGAAGATTTGGTTCCAGATACATTGAAGCAGTTCTATAATCCTTATCACAATAGAGGCGATAAGCAATCCACCAGCGAATTAAAGGTAGTATAGAACTATCTTCGTACTTAGCTAAGATCTTCTGTCCCAAGAAACGGTATTCCAACATATTTACCTTATTGATGGAGCTTAAGAAATTCTGATATTCACTTGCTAACTTACGATTATTGGCAAGCTCATTTCCAATAGGTTGTGGTAGATAATCCGAATTAATAAGCGGTAAAACACCATAATTATAGTTGATTCCTATGCCATTCGATTTTGTTGATACCGCTTTGCTTAGTGTGCCATTTGTGATAACCGGTTTTACAGATGTTCTAACGGATTTGGATTTGGATTTGGGCTTGGCTATTATTCTTTCTACAACTTCTGGGTTTTCCTGAATAAATTCATTTTCAATATCGTGCACCCAATCCACTTCCGGAAGATCAAAATCCATCTCGAAATTCCAAACCTTCTTCTTTCTGATATCGGCATTGGTAACTTTACTGATCCTGGAATTAGGTAACGAATTAGCAATCTTTGCTATATTTTCTCGTCGAGTAGTAGTGCCAGTAATTACAATTCTATCTTCCTTATCGGCTTTTTTCAAATTTGATATCCAGCTTGAAGGTTGGCTGGCAAAACCGGTATTAAGAACATTGAACATTTCTGTCCAGCGATTCTTTCCCTGCAGAATAGTTCCGATACGGTTTATGTTTTCCTTGTAGCTTTCAATTTCTGATCTTATTTGTTCCAAAATTGCATTCTCTGCTTTCAGGCGGTTAAAAGTAAATTCCATTTCCTGATTAGCTCTTTTATAGTTGCTGATGCTTCGGTTTAGTGTAAGGTAATGAATAGTGGAGTACATTACCACCCCGAAAATAAGAGTTAGAACAATAAAACCATGCCAAACAACCTTCAGCTCTTTTTGTTCTTCCAATAGTTTTGCAGGTAGAAAATTGCATTTACTAAAGACGGGGTTATCATAATTTAGAGCTTTGTAAGCAACAGCTATTGCTAAAGCATAGGGTGATATAACTTCTTCATTTAATTCATTATCGCCCGTATGAGCTATCGTTAGATTGGGGAAATGCAATAATTTTACCTGTACGCTTATGTTTTGCGTGTTCATATAATCGCAGAGTTCCCTACTTGCCCAATCTCCGGTTAGAACAATTTCATCAGGTTCGGCAATTTGCGCGCTATCCAAGGCCAAGGCTATCTTGGAATTGATTACTTCCGGTTCGGGTCTACTCTGAGTTATTTGTAAGGGGAAGGTGTTAATCCATTTCCCGTCTTGGAACAAGAACATTTTTCGGTATTCAATTCCCAAATATACAAGTAAGACGGTTTTGCCTTCTTCAATATTCTGAGTATAGCGAAAGAAATCAGTTAGAATAAGGTCGTTAGCATCGGCTAACTGATAATATAATTTTGTATGTGCTTCTGTAGCATAATCCTGAAGCGTATGCAACAACATATTTGGGCCTGTATATAACCAATGTTGTTTTTGGCCTGCTGCCTCAACAATGCAGGAACTCCATTCTCCGGATTTCATCTGTAATTTTGTTAATTTCTCTTTACGGAATTTTACTATATCCTTCTTATCGACTTTTCCGGAAGTGTCTTTTATAATATGTTCTTCATGGATATTTAGGGCAATAACCCCATTTTGGAAATTGAATTTGGATAACAAGACTGTAGTGGGTTTTGCATTAGTAGTAGGAAGAGTAGATTCCCTTTCTTCTTGGGTTGTAGTTTCATAAACATCATATTGATTAATATCAAGATTCTGAATCTCGGTTGGAATGAAATCAGCATTTGGGCTTCCGGCAATTACCTGATCGGCTTTATACCAATCAGATTCTAATTCAATACTGTCCAATCCCATCAGGTAAGTATCAGATTCATCCTTGCGCAGATGCACAATTCGGATAGTTAAACCATCCTGGACTATTCCGAATGCTTCTTTGGGTTTCCTTTTCATATCATTTCCTTAAAGTAACAAAATTATAACATCGTTAAAAGCTGTTGCATTCGCTTCTTATTATTGGCAAAATTTATAGCTGTTTGCTGACTAATTATTCCCTTGCGGAAGAGCTCCTTCAAATCCTGCTCGAGAGTACACATTCCTGTTCTGCGTCCTTCCACCATCATTTGATAGATCTCACCAATATTTTTATTGCGAATAGCGGCTTGGATACTGGAATCTACAGAAAGAATTTCCTTTGCTAAAGCCAATTTACCATCTACAGTAGGAACAAGTTTCTGGCTCATAGTAACGCTTAGCACATCGGCTAAACGGTTTCTAACCCGCTCCTGTGAATCAGGAGGGAATTCTGCAATTATTCTATGAATACTATCTATAGCGGAACTGGTATGTAAAGTTGTAAATGCTTTATGGCCACTATCCGTTATTTCCAAAACAGTGGATATAGTTTGGGGATCGCGCATTTCGCCTACTACTATAATATCGGGATCTTGTCGTAATGCTTCTATAGCTCCATGTTCAAAAGAAAGAACATCAATCCCCACTTCTCTATGGCGAACCAAACTCTGTTTAGAATGGTGAACATATTCAATAGGGGATTCGATAGCAATTATCGCAGCAGCATTATTCCTATTATTCATATCGATTATAGCATCCAAAGTAGTGGATTTACCACTGCCTGTTATTCCAGTTATCAGAATCAATCCTGTCTTTTCATATTTCAGGTTCATCCGGTTAGCAATCGGCTCTGGAATTCCCAAATCCTCCATACTATATAAAAAATCGTTTATCCTCCGAAAGTTGGCTCCCAAATAATTACGATCGAAGAAAGCTGTTCCTCTAAAACGGGTTTCTTTGCCGTTAATATAAAAAGAGATAGGAAAATCTAAACTCTTTTGCGTAAATAAACGTAAACGCTGAGAAGGGGTTAACCAGCTGAGAATAAGTGAATTAGTCTCTGTACAGGAAAAAACACCTAAATCTTCAACGGGCTTCTTGTTTCCATATATTCTCATCCAGATTTTATTATTACAACCTGGAGCTCCCAAATCCACATCTGATGCCGATAAATCTTTTGCCTGCATCAGGATAAGTTTTAATAAATCCCGACACTCACTTTCCTGATCAGGATGATGAGTTAACCATTGGTTTATTATATCACACTGTTCCACTCCCTGATAATTTTCAGGGATTTCCCTTTGTAATGCCTCTGAAAAACTTAAACGCATTGTTATCCTTTATATATTCCGTTCAATTGGAGATGTACGAGTTGCAAGCGCTAAACGAACAATGCTTCTTCTCCATTTTATATACATACATTGAATAAGATTTATTGTATAGCGATCGGTTAAACTCTTATCGCTATAAGTGAAGAATTCAATAATTTTCTTACGGGGAAAATAACGGATGATGGCATCGCTACTTGCCTTCAAAGTAGTAAAAAGTGCAGTGGGATTTACGAAGGTTTCTTCTCCCCAGATATCTCCTTCTTTAAGTGTATCTACCAAATCCGTATTGTAATATACATTTACATAGCCCCGTTCCACAAAGATCATTGATCCATCCTCTCTATCCATTGTTATACTTTCTCCGGCTTTATATTCTGTTGTAATTCCCATACTCTTGAATTGTAGTTCTTGTTCCAATGTAAAACCGTGTAATAGTAACATTTCCGGCATTTTATCTGTATAGACCGGTTCCTCCATAATCATCGAAGTACTGGATTTGCTCGGTTCAGCAGAATGAGCCAAACCCGCTTCTACAGCTCTGATTAGTTCATCCGGTTTAATAGGTTTGGAAAGATACATAAAAGCAGCGTTACGGATACTACGGAAATCTACATCCAATCCCGAATAACCTGTAGTTACTATTATTACTGCCGAGGGTTGAAGTTCCTTTAATCGACTGATAAGTTCCAAGCCTCCCATCCGTGGCATATAGATATCTACGATATAGAGATCGAATCTTTCATTAGCTATCTTATCTAAAGCATCGATTCCATCGATTGCCGTAGTAACAGAATAACCCATATCATCCAAAAAAGCACGGAATAAATCTCGCACATTCTGTTCGTCATCAACGACTAATATTTTTTTTACGCTCATACCGTTCCTCTTTCTTCGCTTAACTCCTGTCCACCGGATTTATAGGAAATTAAAGGACTCTTTTTCAAGACCGCTACTTTTTGCATAATCTCACCGATTCTATTAACTGCCTCAAAAATATCATCTACCATAGTAAGCAATGCTTCATCATTTTGCTCTTTCCCAACTTTTTGAGCTCTGCCCAAAGATAATGTTACCACACAAAGCGGAGTATTAATATCATGATCCAAACGCGCTATTTCTTTTAGCTCTGGAACCAGCTTATCCCATTCTTCCAATTTGGCAAGGGCTTTATCCAATTCTTTTTTCTGTGTTTCATATTTTACTAAGAGATCATCCAATTCCTGCGATCTATTCTGTAGTTCTTCAATATGGGTAGTCTGCTGTTCAAGTTCATTGATCCATTTTTGTTGTTTTGTTATTTTGCGGGACTGCTTAAAAAAAAATAAAATAAATATCAGTAAAACAAGTATAGGCAATAACCAAGGGAGATAATACTCATAAGTTCTTAGACCGGATACCAATAAAAGTAAACTGTAATGCATAACCCTTAATCCTTTACATAAAAAATCTTAGCTGGAGATAAAACCCCGTTATGCCAACTTAGCATTTCACTGGGTGCTAAAGCTTTATCTTCCATACCTATCTGATCCATTACACCACAAAAATATCTGTAATCACTGGAGCTGAAACTTCCACCTCTTAAATCTTTTCTACCTATACTCATACCATAAGTACTGGGATATGCTCTTACATTTGTTCCGGCTGCAGTTCCAACTAACGCACCATTTATATAACCTTTCAATACTCCATTATGATAAGTGAGCCCGAAAGAATTCCATTCATATTCCAAATGACCAGTATAAAATGGTATGTCGAGTAGGAACCAAAAAATATCTGCAGTTCTTGTATAGGGTGCCGTCACTTCCAGCATTGTCTTTGAAGCATCATTTTGGGTAACGGCAAAATGCATTGTTCCTGAAGCGGAGGAACTGCTATTGGGAACAAACCAAATTCCAGCAGAGGGTTTATTTCTTAAAGTAGCATCACTCGGGTTACTGGGAACCCACATTAAAGTCCCCATTTCTGTTTCATGACCGTAGCGACCCTGTTTATCCATTTTGGCAAAACACATCAGTGAAAAAGAACTATCGGTATTGATACTGTCATTGGTAGCTTTAGGGGCTACTTGTATATAGTTATTGATACCGTTGAATTTAGTACAGTATCTGCTGAAGGCTCCACCCCAAGGGACAGTGGAACTGATCAAAGTAAATCCCTCATAAACTCCTGTATAATCATTACCGGAAGTATCGGGCAATTTATCATTGGAAGAGCCTAAAAGCTCATAAAGCCAGGGGAAGAGAAGTAGTTGCTCCATCTCCAGATATATAACATTTGGTTTTTTCCCCAAGGCGCTTAAAGGATAATTAAAAGCCATCTCTGCTGTTTTGGATACTTTCTGTCCGTGTAATGAACCTGTGAGATAGCATTTTACCATAAAATTAGTTGGGCTATTATAAAAGCTATAGCAAACGCTATCTACTCGGCAAGTACCAATATGGTAGTTATTAAATACCTGAGTAAAAGTGGGATTATCCTCAAAGCTGAAATCTGAGCCTAAGAACTTTTTCAAGAACTCAATTGAATTAGCATTTCTAATAGCATTTCTTAAAGTAAAATCACTGGCATTTTCAGTTTCCAAATAGAGCTGGTTTCTAACCATCACCGATGGGAACTCAACCATATGATTATAAAGGGTAAGTAAAGTACCGGCAAATACGGTAGTCATTAAAATAATAACAAGTAAAGATGATCTTCCCATTATACACTATGCCCCATTCTTAAATAGCTGTTCATAAAGAAACATCTTAATTGAATATTGGTTCGCAGAGGACGGTTTACTAAACTGGGTGCGTCTCTGCGAAAGGTTAATAAAACATCTACTGATCTGACAGCAGAAGGATTTGTAGTTACTTGGCCCCATTTGTTATAATAGATGAACTTCAAGTATTCAATATACAGAATATACCCCAAATCAGTTAGCTGAGTTCCGTCCTGAGTTATAATTATAGCTGTTCCAAGAATAGGGTGAGTAACAGTATCCAATTTAAGTTGTATGGAATGGGGAGAATCGGTTAGGACATTATTATTATAATCCCAATATGTCCTAAAAGTAACCTTATTACTGTCTGCTACGATGCAAGTAGAATCTGCAGATAAACCTATTCCTGCAAGAGAAAATAAGTTATTTATTTTAATGGCTGCCTGATCCATATGGTCAACCATAGTTGCTGTGTATAAAGAGCGTTGAGAGGTCTCTTGTAACTGAGCGGTAAATGTAAATAGCATCATAAGTAATGCTCCGCCTATTACAACACTGCCAATAACATCTAATAAAGTTCCCATAATTACATATTCGTTTTTGTATAAAGTCGTTTTAAAGAAATATTATGTCTCAAAGCAGATGGTCCTGAAACGGTTACAGTTACAGTTTTGAATAAACTATTGGGATTAGGAGAAGGCAGTGAAAATCCCAAAGAATCACTATCTATGGCTGTTATTTTGATATTGAAACTCTGCTTAAGATGGGGATAATAGACAACATTGGTTGAATCTCGAAACATAGAAACGATATTAAGAAAACTATAGCTTTTGGAGAAGAGTTTAGCATCTATTTCATCCAAAACAGAATGGCAAATATAGTTTGCCTGAACCACAAGGGTGGCATTATTCAAATAGTCTGTCTGAGTCCATAATGCCTGATTATAGCTAAGCGATATCGAAGTGAATAGAACCACTGCGAATAACGCTAAAACCATTTCCCACATACTCATTTTAATCCTCCGCGGTTACATAAAGGACTTCTGTCATATCTGTCAATCCTTCGCGCATTCTGGCTATACCACTATCGCGCATAGAGAGCATACCGTGTTTTTCTGCAATTCTACGGATATTTTCTTCATCGATTTCGGTGACGGATTTTATGATTTCAGCTCTTATTTCGGGGTAAAAATATAATGCTTCAGCTACATTTATTCTACCTTTATAGCCAGTTCCATTGCATTTGGGGCAACCTACCGGCTCATATATTTTTCCTGCTTCCAATTCTTCTTTGCTTATCCCCATTTGCATAGCGGCATCCCAATGTTCCTTGGAAAGGGGTTTTCTGCAATATGGGCAAAGTTTACGCACTAACCTTTGGGCAATAATAATATTGATTGAATATGCCAGAAGAAATGTTTCTACTCCCATTTTATATAAACGGGTAATAGCCGAAGGGGCATCATTGGTATGTAATGTGCTGAAAGTTAAGTGACCTGTATTAGCAAGTTTAATTGCTGTATCGGCAGTTATTTTATCTCTTATTTCGCCAACCATAACAATATCGGGATCGTGACGCAGGATAGACCTTACTGCTTGTTCAAAATCCATTTTGTGGCCTATTTTAAGCTGGCGTGCACCTTTAATTGCATATTCTACGGGGTCTTCACAAGTTAGCACATTTACTCCGGGATGGATAACATGATGAAGGGCAGCAATTAAAGTTGTAGATTTTCCACTGCCTGTGGGCCCCGTAACGATCACAATTCCCTTTGAAGTATTTATGGCTTTCAAGAATTCCCGTTCTGCTTGTTCTTGGAAACCGAGTTTACGGAAATCGGTGATTACCTTCCGGTCGTCAATTACCCGGATAACGATACTTTCGAATCGTCTTTCGTATTCTTGAGAAACAATCGGCAGGATAGAAATTCTAAAGCGGATTAAATTTTCGTCAATATACCGTTGAGCAAAACCATCTTGGGCAGTATCTCTTTCAAAACGGTCAACGCCTGTAGAGCGATCTTTTACAACAGCCGCAACTGCTTCTGGGGCAGTATTTTCCTGTCTGAACCAAAGTTGCAGCTTTCCATCAATTCTAAAATAGAAATCGGTTGAGGTTTTTCCGGAAGGGATAATATGAATATCACTGGCATCTCTACGCACTGCTTCTATAAGGGCACCTTCAAAGAGGTTCACCAATAAACTCTTATTTATTTCTTCATCCAGTTCCTATTCGTTTATAACTGTTTCTTCGGTTTCTTCGATATTTGATAAAACCTGACCCGCTTCTTCCAGCATCATAAGAAATTCATTTTGCTGGGGAGCGACCTTTTCTATTATGGCTTCTATCAATTTCACTGGAGCCCAATATACTTCCATCCGTTTATAGGGAGTGCGAACAGGTATTTCTTGAATCAGTAAATTGGTAGGATCGCTTACCAATACCTGTAACACTTCCCGAGGAGTGCGTTTTATTGCAAAAGGAAGGATTTTATTAAAAAACAAGCGTTTTTTGAAATCTTCATCTGTGTCTCTATGGAGTTTGCTTAATATATTCTTACATACTTCCAATTGCTGTTCTGTAATTTCTTCAATTGTATGTTTGAAGGTTGGGAAGGCATAATGAAGGGCAAGAGCTTCATAAATTTTATCGTGAGGAGCTCCAAATTCAATTTCCAGAACGCGCGCTAATGCCCCAGATGAAGTTCCTCCATATTCATTCATTTTCTTTTCAGCTTTTTCCATCGTATCTTCATCGAAAAGTTCATTATCGATTAAATATCTGGAAAATTTGTTATTGAGCATTGTAATATTCCTTCTAATAGGTGGGAGGAGAAATTGTAGCAATTTCTGCCGAAACGACAGTTAAAAAAGTGATTGCAATAGCTACTACTAAACCAACTATACTCTGGATATATTCAATTAAGTTATTCATTTTATAAGTTGTTTCAGCTTCATAGAAAGTGGCTATTTGTTGTGCCGATTGTAAGATAGTTCCAGTTTCTTGGCCAGTTTTTAAACGCATAAGAGCCGTGCGGGTAAAAACACCTGACTGTTCCATAGCTGGAACAAAGGCTTCACCTTCTTTTAACATCAAAGGGATAGTAACTTTCTTAATTCTATCCTCCATCCAAGCATTTCTACAGGCTTCAGCAGCCGTTTTTATTGTTTCTATATTATCACCTGCACCACTATAAATAGTGCCAAAAACCCGAAAATAAATCTCTATGGATTGTTTATGTAACAAGTTCCCTATTAAAGGAAGCTTTACAATATGTTGATCGCGCCATATTCTACCTTTGGGAGTGCTCCACCAACGCCAGATAATTATTACTGGAATTAAAAATATCAGAAGAATAACCCACCAATATACTCCCAACCAATCACTTACTTCCAAAGTAGCTTTAGTCATAGGAGGCAAGGGAAGGTCGTATTTTAAAAACATCTTCGCTGTAGCGGGGAAGATATCTATTATATAATAGATTGTAGCACCAATTGTAGCCAGCAAAGCAAAAGCAGGTGATATTGTTGCTTTCTTGATGTTTTTCTTAATCTCCATATCGCGCTCTATAAATTTACTGGTTGCATCAAAAACTTCTGCCATATTACCACTTCGCGTAGCTAAACCAAGCATATAAGCAGGAAATTTACCAAATATATGAGAATAGCGCATAAAGACCTCACGCCCTTCTGCACCCGATTTTAGCTGACTTTCAATCTGCAAAAGAGCATCACGAAAACCACGATTGGGTTGTTCTTCAGCTAACATTTCCAAGATTTTGCCAAAGTTCATCTTATCTCTAAGCATTGTAGATGATAGCTTAATAAACATCATTATATCTGCAACGGAGGGCTTGGATGGTAAATCAAATAACACAGGATTAACTTGAACTTTATCATAGCCCATTTTGCTTAAGGCAGCTACTACTTCTTCTTTACTAAAAGCACTTAAACGACCCTTAACAGCTTTCCGTCCCTTCACTTGAACCTTGTAAAGCCAATCTCGCTTCTTCTCAAAGGTCTGAATCCTAAGCTTGTAACGCAATTCTAATTTAGCAAGTTGAGCTTTTGCGTCCTTTTTACTATCTGCCATAAATGTGCCTTGAACAAGCTTACCTTCAGGATTTATACCTTTGAAGCGATATTCTTTTGTCATCTAATCTCCTATGGCTATAATAATATAAAAACACCATAGTTGTTGTTTATATTTTAGTCAAGCTTTTTTTACTATTTTTACCGTTGTTATGGGAAAGAGAGAGGTGCTTGTTTTTTCCCCACCGTGAGGATGTTTTATTTTAACTCTAAACCGAGCTTCAGCTTTGTCAGGAAAGAGATACGAACAAAATTACCTGTTGCTATATAAACCTCGTTGCAATTGAATAAAGAATCGGTTTAGAGTCAAAACAAAACACACCTGCTTGTTTTGACTTTCAATTTTGCGAAGGCCTTTAAGAAACCACCTTCCTACTATTTCAAGATAGGGGATCTTACTTTGAACTGGCATCAAGATTTCAAAATTGAGAGTTAAAACAAGAATTCACTATCAACCAGCCAAATTATCACCTGTCCAAGAATTCAAACTGATATCCAGATATCAAAATTGAGAGTTAAAACAAGAAATCACTATCAGCCAGCCAAATTATCACTTTTTCACAAACTACCCCATCGAAGTAAATGTTTTATTTTAACTCTAAACCGAGCTTCAGCTTTGTCAGGATCGAGATACGAACTAAATTTCCTGTTGCTATATAAACCTCGTTGCAACAGAATAAAGAATCGGTTTAGAGTCAAAACAAAACACACCTGCTTGTTTTGACTTTCAATTTTGCGAAGGTCTTTAAGAAAGCACTTTCCGATTATTTCAAGTTAAAGAATCTTACTTTTAACTGGTTTCAAGACTTCAAAATTGAGAGTTAAAACAAGGATTCACTATCAACCAGCCAAATTATCACCTGTCCAAGAATTCTAACTAGTATCCAGACTTCAAAATTGAGAGTTAAAACAAGAATTTAACCTCAACCAGCCATACTACAACCTTTTCACAAACTAATCACTAACGAAGTAAATGTTTTATTTTAACTCTAAACCGAGCTTCAGCTTTGTCAGGAAAGAGATATGAACAAAATTTCCTGTTGCTATATGAACCTCGTTGCAGTAGTAGAAAGAATCGGTTTAGAGTCAAAACAAACGAGGGCTTGTTTTTTTCCCCACCGTGAGGATGT
>DJGX01000051.1:0-3097 GCA_002432865.1 Cloacimonetes bacterium UBA5835
GCCGATTTTGACTTAAAGCCGACTAATTGTCAGTTATAAAATACAATTCTCTTAATCCTTAAATCCTTGTTTCTAAAATTAAATCTGTGAAATCTGCGAAAGGATAATCCAAAGGAAGAACGGTATCCTCGTCGTCTCCCTGACAACTGAGTTCTACTGTTTCCACGAATATTTATCATAACTTGATAGTTTATTTGTTGTGGGTTGACCAGGAGGTCAACCCTCCTTTATATCAGTGCCGGATTAACACCCGTTGTTAATACCTGTCATCTCTAACGGAACTTTTATTCCAGCCAGATAAATTCACGGCTGATCAAAGCCCGGAAGGTGATACAATCATAGCGAGGGTGGCGTAAGCCCCTCGGGAATAAATAAATAATTAACTATCTCTTCTATAAAAAATGACCGAAATTGGCAAGATTAAAACAATGCAAAGTGTAAATTAATATTACATAGATTTTAAGTAACGATAAGTATTTGAAACCCACAAAATAGCTTGAGAAACAATGAGTTGGAATGGACACCAACATTTGGACTCAACTCCCTATTTTTTTATGAAAAAGAACTTGACTTAAATTGATAAGATGAAATTAATACAATTTGTCGCTTAAGCTTTTATATATTGTGTGTAATGAAGATAATAAATTGTCCTCAACTAACCTGAGAAACAATGAGTTGGAATGGACACCAACATTTTGGACTCAACAAATCTGGAGGATTAAATGAGAACAAACAAAGTTACTATATTGATAGTACTAATTTGGTTGGTCACTATCGCATTGTATGCACAACAACCGCACCTTGAGGTTACGATAAAAGATTCTTTGACTATTCCACACACATACGATTATGTGTTTCAACTTCCTAATGGCGATCTCCAGTTTTATAAACTACACTATGGAACTTCCACCCTGCAGATTAGTTCCTTTCAATATAATATTCAGATCAATCAAACTACACCCCTGGTGGATATTGGCACCGTTTCAGGGCTTGAGGGGATTACGAATTATGGGATGTATTGGAAATGGAGGTTTAATAGGTTATATCTTGTTCATGAACTGACTTCTGGAATTGCGGTTATTATGCTAAATCAAGGCCTTCTAACGAGCAGAGTAATTTCTGATGTTTCCGTGGACCAGGATTTTAATCTACGCACTATGACTGATATTGTTGCCGTAGATGCTATTGTTATTGCAGCAACAGATAGCTTAGTTTATTATAATATAATAGACGGCAACAGTGTAACATTACTCCAGGGCAATGCCTATTACTGTGTAATTGATCAGTACCCTGTGGTGCTTTCATTGCCTGATACCCATTTTCTATACGCAAAAGATGGAGTTTTTGGAGTACTTGAAGAAGTGTGGTTTATTTATGATTCGGCTGGAAATATCATCACAACCCAAGTTAGCACTGATGAGTCACTATTAAATAGCTATTTTGAAAAGGGATCTGGGTTTGAGCCCAAATCAATCTTCGGTAAATGGTATGTTCGTTATCCCGGGCTTCCAATGTCGAATGGTTGTCTTGAATGCTCTTTTCCCGAACCGGATTCTTTGCATTATTATTTCTTTGAGCCACCCTCAGCAATAGAGGAGTGGCTTGAGGATATCTCGCAATTTGGAGATAATGGAATCCTAAGATTGTATTTTGATGATTTGACTGAGCTGCTTTTCTTTTACTATAACAGGAGCCCATTAGAGCAATATCCTGATGTAATCTATTCTTTCTGTATTGGTCCCTACACTCCCACTATCACACCAGTTTCGGAAGACATTACTACTATTTCTACTAGCCTTCCCAGTTCTATAGCAATATCGGCATTATGGACTTATGACTTTCCAGTTGTGCATCAGTTTTATTTTCCAGTAAGCACTAATGTGTCATATAGCTGTAAAGCTTTTTCTTACAACAAGACCCAGTTTATCATAAAAGACAACAAAATCTATAGTTTTGATGTTAGTGTATCCTGTTCCAATGACGAAGATTTAGCAGTTATAAATAACTGCGAGATACAGATATTTCCCAATCCAATAATATCAGATCAGCAACTTACAATACGATCTAACTCTAAGAATAATAATGTTTTAGATATCTATAATCTTAAGGGGCAAAAGGTCAAAACACTTTATATGAAAGACATTAGAGAGATTGTTTGGGATTGTACAGATGATCAAGGTAATAAGCTTGCCGCAGGTTTATATATAATAAATCAACGTAACAGGGGGACAAAACCCCTGAAATTTATGCTGATAAAATAGCATAAAGAGATATTATAAGATCATTGCACAGAAAAGTGGACAAAATATGGTCTTAAATAATTTTTGACAAAACAAATGGGGATATTAAATTAGTTCCATAATTATTAAGGAGCTTATTATGGAAAAGCAAACTAAAGCCGATCAAGAGATTATAAACCGCATAGCTAATCAAAAGCACTTTCTGAAAGAAATAGATGTGATAATGGAGAACTAAAATCAATAAAGTCCTATCCAAGGTAGAAATTGGACGCGAATCTGTAGCTGGCAAAAACTAACACCGATGCTTGTTTTGACTTACAATTTTGCCACTACCCTCTCAGTAACCACATCCCTAAAATTGCACACATTTTCAAACGAATTATAATTGGTCCCCTAACTTCAAAATTGTGAGTTAAAACAAGAAAAAAGCACATTGCCAACCGAGTTGTAGTTTTGGGAATTTGAAGAAATATTTTGGTTGGGAAGATCTATCTATATGGGACTGAAGAAAACTGCAGATTATTTAATGATGGGGGGCAATTGCCTTCAATTTGAACGCAGCATAAAAATTTTACGAGCATAGTATAGAAGGGGTTTGCCCAGATTACGGGAAAAGGGTAAAAAATGAACAAATTTGAGGGTTTGGGGAAGGCATAATGGTAAAAAACAGATAAAAAAGACCTATTCTTTGTTTATTTCTACCAATCAGCCAAAATTCTTTACGAGAATGTCCTTGCTCCTAATTGTTCAATGGCTTTGTAAGTATCTGTCGTCCCGCTGGGACTTTTTTTCCTGTTCCCCATTCCACCGGGTTAAAACCCGTTGTTAATATGTGTCGCCCTTTGAGTTAAAATCGG
>DJGX01000051.1:3205-43852 GCA_002432865.1 Cloacimonetes bacterium UBA5835
TTGTTTCTAAAATTAAATCTGTGGAATCTGGTGCGCCACGAAGCGTTGCATGGGAAGCTGGTGGAAATCCAGCACATCTAATTGTCCGTTCAGAGGTTAGCGAAGAAGATGGCAGCAGCCGTAAGGCGAGAGCCAAAGCTCTTCTTAGCGGTAAGTAAGCCATAGCGAAAGCGAACAGATTAGCCTCGTTAAACCGTGCAGTCGGCCAGACTCTCAGATATGTCGAAGCCTGCAATTTGGTTGGAAGAAACGGTCAAGAGCACAACCAAAGACTGTCGGGGTTATGACTGATGGCGTGCTTGCAAATGACCATGCAATGAACGTGGGAGATCCTGTGTGTCAGGGATAGCGACCATAAACCGAACTCTATAAGCGAAGCGAAGTGAGTGCGGGATACACAGGAAGTCGGAGATGCCCATAGTAGTGATGATCGATGAGACAACACAACTCATCGGGAACGAAGGGGCATTGCTTCAAAGAGACCTAAAAGAAAAAGGAGTATCTTGTGATTGACGCAAGTCTAGCAAACAAGCGACGCTCGCAAATGACGAGCGAAGAAAGAGTACGCCAGCTTCAAATTAGGCTATATCGTAAAGCCAAGCAGGATAAAGCCTTTCGGTTTTATGTACTGTATGACAAGCTGACCCTGGACTATATGTTGAAGGAAGCTTGGAAAAGAGTGAAACAGAACAAGGGTGCAGCAGGTTACGATCGTATGAGTATTGCTGATGTCGAGAAATACGGCGTTAACCAATATCTCTGTGAATTAGCCGATGAGATTAAACGAGAGACCTACAAGGCACAACCAGTTCTACGAGTGTACATCCCCAAAGCAAATGGCAAAATGCGTCCACTGGGGATACCCACAGTCAAAGACCGCATTGTTCAGATGTGTTGCAAGTTGGTAATTGAGCCGATCTTCGAAGCCGACTTCCAGGATTGTTCCTATGGATTTCGGCCGAAACGCTCAGCCAAAGATGCAATCACTCGCATAAAGAGACATATAGCTTCCGAAAGGATGCGCCAAGTCTATGATGCAGATCTGAGCGGATTCTTCGACAACATTCCTCATGATAAGTTGATGATACTTGTGGAGCAGAGAATCAGCGATCGCCGCATTCTCAGGCTCATCAGGATGTGGTTGAAAACACCAATCTTCGAGGACAATAAACTTACCAAGAGTAAAAAGGGTACACCACAAGGTGGCGTGATATCTCCACTCCTTGCCAATATTTACCTTAACCTGGTAGATAAAGCAGTGAGCAGAACAGATGGTTATTTTCATAAATATGGGGTCAGGATCGTGCGCTACGCGGATGATTTCATCCTGGTGGCGAAGAAGATTCCAGAGCACTGTATCAAGTATCTTCAGGACATCCTGAAAAGAATGGAACTGGAGATCAATGAAGATAAGACCAGGCTGGTCAATGTGGAGACTGATCCCTTTGATTTTTTGGGCTTTACTTTCAGGTACGATAAAGATCTGTTCGTCAAGAACAAGAAATATCTGAATATCATACCACGGAAGAAAAGCGCCCAAACAATCCGAGATAAGATCAGGGAATATTTGAGAAAGAATGGACACAAGAATCCAACTGAGCTTGTCAAGGGGTTAAATCCAATCTTGAAAGGATGGATGAACTACTATAGTATCCCCAAAGTGAGCTATCCACAGCTGGAGAAAAGAAAGCTCAGATGGTACATGATGGAATCTCTCCATCGATATTATCGAAGGAAAAGCCAGCGTAAGAGTAAGCTATATCGCAAGAATGCTTTTGAAGAATTGACGTCCAAATATGGACTTGTTGATCCATCAAAATACTCTTATGCAAACTAACTGCGAATGCGTACGACGAACTTTGTCGGAAAGCCGTGTGCGGGAAAACCGCATGCACGGTTTGATGAGGGGGGCAGGAATAAACCCCTGCCTCTACTCTACTGAAAGGATAATCCAAAGGAAGAACGGTATCCTCGTCGTCTCCCTGACAACCGAGTTCTACTGTTTCCACGAATATTTATCATAACTTGATAGTTTATTTGTTGTGGGTTGACCAGGAGGTCAACCCTCCTTTATATCAGTGCCGGGTTAAAACCCGTCGCTCAAATCTGTCGTTCCTACGGAACTTGTTTTTTCTATCTTGTTCATCTTTCCACCGGGTTAAAACCCGTTGTTAATATGTGTCGTTCCTAACGGAACTTGTTCCCATTCTTACACTTTGCACCGGGTTAAAACCCGTCGCTCAAATCTGTCGTTCCTAACGGAACTTGTTCATCTGTCATTGTATGTTTTCAACGATTTTAAATCTATTGTTAGTACCTGTCATCCCTGACGGGATTATTTCTCTACAGCTTTCTCGGGAAAAATTATCATAGCGAATGCATTTAAGAGAATAGAATGCTTCATAACATTCATTCTATCATTTAGTTATGTTACGATTTATCAACTGCAATGCAGTAGAAACTTATCCTATTCAAGCTTCTGAATATTAGCTACAAACATTGTAATGTAACTACTTCCGATTTCCTAATGATCTATATCTACATTATTTGAGTTTATGTGTATTCCTTGCGAGATAGC
Source organism: Cloacimonetes bacterium UBA5835 (assembly GCA_002432865.1). Lineage (GTDB taxonomy): Bacteria > Cloacimonadota > Cloacimonadia > Cloacimonadales > Cloacimonadaceae > Cloacimonas. Next base: position 5,784 of record DJGX01000051.1, read on the forward strand.
AATAATTATAGATTTACTATAGCGATCAATTGACTTTCTTATTAGCTAAGTTAAAATCACAATGGTGACTCTTAACTATTAACTCAATCCCATACTCTCTCATAAATTTTTTCATTACGATCTGAATATTGGATTGGATGGCTGGTGCTACCATAGTAGGAACAATAAATGCATATTTTTGGGAGCTTAAATCAACCAATGGTTTCAATATCTGGATAGTTGAACGGATTTGTTCTATTGCCTTCTTTACATCATTTCCTTTGCATTCAACCATGATTAATACTTTGCCTTCTGGGATGATGAACATATAGTCACATTTTTTTTATCTTGGTCTGGTATTAAACAACCATCAATCCATACTTTGACTATAGTTTTCTTAATATTCTTGTCACAAATGATATTAAATGTTCTGTTATTTTCTTGGGCATTTGTTACTCCTGGTTTCCAACACTTACTTTTTTCTGGGTAAAGTTCTTTTAATTTTTCCACCATAATTTTTTACCTGTTGCGGTAGGCAATTTCCAGCAACTGATTATATTCATTCGCAATATCAGAAGAAGCATTATCAATTTCTTCCGCGAAGATTGTTTTTTCTTCGTAATCCAAGATATCTTTTGCCGATCCTTTATCAATGAAGTAGGCGCTAACATCATTAAAATCTATCCATTGAGTTTTGGGAATGAGTTTAGCCGTAAGTTTTGGATGTATCGCACCAGAACTATGAGCTTGAATCAGATTTACGAAAGAAGTTAAAATATAAGGACTATGAGTCGTGATCAATAATTTATTATTTTGATTAAGGCAGTTTTCAGCAAGAAATTTAACCATATTGTATTGGGTAACGGGATAGAGATTTTGTTCCGGTTCTTCAATTATAAATAATGATCTATCGCTATTTTTATTCTGTAAACAGACAATAGCCAAAGGAATTGAGGATTGAAAACCACTTGAGCCCTGGGTTAAACTATTGGAAACACCTTTATAAATGATTTCATTTCTTCCTTCCCTTCTAATAAACTTTAGCTCCTCAATGAAAGGAATATCTACAGCATCGTCTTTTTTTATGGACTTTATGGCTTGTTCAAAATACCTACCGAACTTCAAAATACACTTTGGCAATACAGTCATATCTTTTTTTCCTGAGCTAATAATGTTTTCAGCAAGTAAGCCAAAAATGTTTTCGGCAAGTAAGGCAAAAAAGTTTCTTTCAGATGGTATATATATACAGGATTCAAGAAATAATGTACTTGCTAATTGAATTATAGGGTAATTAAAAACAAATTTTATATATTCTTGTGTATCTTCTATTTTATCTGAAGTTATTTCAAATCCTTTATTAATTAAATCTTGCTCAATCTCATTACTCTCTGATTTTAATGATTCTTTCGGTGTATTAAACCATTTATTAATATCATTAATACTAATCTTTAGTTTAGAGAGAACAAATTTTCTTAATTCTTCATCGTTTAATGTTTTTTTAAGAGAATGTTTAATTTGGTTGCTCTCAATAGTAACATTAAATTCGGGTGTTTTATATTCCATAAAGGTATTTTCGTTGATGTCATAGTTTATGTTATAATCCACCAAGAACTTATCTAAAGTATCTGCCATTACTAATTCAGGATCATTCATAATGGAAAGAATTTTGGCAATAGTGCTTTTTCCACTGCCCTGTGTTCCAATTAGTAAGTTCACTTTTTTTAAGTTAAGTGATATATCTTTAATTGGACCAAAATTTTTTATGGTGAGAGTATTCATTTCATTCTCCTCTATCAACGCAAAGTAATATCATTTTCGTTTTTTCCTCTTATAAAGGAAGGTTATATTTCGTCAATATCTTTTCCTTGACCTGCTTGCCGGGATTTGTTTTTTTTTCCTTGCAGCAAGAAGAAAATACCAATTAAGGCAGGCAAAACATCATGAATAAAAAACAAAGTGAGAGTAGTGGACACAGCTTGTTCGGCAGAAAAACCAGCTCCTGCCAAAAAATGGATAGCAAATCCCTCCCGCAATCCCAAACCGGAAATAGTAATAGGGATAGTATTAGAAAATTGCGTAAGTGCCATTCTGATAAAGGTCTGCCATATATTAATAGGCAGCAAGCAATTTAGAATCAGCCAATATTGCACATAACAGAGGATAGTGCTAAAAGTCTGCACTGCTATAACCTTTGGAATTTGAATAGCATAAAGAGGTTTCATTGTAGCGAAATTTTTACTCAATCCCAAAAATAGTTTAATCAGAAAAGGAAAAGATAGCAACACCAACAGCACGATTATCCAAATCCACAAAGGAAACTTGGAATAGTAAAAAATCCCAGCAATGATAGCAAATGTCCAAGTTACCCAAGTCATTACACTTTTTTCGGCAATAGAACTCCAAAAAGAGGCAAGCACACTATTATTAGGCACATAAAAAATTTTAGCAAAGCTAGCAGGACCACCCGGAACGGCAAAACGCAAAGTTTGGCCAACAAAGTAAGAACTTACAACTGATTTCTTCTTTTCTCGAAATTTAGAGTGTAACTTCAAAGAATAATACCAGTTATGAAATTGTAAAGTATGCCGAAGAAAGCTTATGGCAATCAGCAGTAAAATTATATAAGCAGGCAAGGAAGTAATATCTTTTAAGGCAGAGAATAAATCCACCTTTTTAAATATCTGCCACAGAATCAGAACGCTTAAGGCAAGCTTGAGAAAATATAAAATCACTTTTCCCTTTCTGCTTTTGCGGAAATTTTGGATGCTTGCCAAATTCATTATTTAGTTCCCAAAGCGCATAATTGTTTCTTGCAAGGTGCCATCAATAATAGCTTTGTCCGGTGGCTTAAGATAACCGCTGTTCATCATTTCCAAACAGAGGGAGCGAGTTTCCCTTATTTCCCTTTGCACGATATTAAAAACCTCATTCCAGCTAAGTTCTTTCCTGGCAACATTATCTATTATTGCCTGTGTAGCCACATCGGCAGATACATAGGCAAAAACATCTTCCTCATCCATTTGGGGAATAATATACTCCGGATTTATCCCTTTCTTTTCAGCAAAGTTTGCTAAAGAATGGGCTGCTTTAATTGCCATATTGTCTGTAATTTTGCTTGCTTGAACGGTTAAAGCGCCTTTCAAAATCCCAGGAAAACCGAGGGAATTATTTATCTGATTGGGAAAATCGCCTCTACCCGTTGCCGCAATAAAAGCACCTGCTTGTTTAGCATCGTAAGGATAAATTTCGGGCACCGGATTGGCACAGGTAAAGACAATGGCTTTTTTTGCCATCTTACTTATCCACTGTGGCTTTATCGTATCCGGACCGGGGGTAGAAAGCGCAATTAAAACATCGGCATCCGTCAGCGCATTTTCTATACCATCTTGGCAGTCAGGATTGCTGATTTGGGCTATTTTCCACTGTTTGAATTTAGCCGGATTGTCTCTTAAATCGTATCTTTTAGGATGCAACGAGCCCTTGCTATTAAACATAATCAGCTTTTCTGGGTTTAATCCGCTCTGCATAAGGAAACTGGCAATTGTTGTATTAGACGCTCCAGCCCCGAAAAGCACGCATTTAATTTTCTTAATATCCTTATCTGCCAATTTTAGAGCATTCAGTAAACCAGCCAGAGTAACGCAAGCAGTTCCCTGTGCATCATCATGCCAAACGGGAATTGAACAGGACTGCCTTAGTTCATCCAAAACCAAATAACAATTCGGCTGCGAAATATCTTCCAAATTCACAGCCCCAACGGAGGGCTGCAGCATTTTTACAAAATCAATGATTTTCTGGGCTTGCGGTTTTCCCTCTTCATTTCTGCTATCTATACACAGGGAAATAGCATCGCAGGCACCCAAATATTTCATCAGCATTGCCTTTCCTTCCATCACTCCCAAGCCGCCATAAATTCCGCAATCACCATCTCCCAAGACACGAGTAGAATCGCTAACCACAGCCACAAGGTTACCCCGATTGCTAAGTTCATAAGATTTTAAGGGGTTATCGCGAATAGTAGTAGAAACAGAAGATACGCCAGGAGTGTACCAAACATTAAACCAATTAAAACCCCAAATTCCCGCTTTTGGCAGGGTTTGCATTTTCCCTTGATAGAAAGAGTGCATTTTTAGGGAAAGCTCTTTTAGAAAATAAGTTTGAGCAGCGGACTGATTTTCCGGCGCAAAAAGCTCTGAAAAGACCTCTGCCAAGTTGGAAAGATTGGCATTTAACTCATTCATTTTTTATCCTTTATAGCATTGTTGCCAGGTTACAATATTATCTATCTGCTTTTTTATGCCCTACAATGAATTCCTCTTCCACTCATTATCAACACCTTTACCTCTCAACCTTGAGGACGGGTTGATGATGGGTTGAGGAGGAGAGAAGGAGGAGTGGTATATTGGAATCAAATAAGGAAGGCATAGCAACTTATTAATTATCATCCAGATAACTTATCAATATAAAACAGCTGCAAAAGCACTACCATTAAGTGATTTATATTCTATACACATAGAAATAAATATCGGATTAGGGCTTTTTGCCTACGCTGGATATATAGATTACAAATTCTTCAATTCCATCCAAACCTAAAGCTTCATTCATTGCTTCATCCAAAAAAGCGCCAATCATACAGGCCCCGGCATCTATGGCTTCAGCGGCAAGATGGATATTTTGGCCAATGTGGCCTGCATCAAGATAGAGATAACGATAGCCGCGTTGTCCATATCTCCATACAGTTCTATAGGGAACAGCTGTTAAAATAAAGTTGACCGCTGCATTGGAAATCATTTCTTGAAACATACATCCTTCGTGAATTTTAGCGGCAATCTGTTCGGAATTATCATACAAAATTAGGCAATGCTTGATGGGATGATAATAGTATAAACCGGGTTTGATGCCTTCCACTCGGCGAATGTCCAGAAAGGTCTCTATCGGATGACGCGAACCTGCAGAAGGAACATTGCGAAAAGTGAGTTCCATCCTTTCGGTAGAGCGAAAATCGCGAGCCCAGGAAGAAGCCCAAAGCAAAAAAGATAGTTCTTCCTGTTTTAGTGCTTCCTGGCTATATTCTCTTCTGCTTCTGCGTTGCTCAATTGCTTTTGCTAAAGGCATATCGGGCATTGTTAGAGTGCCAATTGCAGGTAAAGATACAATTTCTCCAACTCTTGCTTTAACGGCATCAGGACGTTGAACGCCTAAGGTTTGATCGCTTTCGCGTTCATAGATATAACGAGTTAAGCGGACAAAATCTTGCCCAATATTTTCGGCAACAGGTCTTAAAGTCTCAATTTCTTTTAGTACATCCTGCAGATTTTTTTCAAAGAACTCATATTCTTCTTCGGTTATTTCAGCATTTTTCAAAATATCATCATGCGCATAGCCGCGAGTTTTATAATATAGATAGCCAAAGGTTTTCATATCCATAGTTTTCTCTCCTTGTTTATAGTAGGTCTTCTCTGTTTACCTGTTGCAAATGTTCCACAATTTTTTTCACTTCCTCTGCTTTTTCCTTGTTACAAAGCAGAATGGCATCCGCTGTTTCAATCAGGCAGAGGTCGTTAACTCCTATTATAGCGGTAAATTTATTGGTATCTATATAGTTATTGGTGGCAGAAATTGCTTTTCCTTCAGCGGAAAAATAGTTGCCATCCTCATCTTTATTAACCAAATCGGAAAGTGCTTTCCAGCTACCAACATCGCTCCAATCGTAAGAAACAGGGACAACTCCTCTAAAATCTGCCTTTTCCATAATGCCAATATCAATAGGGATTCGGGGCATTTTAGCATACAAAGAAGAAATATCTGTTTGTAAACCATTTTCCTGCCATTTGTTAGCTATTGCCTTAGTAATGTTATCAACCTCGGGAAGGAAGTTAGTAAAAGCGGTTGATATACTTTTTAAAGACCAGCAAAACATTCCACTGTTCCAATAATAACTTCCTTTTGCCAGAAATTGTTCCGCGGTTGCTTTATCTGGTTTTTCTTTAAAATTAAGCACTTTTCTTACTTCAGGGGCAATTTCTTCTCCGGCTTCAATATAGCCATAACCTGTGGCGGGATAAGTTGGTAAAATTCCAAAAGTAACCAGATAACCTTTTTTTGCCTGTTCTTCTGCAGGTAAAAGCGATTGTAAAAAATTTTCCTTATCTGTAATGATATGATCTGCAGGTAAAACAAACATCAGCTCTTGCTCGGGATAAAAATTTTTAAGATACATAACACTTAATGCAATACAGGGAGCTGTATTCATCCCAAAAGGCTCAATGATAATATTTTGCTCGGGTAATTCTGGTAACTGCTCCTTAATTAGTTCAACCTGATTTTGAGCGGTTACGATATAAATATCTGTAAAAGAGAATTGGGGTAAAAGACGCTCAACGGTCATCTGCAAAAGTGACAGCTCTCCGCTAACTTTTAGAAATTGTTTAGGGAAGTTCTTTCGGCTTTTAGGCCAAAAACGAGTGCCGACTCCTCCTGCCATAATTAGGGCAATCATTGTTCAACAACCTGCACATCTTTAGGATAAGTGAATTGCCAGATGGAGGCGGGAATTTTGGTGTTGGTTTTTATATTGGAAAAATTATAGGTTACTTTGTCGTTATTTTTGTTCGTCCAGCTTAGGGATTGAATAATGCCAGTTTTGGTATCTACTACTGCTGATATAGAAACAATGATGGGATCACTATAGGGCTTAAGAGTTACATTTGCCAAATCACCTTTGCTTGATTGAACATTAACTGAGGATTTTTTCCAATATAACTGCAAAATTTCCACCGGATTCATTTTCCCGAATTCCGGACGCATCTTGCTGCGAAAAACAGTTTTACTTTCGGAATCATAAAGTTCTACAATTCCCCCGGAAATCATTAACCGTTGAAAACTGGGTTTCGTGAACCGCATAACCATTCGCCCTTTAGTAAAATAGATATTTCCCTGATAAGTAATGCTTTTGTTAAGCTGAGCAAAATAGTTCTCCTGTTTTAAATTTGCCTGAAAGCTACTGAAGCTGCTATAGGTATTGGCAATTTTCTGATGCAATGCTTCACTGGTTATACCCAAAAGAGAAATGCAGCTTAAAAAAAGGATAAGCGGCGTAATTTTAGCGATTTTCATCTATCACTCCTATGCGAATTAAATCTTCACGCGTAGCTAATACATCGCGTGATTTACTCCCTAAATGAGGGCCAACAATTCTGGCTCTTTCCAAAAGATCAATCAAACGTCCTGCTCTGGCATAGCCAATTTTAAAATGCCTTTGTAACATAGAAACAGAAGCAGTTCCTGAAGAAACAACTACTCTTGCTGCTTCGGGAAATAATTCATCGTCATAATCAAAAAAGCCAAGGCTTTCTTTATCCTCTACAACAATAGAAAAATCCTGTGTAGGTTTGGGCTGAGTAGCTAAAAAGCTGCAGACTCTTGCAATTTCTGCATCAGATACAAAAGCACCATGAATTCTTTCTGGTAATGCTTTGCCTGGAGGTAAAAACAACATATCCCCGTTTCCTAAAAGTCGCTCTGCGCCTATCATATCTAAAATCACGCGGGAATCTACTCTGGACGAAACTTGGAAGGCAATTCGTGCGGGAAAATTAGCTTTGATTATACCCGTGATAACTTTGATGGAAGGACGCTGCGTGGCTAAAATAAGATGCATCCCTACCGCTCTGGACATTTGAGCTAAACGCGTGATAGGTAATTCTATATCCTTTCCACTGGTCATTATTAAATCGGCAAATTCATCTACAATGATAACTATGTAGGGAAGAGGTTCCAAATCTTCATCTTCTTCGCATTTTTCGTTATAACCAATAATATCACGAACTCGGGCATCTTGCAAAATTTCATAACGACGCTCCATTTCGCGAACTGCCCAAATAAAAGTTTCTAAAGCAGTATCGGCATCGGTTACTACTTGTCCAATTAAATGAGGAAGTTCATTATAAGCAGCCAGTTCAACTCGTTTTGGGTCAATTAAAATAAGGCGCAGGTCATCAGGTTTGGTACGCATAATTAAACTCATAATAATGGTGTTTATACATACACTTTTTCCACTTCCCGTAGCTCCTGCGATGAGTAAATGAGGCATTTTGGCTAGGTCTGCAACAATTGGTTTTCCGGCAATATCTTTTCCCAAACCGAAAGCTAATTTGGAACTTGTCTGTTTCATCTGTTCCGAAAGCAGGAGATCTTTTAAATAGATCATATCTCTTGCCAGATTGGGTATTTCAATTCCAATTAATCCGCGTCCTGGAATAGGTGCTTGAACTCTAATCGATTTAGCCTTGATAGCGAGTGCCAAATCATCTGCCAGAGAAGTAAAACGGCTAACTTTAATGCCCTTTGCGGGCTCCAATTCATATTGAGTAATAATAGGGCCGATATTAACATTTTTCACTTCTGCTTCAATACCAAATTCAGCCAGCTTACTCTTTAAAATCTGGCTGGTAGTAATGATCTGGTTTTCAATTTCTTTATGTTCCCTATCGGATAGCTTTATTGGGCTTTCCAAAAATTCATCAATTGCGGGAAGCTGATATTCTTTATCTGTTCCCTCAGAAAACACTCGCTTGGTTTTATTTTCTTTTTGGGGTTTAGGAAATTCCTTAGGTGTTGAATCTATGGAAGGGTTTAATATAGTATGATTTTGGATATTGGGAATTGTTTCTTCAGCGACCGTTTGTTCAGGATTAATATTATTGGCGGTAATTGTTGGCTTGGGAGCTTTTATTTTGGTTTCTTTTTTTTGTTGCAGATTTTCTGCGGCTGCAGATATCCAGGCTTTCAACCGTTCATATTCAATTAACATAATCACCGTTAAAATCATTGCACCAATTAAAATAATCCGGGCTCCCACTCCAGAAAAAACAGCTGCCAGTATCCGATAAACAAACAAAGGAATAATACTGTGAATATATTCTTGCTGCCCAGAAACAAGCAGCACCTGCAGTAAGAACATTACTAAAATTAGCAAATAGGCTTTCTGCCTGCCTTTTTCAGCTTCCGGAGCTAGAAAATATTGAAATGAAATGAGAGCAATAAGGATAAATCCGATTAATGAAAACCAGAAACCTAAAAGATAGATAAACACATACCCGAAAACTATTCCGAAAATACCAACAGGATTATTAGTAGTGGAATTGCCTGCTTGAAACCAGGAAAAAATACTGCCAGCGGCTTTTAAACTTTCTAAATCGTTTTTAATAGAATTATAGCCCATATTAAGTGCAATAATAACTAATATAGATAGCAAACAAATAATACCGCTAATAGTTCTTTTCTTAGCAGTGCTCATTTTTTGGGATGCCTTATGGCTCTTTGTTTTGTGTTTCGGATTATTTGCCAATGCGTTATACTCCTTATTCTACTATACGCTAAATCTGATAGAGAGAATATCTCCATCCTTAACAATATAATCCTTTCCCTCCAATCGGAAAAGACCTTTTTCTTTAAGTGCCTTTTCGCTGCCCAGATTTATTATGTCTTCATACTGAAAACATTCTGCCCGAATAAAACCCCGGGCTAAATCACTATGAATTTTTCCGGCTGCAGTTACAGCATTGGAACCTTTTTCAATTGTCCAGGCACGAACTTCATCAGGACCAACAGTAAAAAAACTGATATATCCCATCAGCTCATATGTCCAATGTGTTAAACGGTCTCTAATGGAATCACTGATTCCCATATCTTCCATAAACATTTGTGCTTCTTCATTATCCAGTTTGCTTAATTCTTCTTCAAACTTTCCGGCAATCGAATGTGCAGGGAAACCCTTTTCTCTAAAGGTGTTTAATGTATCATCCCAAGCAGTTAAGTTATCTTCATTACAGTTAATTAGAATCATCATAGGCTTGAAACAAAGAAATTGAAAACCGCGAATTGCTTTTTCCTCTTCGGAAGAAAGTTCAAGATTAGTAAGTGGCAAATTATTCTGCAGACAATCCACAATTTTTCTTAAGGCTTTTTCTTCAATTTGAATGGCTGGAGTCTTAACTCCTCTTTTATAACCAAGCTCGATTTTTTCCAGACGCTTTTCTGCCATAATCAAATCGGCAAGTAACATCTCATCCTGAAAGTGTTGAAATTGCGTTTCCGGAGAGCCAAGTGGATAAAGACCTTCCAATTCTTCATCAATAAAGCCACGCAAAACTAATATAAACGCTTCGGCTGTTTTTAGGTCGGAAAGTAATGCTGTATCAGAGGTTTCACTCTCCTTGTAAAAAATCCCGGGATAATCGTGATATTCAATTGTGGCGTAGATAGTTTTTTTAGGTTGATAGAGCTGGGAGAGCTTATCAATTCTTTCATCAGCAACTTGCACAACTCCAATATTTGCTTCTAAAGAGGCAGGTGCATATTTATCGGTGTTATGTTCGCTTCTTGTTAACGCATTGAAAATAGTTGTTTTACCGGTTTTAGGTAAACCAATTATTGCTGCTTTCATCTATTTTTCCCCTTCTTTATATATAAAAGTGATTGAATTTCTGCAGAATCTAAAAATCGCCAACTACCAACAGGAAGTTTTTTAAGTTTTATGGGACCAAACTGTAAGCGCTTTAAATAAGTAACTTGGGCATCAACTGCTTCAATCATTTGGCGAATCTGTCTTTTTCTGCCTTCACTGATTATTATTTTTAAGCTCATCCCTTCGATATTTTGCGCTTTAACAAAAACCCCCGCTGGCAATGTTTTTCCGCCTTCAATTTCAACGCCATTTCTTAAGATGTTCAGTTCTCTATTAGTTAGCGAGCGGTTAATATCGACACGATAAACCTTTTCCACTTTGTTTTTGGGGTGGGTAAGCATATTAATTAAAATAGTATCATTAGTAAAAAGCAAAAGCCCCTCACTATCCTTATCCAGGCGTCCCGCATAAGAAAGTTCTTTAGCTTGTTGAGGTAAAAGAGAATAGACAGTCTTTCTGCCCAATTCGTCACTTCTGGTAACAACATAGCCACGCGGTTTATTCAGAATCAAATAAACCTTTTTAAGTTCAGGTTGAACAATTTTACCATCCAAGGTAACAGTATCTTTTCCGGAAAAAATCTGTGTGCTAAGGTCTTTAACTATAACTCCATTTACAGAAATTCTACCGGAAGTGATGAATTCTTCAACTTTTCTGCGACTGCCTAATCCGCAATCTGCTAAATAGCGATTCAGGCGAATGGTTTTACCAGCCCTCGATACTGTTTTGGAGGACGGTTCTGTAGAGTTTGGCGATGAGCTCTTCAACGGCTTCCTCTTTGGTTTTAAATTTGGCAGTACCACCTTCAGCAACAGCATAAAGTTCTGTTACCGTTAAGGCGTTATTTTCATAAAGAACCGTGTTATTAATTAAATCAGTAAAAGTAACTGAAACAACCATTGTTAACTGATAATCTTGAATCTGGTTGGCTGTATCGTAACTATAAACGCTTTCCGAAAAACTTAAGATAGCGCCTTCCAAAGTGCAATCTGGATCTTCAGTAACAATTTTTAAACGGCCATCATTACGAATTTCACGGTTCAAATAATTGAGCAGTTTATCCCCCAATCCGTATTCGCTGGTTCGATTCTCAAAAGCCAGAATCCTAATTTTTCGCAAATGCGGATAAGCATTCGAATAAACCGAATAAAAACAACTGCTTAAGATTAACAAAAGCAGAACAGGATAAATAAATTTCTTGACCATTATTCCATCTCCAGAAAATGCTTATATTATTGTCAAGATAAACCTTGCTTGAACAGATATAAAATATATATAAAACCTAAAAAAGGGAGGTATTTATGGCCAAGAAATTTATATCTAAAGCTGAAGCTGCCAAGAAGTTAAAGGTCTCGGAACGAGTCATTCAAGAAATGATCGCAACGAATGTTTTCGAAAGTAAACTCGTAGGAAAAAACATTAAAATTGATGAGGATTCCTTAAACGAGTGGTTGGAAAATCTAAATGAAATAGACGAAAAAATGCTTGCCCTAAAAAGGGTTATTTGCCATTTCGAAGAGTATATGCGTCCAGAAAATATTTTCCTGGATTTTACAGCCGAAAATAAATACGATGCTATCCGAATCCTTAGCGAAAAAGCAAAAGACCTAAAACTGGTTAGAGATGCTCGCTGGCTTTACGAAGTTGTAGTTGCCCGCGAAGAATTGGTCTCCACAGCTATTGGTAATGGAGTTGCTCTTCTGCATCCTCGTCACTTACATCCTTCCAAAATTAAAACCCCCAGCATTTTGTTTGGGCGCTCTTCGGAACCCGTAGATTTTGACGCTCCGGATAATAAACCTGTGAATATCTTCTTTATGCTCTTATTGCATAACGATAAACAACATCTTTTTTCGCTTTCCTATATTTCTCGTTTAGTTATGGATCAAGATGTTTTAAAAAGGTTAACAGAAGCCGCTGATGCTACAGAAATACATCAGTTGCTAACAGTTATTCCAGAGCAGACAAATAAATGAAACCCATAATCCGTATTATCTTAGGCAGTAAAAGTGATTTGGATAAAATCGCTGAGGCCAAAGATGTTCTGGAACAATTTAAAGTTCCTTATGACTTATTTATCTCTTCTGCACACAGAAATCCGGATAAAACTATTGCCCTGGCCCAAAATGCCAAAAGCGAAGGAATTGAAGTTATAATTGCTGGAGCTGGTTTGGCTGCTCATTTACCTGGAATTATTGCAGCAAATACAACTCTACCAGTTATCGGAATCCCTTTTGCCGCAGGAGCATTAAATGGATTGGATTCTCTGTTTTCCATTGTTCAAATGCCTCCAGGAGTGCCAGTGGCCAGTATGGCAATAAATGGAGCCAAAAATGCAGCTCTGTTTGCTATTCAAATTTTGGCTCTGAAAGACAAAGAACTGGAAGCAAAATTTGCTACCTACAAAAAAGATCTAAGTGCTTGAGGGACTGGATGTTTAAACCCTCAGAGAAAAAAAGGAGTTACGATGTATAAGATTGTTTTACTTCGCCACGGTGAAAGTATTTGGAACAAAGAAAACTTATTTACTGGCTGGACGGATGTTGACCTTTCAGAAAAAGGCATAGTTGAAGCTCAGAATGCAGGTAAACGCTTAAAAGAAGAAGGCTTTGTTTTCGATGAGGCTTGGACCTCTGTTTTAAAAAGAGCAATACGAACCTTATGGATCGTTCTGGATGAAATGGATCAGATGTATATCCCTATTCATAATGACTGGCGGCTTAATGAAAGACATTATGGAGCCTTACAAGGTTTAAACAAAGCCGAAACAGCTATCAAATATGGAGAAGAACAAGTTTTACTTTGGCGTCGGAGTTATGATACACCTCCACCTCCTTTGGAAAAAAATGACCCTCGTTACCCTGGTTTTGATCCCCGATATGCAAATTTGAGGGAAGATCAAATTCCGCTTTGTGAATCATTGAAAGATACTGTAAAACGGACAATGCCTTTCTGGAACGAAATTATTATGCCTCGTTTAGCAGCAGGCAGAAAATTGATTGTTTCTGCGCATGGAAATAGTTTACGGGCAATTGTAAAAACTTTGAATAATATTAGTGATGCGGATATTGTAAGCGTGAATATCCCAACGGGAATTCCGCTTATCTATGAATTTGATGATAACTTACGCCCCAAAAAAAATTATTACCTGGCAGATAAGGCAGAATTGGAAAAAGCACAACAAGCAGTTGCTGATCAAGGGAAGGTAAAAAAATAAAACCAGACCTTATAAGCTAGTAATTACATATCCTGTAAGTCAGGAGTCATTTTGTGCTTCTATCACATATTTCCTATGTGATAATTGTAATAACACATTGAACTTATCAAAGCGATAGTAATGACTCCTGATTTACCGACATAAAAACAAAATTAGGTCTCCAGAAATCTTGCCAGAGCAAAAAGAAAATCTGACAGCCGATTAACATAGCTAAGTAGTTCAGGGGCAATATGTTCCTTATGCGAAAGGGTAATAATTCTGCGTTCTGCTCTTCTGGCAACAGTTCTACAAATATCAAGCTTAGCAGAAACAGGTGTTCCACCTGGGATAACAAAACCATCAAAATGCAGGTTCTTTTCCAGTAAATAAACATACTCTGTGATATTATCAACATCATTTTGGGAAATTGGATCAGGAAAAGATCCATTTTGTGTGGCCAGTTGTCCCATACACCGGGAAAGGTTTTGTTGAATTTCCCTAAGAGCATCCTTATATACAGAATTGGGAAGATGATGTCTACATTCACTTATCCAGGCATTTAGTTCATCTAAAGTTCCATAGGCTTCAACTCGTAGGTCATCTTTAAAAACCCTTTCACCTGAGTATAGAGATGTTTTCCCGCTATCTCCACCTTTAGTAACAATGCTCATTTAGTTATCTCATTGCGATAACGGAGATTTCAATTTTGCCGCCTTTAGGTAAACGAGAAACCTGAACAACTTCGCGAGCAGGATATGGTGCACTAAAATAACGGGTATAAATATCGTTTAGAAGAGTAAAATCATCCAAATCTTTCAGAAAAACGGTAACTTTCACGATATTCGACATCCCCATTCCAGCTGCATCCAGAATAGATTTAATATGATTGAACACCAAATTTGCCTGTTCTTCAAAACCTTCCGGAATACTAGAAGTGCCAGGATCAATACCTAATTGGCCACTAACGAACAGAGTATTATTCATAAGTATGGCTTGCGAATAGGGGCCTATCGCAGCCGGGGCACGATGCGTCATAACAGATTGCATTTTATGCTCCTTACATTTTTTTGCTATTATCCCTATGCAGTAATATCTGTCAAGTTTCATAATAACAAAACCGAAAACAAAAGTTCATTGAATTAGCGATAAGTGCTGTTAACGGTAAGAATATTTATATATCCCGATAATCCTAAAACTTCTAAAGTCCTCTTCTCTAAAACAAAATCTGCACATATAGGTGAGAGCGATAGTAAAAATAAATTGCCAATTCTGTAATCTTGTTTATATTTAATAGTAAAGGATATGTGAGGAGTAGAAGATGGTTCAAGAACCCCAAGATTTCCATGAGTTTATGCCCAACGAAGTTTGGAAATGGAAAATACTGGAAGAAAAAATTGAAAAGGTTTTATCTCTGCACGATTTTCAAGAAATACGGCTTTCTATTTTGCAAGATTCGCAGATATTAGAAAATGGGATAATGGCTTTAGTTCAAGGTAAAGAAGCTGATTCAGCAATGAAGGGCGTTTTGTCGCTTGCTAATCCTGAAGATAAATTAAGTTTGCTTAGTTTGCGTCCTGAGGGCACAATCAGTGTTTTGCATAATACTGCGCGGATTGCCAATCCGGGTGATATTCATCGTTTTTACTATTCAGGCCCTATGTTTCGTAAAGTGGACAATAATCAGCAGATGGAATTTTACCAGCTGGGCGTAGAACTATTAGGTAGTGATAGTATTCTATCCGAAAATGAAGTTATCGATTTGGGAATTAAACTGTGTAAAACACTTGGTTTGAACGATGTTCGCTTAGAATTAAATTCTTATGGCTGTTCCAATTGTCGAAGACCTTTTTTTAATGACCTACATAAATATCTGGAAGAACATAAAAGCGAATATTGCCTTTCCTGCTATAATGAACTTTCAGCTAATCCTTTCAGTCAGGTGCATTGCAAAGACCCAAAATGTAAAAAGTCCCTTGCCGAAGGTCCTCTGATCCATAATTATCTATGCAAATCCTGCAAAGCTGATTTTAGAAAAGTAAAGAGCATTCAGGCAAACTTAGGGAATCAGTATAAAGTAAATCCTCTTCTAAATAAAAACTTTGCCTATTATAACAAAACCGTCTTTGATTTTATCGCTCAAAATGCAGGAAAGGAAACTGTTATCGGGGGCGGAGGACGCTATGATTATCTGTCTTCTCTAATTACAGGAAAAAACATCCCCGCTGTTGGTTTCTACCTGAATCTGGATACCATCTTTGATATTATGGAAAGCCAAGGATTGTTTGCAACAAAAGATCCTGAATTTGTAGTTTATATCTGTGCCGAAAGCCCAAACCTGGAAACGATGACCCTGCAAATTGCGCAAGAACTACATTCTCAACAAGTTAAAACCATCATCTCCCCGGAGTGCAAACAAATAAAAGAAGAAATTGCCATTGCTAAACAAAATAAATGCCCCATTATGATTATTTTACGCGAGGATAACCTCCGCGAAGGAAAAGTTCTTATCCGAAATCTGGTGAAAGAAGAACAGAACTACATCTCTTTGAAAGATACCCTGTCCACTATCTTGCTTGCAAGAAAATCTATGCAAAGCTGAAAATCACGCAACACCGAAAAGAATATCTACTTTATTTTGTGGGGTGATAAGTTAGGCGACTTTGTCCACTCAGAGCAAAAGCAAGGTAAGCTTGCAGTATTGAATATATAGTAAATCTTGATAATACCCTCCTTCGGTACTGTTCGTTTGGTGTAAAAATTTACCCATCCAGTTATCTGCGTTCTATTTTTTCTATCGCTTTCCAAGGTAATCATCCTGTATCTTGCTTAGATAGTTGTGGTGGAGATACCGTGGAGCTGGTGGGGAAAAAACCGATAGACACCACCCTATCTGCTCCATAACTAATCAAGCAAGGATAAGGTTATTTTATAGCAATAGAATCAATTAGAGAGTATATGTGGCAAAGGGACTGCCGGATGTTGATTTGTAAAATGCGGAACGGCATAATATTGCAGTTGATTTTTCATCTGTGATCTATCGGAGATTAATAACCCGCTTTTTGCTAACTACGCAATTTGAGAAAAAATAAGGGCTGGTATCTAACTTTGTTCAGTTTGCTTGCCAGCCCTTAGAGCTAAGTGTGTTATTTATTCGTTTATTGAGTTATGATTAAACCTTCTTGGGGATTCCAATCCAGCATAATACTCTTTCCGGTGGTAAATTGTCCGGCCAAGATATGTCTGGCTAAAGTATCCTCAATTTCCTTTTGAATAAGGCGTTTTAGCGGTCTGGCTCCAAATGCTGGATCATAACCAGCTTCTGCAAGATGGTCAATTAGATTTTCAGAAAAATCAAGCTGGAGATTGCGATTGGCAACTCGCTCTGCCAGCAGGTTCAATTGCAGTTTTACAATCTTTTTAATATGATCCTTATCCAAACGATGAAAGAGGATAATGTCATCTACCCGGTTTAAAAATTCTGGGCGGAAATATTGCTGTAAGATATTCATTAACTGTGGTTTTAGCCGTTCCAGTTCTTTATCCGACGCTTCATAAATTTCCTGCGAACCAATATTGCTGGTCATAATAATCACACAGTGCTTAAAAACAACTGTTCTGCCTTTACCGTCGGTAAGCCGTCCATCATCTAAAATTTGGAGCAAAACATTGAAAACATCCGGATGGGCTTTTTCAATTTCGTCAAAAAGCAACACAGAATAAGGTCTGCGTCGGACTGCTTCCGTTAAATAACCGCCCTCTTCATAGCCCACATATCCAGGAGGTGCTCCAATGAGTCGAGCAACACTATGTTTTTCCATAAATTCACTCATATCTAAGCGAATTAAGGCTTTTTCTGTATCAAATAGATAACTTGCCAAGGTTTTTGCAAGTTCCGTTTTACCAACACCGGTAGGACCTAAAAAGATGAAAGAACCGATGGGTCTGTTTTCATCGCTTAAGCCACTGCGGCTACGGCGGATAGCATTGGCCAGAGCTTTAATTCCTTCTTCCTGTCCTACAACTCGTTGGGCAAGAACATTTTCCAGTTCAAGTAGTTTTTGCATCTCGCTTTCTGCTAATTTGGAAACAGGGATGCCTGTCCATTTGGAAACAATTTCCGCTACCAATTCTTCATCTACGATTTCTTTCAGTAATCGGTCTTTTTTGGTGAGTGTTTCGTTCTGTAACAGTTTTTGTAGTTCTTTTTCTTTAGCGGCGATAGTACCGTAACGAAGTTGAGCGGTTTTTTCATAATTTCCCTCGCGTTCAGCTTTTTCTGCTTCACCTTTCAGAGTATCAATTTCTGTTTTCAAGGCACGAATTTGTTCCAAAACCTGTTTTTCTTTTTCCCAACGAAGGCGTAAAGCTCTATTTTCTTCGTTTAATTCTGCAATTTCTTCTTTTATTTTTTCCAGCCGTTCCTGTGATAAGGGGTCATTTTCCTTTGCCAAAGAAAGGCGTTCAATTTCCAGTTGGCGTAACCGTCTTTCAGATTCATCAAGTTCTACAGGCAAGGAATCAATCTCCATTCTTAATAAAGCACAAGCTTCATCAATTAAGTCTATTGCTTTATCAGGTAAAAAACGATCTGCAATATAACGCTCTGAAAGCTGAGCTGCAGCCACTAAGGCATTATCACTAATTTGAACTCCATGATGAACTTCATATTTATCCCGGATGCCTCTTAAAATGGAAATCGTGTCTTCCACTGTAGGCTCTGTAACTAAAACGGGCTGAAAACGCCTTTCCAAAGCTGCATCCTTCTCAATGTACTTTCTATATTCTGTTAAGGTCGTGGCTCCAATGCAATGCAAATTTCCTCTTGCTAATGCTGGTTTTAACATATTGGAAGCATCTACGGAACCTTCTGCAGCACCGGCTCCAACAACTGTGTGCAACTCATCAATAAAAAGAATAATGCGTCCTTCGGATTTTTCCACCTCCGAAAGAACCGCTTTCAAACGCTCTTCAAATTCGCCTCGGAATTTTGCTCCGGCAATTATTGCTGCCATATCAAGTTCCAACAGATCTTTGTCCATTAAATTTTCGGGAACATCGCGGGCTACAATTCTTCGGGCTAAACCTTCTACAATAGCGGTTTTTCCAACTCCCGGCTCGCCAATTAGAACTGGATTATTCTTCCTTCTGCGAGTTAAAATCTGAATGCAACGCCGTATTTCTTCATCGCGACCGATAACCGGATCCAGCTTTTCCATTCTCGCTAAACGAGTTAAATTACGCGTGTATTTTTCCAAAGCCTGATATTTTGCTTCTGGACTTTGATCGGTTACGCGCTGATTACCACGCAGTTCTTTAAGCGCTAAAAGTAATTTATCAGCTTGTAAACCTTCACTTTTAAGAATATTCGCTGCTTCTTTCCCTTTAACTAAAAGAGCCATAAGAAGATGCTCGGTAGAAATGTAGTCGTCCTGAAACTGGTCTGCTTCCTTCTCTGCCTGATGTAAAATGTCCAAAACTTCCTGAGATAGATACTGTTGAGAACTACCACTAATCTTGGGAAGCTTGTTTAAGGCATTTTCTACTTCACTTTTCACTTTGGGAACAGAGACCTCCAGCTTCTGTAAAGCAGGTAAAATCAATCCTTCTTCCTGGCTCAACATAGCCTGTAATAAATGCAGGTCTTTAATTTCCTGATGACCATAACTGGAAGCTAAATCCTGCATATCAGCAAGCAACTCTTGTGACTTTATTGTAAATCTTTGTGTATTCATATATACCTCCAGTATAAGTAAAATATAATCGAGTTTGAGGGAATGTCAAGGGAAATATTAGCAGACCAACTCTTCGACTGCTAATTATCTAACAAGTAACCAACCCTGAACGAATATAACAAATCATCTGGAGATTGGAATAAAGAATAAATAGGCAATCATATATATTCTTGTAGTATTTTCATTAGTGAATACACTCTGGAACCAATCTGCTCTAATAATCTTTGCTGCGGTTTTGGATCAAGTTTTTCAGCTGTTTCTACAGCGGAATCGGTTCTGGGAAAGTAATCAATTTCATTATTGCCAGTAATAGGATAACTATGAATTTGTGTATTTATCTCTGTTTTTGTCATTAGCAGATTAGCATTATTTAAAATTGTATTAGCATCCTGAAAGTGCATCAAAAGCCATATCTCAAAACAAGGATTGGACAAAGCAACTAAATATCTTCTTTGATGGGCATCATCAACAGCTTCCTTTAAGTTTTTACCCCATCTATCGGTATCTATAACCATACAATAAATATCATTTTTTGTCTTAACGGGGTTACTTTTCTTATAATAATCCATCGCCTCAATAACAGATTTTGGACTGGAAGCTGTGGTTTCTCTGCCTATTACTTTTACTTGTGCCTGCGAAATTTTGTAGTATTGAATAAATTCCCTGAAATATTTCGGTTCCGTTTTGCTACCTTCCGTAAAAATATATATGCGCCTGGGGATTCTTTTCTGAGATTTACGGGCATAACTCATTCTTCATCCTCATCAATTATAATTGGAACAGCTCCGTATAACCCTGCTAAGTATGCTTTTTGCAATGCCTTATCATTTCTTATCTTTTCAAAATCGTGAAGTGAATATAATGTGGATTCCATTTGATAATTCTTTCTTATGAACCAGATTAAATCCCTGCGCAGTAATTTAACATCCAATAAAGTTGCATCATGGGTAGTTACTATGAACTGACCCTGATGTTGCTTATTTGCAGTAAATAGAGCTTTAACAAATGCTCTGGATACTAAAGGATGTAAACTGCGATCAAGTTCATCCACTAAAACAATAGCATCCTCTTGTAATAATTGCAACACAGGAATCAGATCAAATATACGATTCGTTCCATCGGATTCTTCATTAATTTTAAATTCCACTTTGGATTCTGTTGCCGGTATTTTATGAGATATAAGGATTCTATATGCTTCTTGCATACCATTTTTAAAGTTCATTGAATAGCGTTCATCAGTTTTTAAAGTAATGTTCCCAAGTAAATCCATTCGCAAACTGTCTCTTATGGTACTCGGCAATTTATTTAAAACTTCGTCTGCATCAATTTTCTCTATACTAATATCATCAATTCCCAAATCACATAACTTCATTAACTTCCGATACTCCTGCAAGAGAAAATTATTGTTTATCAAAACATTAAAGGATTGTAATCTTGACTGAGGGTAAATTATCACTATTTTCTTAAACCACTCAAAAACATCGCGAAATTGTTCTATATTTCTATTTATTGTCTCCGTAAGAAATAACTTATTCTCCGGTGTTCCTTTAAGCACAAAATTGAAATATTCATCTTCTTGCAGAGCTTTGTAATTATCCCCATAGCTGATTTTGTTCTTTTGAAGTTTATCATAAGTTCGTTCATATATCTTATGTTCTCCGGTTGAATTAATCTTCCACAGCCATTCGCGAAAAATTGTCCCTCCCAAAATTTCAAAGCCATAGCGATATATGTTGCGCTTAATAAGCATCTCAAATTCCAAGAAAATCGGTTTTTGAGGACAATCCGGACATAACTTAAAATATATGGTTCGGTTTTTTAGGGGATTCGTTTCCCCTAAAACAATGGATTTGGCATAATGAAATACTTTAATTAGATTGGACTTACCACCCGCATTGGGGCCAAAGATAAAAGCTGCTTTCAATATATTGGGAATAAAGCTGCTTTCTGAAATCCAGAGTTGTTCTTTTAAATTGCGATCTTTGGAAGCAAAGAATTCCAAAGATGTTTTCTCGTTGAAAGATAGACAATTTTCCACAGAAAATCTGATGATCATAGCCACCTCTTATATTCACTTAGGGAGAATTTTTCTCATTAAGTGCATAATCTCCTATCTAGTTTTCCGCGTCAAGAGTTTTCTCTGCACTTCTAAACTTTTCTAAATAAAATAGAGATTTCCACTTTAAGTATCTATTGTATGCGCAGTTAGGGTATGTATTTTATTTATTCATTTTAGCTACAAGAGAAGCAACATACCAGCCTTGATATCTGGCACCTTCTAATTCATTTTCGGAAGGCATTCTATCACCCTCACCCACAATTGTTGATGCTCCGTAAGGTGTGCCTCCTGAAATTTCAGCCATAGTTTGCTGTCCAGCAAAGGAATAAGGTAGCCCGGTTATTAACATTCCGTGATGAATTAAGATCGGGTAAAAACCTAAAATTGTTGATTCCTGCCCCCCATGCTGAGCTCCGGTAGAAGTAAAAACGCTACCAATTTTACCAATTAAAGCACCTTTTGCCCATAGCGAACCAGTCCCATCTAAAAATGTTTTCATCTGGGAAGGTAAACTGCCAAAGCGAGTTGGAAAACCAAAAATAATGGCATCAGCTTTGGTTAAATCGTCAATTTGGGCTATCGGGATATGATTAAAAGCTTTCTTGGCTTCCGTAGCACCAATTTTATCCAAAATATCCTTACTGAGGGTTTCCGGAACCTGTTTGAGTTCCACTTCCATTCCTTCAACTTTTCTGGCACCTTCAGCAACTGCTTCCGCCATTCTGTAAATGTGTCCGTAAGCAGAGTAAAAGAGAACTAATACCTTCATTTTTGTTTATACTCCTTGTTTTATTGCTTTGATAATAGTATAATCCAATAATTTCATCTGACAAGCTATAGTTTTGAATTGCGTGAATTTGAGAAACAAGGATGTAAGGATTTAAGGATTTCAGGATTTAGAGGATTTTATAAACTGCTTCTTCTTAATAGCCCCTTAGGGTAACACTTTTATTTAAACGGGTTAAAACCCGTAGCTCAAATCTGTCGTCCCGCTGGGACTTTTTTTAGGTGTACATTTTTTTCGCCGGGTTAAAACCCGTCGTTAGTATGTATCGTTCCTAACGGAACTAAAAAATGTCTCACTCCAAAAATGACTCTTGCTCTACGATGGCTCTTGATTTACTATCACTTTATTTTACAATAGTTCTTGATATACTATGGATCGTCTTTTACAAGAACTTTGGATTTACTGTGCCTCGTCTTTTACCAGAGCTTTGGATTTACGTGGATCGTGTTTTACCAGAACTTTGGATTTACTGTGCCTCGTGTTTTACCAGAACTTTGGATTTACTGTGAATCGGGATTTACTGTGCTTGTGATTTACAAGGACAACTTACTCACATAGAAGTTATCAGATTTACAGTAGTGTTTTGAGGTCGTTAATAAACTCATCTATATGTTCTTCTTTAGTATTAAAACTGCACATTAGTCGGACTTCGTTAGTTGCCTCATTCCAAGTATAAAAATGGTATTTTTGCTGCAGGGTTTCAATAATATGTTCAGGTAAGATAACAAATAGGGAATTTACTTCCACTTCCTGAGTTACGGTAACTTCCTTTATTTCCTGTAAGCGTTTTGCTAATAGTTTTGCCATTTTATTGGCGCAGAAAGCATTTTGCAGATATAAATCATCTTGTAAATATGCTTCAAACTGAGCAGAAACAAAACGCATTTTACTTAAAAGCTGGCTTGCTTGTTTTCTATAGAAACGCATATCGGAAGTTATTTCTGGATTAAAACTGATAATTGCTTCGCCGCAAAGTAAACCATTTTTTGTTCCCCCGAAGCTAACAACATCGGCAGAAATATCTTTTGTCATTTCTTTCAGAGAACAGTTTAAAGCGGAAGCAGCATTTGCCAAACGCGCTCCATCGATATGTAAAAACATATTATTTTGATGAGCGAAATCGGCAAGTGCTTTCAGTTCCTGCAATGAATACAAAGTTCCATATTCTGTGCTTTGGGAGATAGAAATAACTTTTGCCTGAGAATGATGTTGATCCCGATTACCTAAAAGTAAGGGAGCAATCAATTCCGGGGTCAATTTCCCATCGGTAGTTTCAATTGGTTGCAAACGGCTTTGCGTAAATTTTTGCACTGCCCCGCATTCATCAGTATTTATATGAGCACTTTTGGGACAGATAATTGCATTGTAGGAATGTATAACAGACTGCAAAGAAAGTATATTAGCTCCGGTTCCTGTAATTACAAACCAGGCATCACAATTTCCCCCAAAAAGTTGTTTGATTTGTTCTAAGACCTTGATAGTTAGAGGATCATCTCCATAGGCAGGGCAGTAGCCATAATTAGCTTTTTGGATTGCTTCCAAAACTTGGGGATGAATTCCACTATGATTGTCCGAACCAAAACTTACCGAATTCATTTATTTTTACCTCATTTTATCTTATTTAGCTTTAGTTTAAGCCGTTCGATGCGTTTTTCTGTATTTGTCACTTTATTAAGATTAACGATTGGACGGCTAAGCAGATAAGCTTTTAATTTTTCTGCTATTTCGAGCGCTTTTGCATAGCGTTTATATTTATATTCCAGAATGATACAGCTTTCTTGCATAGCGATAGGGCAATTTAGAGAAGCAGCTATTTCAAAACAATCATAGGCAGAATCGTAATCCTTTTCTTTTTTATAGATGAAGCCGAGTTCTCTTAAAATATCTTTATCGATAAATCCAAGTGATAGTAAATCCAGAAGTATATTTTTGGCAATATCTATTCGATTTTGGCTCTGGTACAGCATAGCCAAAGAATGATAATCAATTCTTATATCCATCCCTTTTTCAGGAGGATAGGAAATGCTGTTACAAATTAAAGTGAACAGTGCTGCTGTATGTAAAATATCTGTATGATTGTGCAAAAATACTCTTCGGATAAGTTCTGGATCACCATTAATTAGGTAATTAAAATAGGTCTGCGGAATTTCCCCGCCTGCAATATCAAGTTCCTTATCTCTGATCTGACCCAGAATATAGAATTCTAAGGTTTCCAAAGCACAGGAGGGAAGTTTATTTTTCCATAGTCGCCGGGCAATATGTAATAAATCCAAGTGTTCCATTTCTCGTAAATTAAGCCATATTTGATGATATAAAAGCCGAGATTCTAAAACCGGCACATCAAAGGTTTTACCATTGAATGTAATTAGCAGTGATTTTTCCTTTATCAATTCAATGAGGCGATCGAAGGAATTTAATTCTGCTTCTGGATCAGGCAGAAAGATCTGTTCTACGATATACTGCTCGTTTTCATAATAACCCAAACCAATCATAAAAGCAAAAATGCCATTACTGCGTAAACCAGTAGTCTCCAAATCCAAAACTAGGATATCTTCTTTATGTCTTTTAATAGTTGTATCTAAATTTGCCCAGGTTAGTAAAACCTCCGGAATAAATTCTGGATAAAGAGGTAAACCATCAATCTCGGTTTGTAGGGGATAGCCTTTTTTTGTATAGAAATAAGGGTCTTCACTATGAGTGGAAAATTCTCCCTCAATAGAGTGTTTTAATGTTTCTCTGAGAAGTTCTTTCAATTCGGAAGAGTATAAATCCCGGTCTTCATTCATATCTTGAGCCATTAACCTAACCTGTAAGTTTCTATACTAATATATTCCTTTTTTTGATTGCCTTTGGTTTTTGTCAAGTATCACGAATAGATTTTAGAGATTACCAACATTATAGAAACGAGGATTATAGGATATCAGGATTTTTAGGAGGAAGGGGCTTTTTTACTTTTGATATCCTGGAAGAACGAAATCCTGTCGTTCAGCTTGCAACTGAGTTATCAAGTTTCTGCTATATTCTATGAAGGCTTGATAGTTTGTTTGTTGTGAATTGATGAAGTTATCTACCTTTCTGTATTTTTCGCCGGGTTAAAACCCATCGATCAAATCTGTCGTCCCGATGGGACTTTTTTTATTCGTTCTTCTTTGCGCCGGGTTAAAACCCGTCGTTAGTATGTATCGTTCCTAACGGAACTNNCCTCGTTTCTAAAACTAAATCTGCGTAATCTGCGTAATCTGCGTGAACATATCCTTAAATCCTTAAATCCTTGTTTCTAAAACTAAATCTGCGTGATCTGCGTAATCTGCGTGAACCAATCCTAAAATCCTTGTTTCGAAAATTCACTTTTGGTTACAATTTTCTGGACAGGAACAGCCCCTTAATAAAATGAGCAATAGAAATTATAAGGGAATTTAAATGTCCAAGATATATAAAAAGCAGAAGGATAGCCGTCTTCGAACCAGTTTTAGGACCTCTATCACAGAAGGTATTTTTGCTCAGATTTATGGTAATCTTTCAGTGATAGGTTCTTCTTTTATTGTAAAATTGATGGTTATTTTAAATGCTTCGCCAATGCATTACAGTTTACTAAGTGCAATTGGTCAGGTTTCTGCAATTTGGCAACCTTTGGGAGTGGCTATTACTCATAAATTGAGAGAGCGTAAAAATGCCTGTATATTCATTACTGCCCTAGGGCGTTTTTTAACCTTTTTTTTAGGGCTATCATTATTATTTCATAGTCAGTTACAGGGTATTTGGTTTGTACTGATATTGCTTTTTTTCAGTGCTGGACTACAATCTCTGGGATCCAATATTTGGATTGCTTGGATCAGTGATCTAATTCCTCTATCTATTCGCGGGCGTTTCTTTTCCAAACGGAATCAGGTCTTAATTGGTGTAGGGCTTATAGTTAGCTACATTGTTAGTTTTCATATAGATTTATTTGAAGCGGCAAAAGGTGCTTTTAAAGCTAGCTACATACATTTATTAAAAGCAGAGCATTTTTTTATTCCGCAAAATCAACCCTGGTTTTTAGCTGGTGTTTTTGCTTTCGCTTCTATTATTGGTTTAATTGGGTTAATCTTTCTAAAGCGTCAACCTGAAAACCTGATAACTTCGGTTCCGGAACTAAGTTTACGGGAACGTTATCTTTCACCTTTTAGGGATAAAAATTTTCGGTTATTACTCATTTTTGGGATATGGTGGATGCTGGCAACGGGAGTAGGAAGTCCTTTTTGGGGACCCTATATGATGAAAAAGCTATCTATGAGCTTATTTGAAATTCAGCTATATAACACTATTAGTGTATGTTCTTCCCTTTTATCATATCAATTTTGGGGACGCTTTATCGACAATAACGGCAACAAAACAGCTATGAAAATTTGCGTTGCTTTAGGTGGATTAAATCCAATGCTTTGGCTATTTACCAGTCCTGGCAACTATACAATTTTATGGTTTGAAGCACTTATTTCAGGTTGTATGTGGGCTGGAACAGGAATAATCACTACCAATTTTGTTTTATCGGTTGCAGCCAAGGGTAGCGAACAAGTTTATTCTGGAGTTTACGGAGCAATAACAGGTTTAGCAATGATGGTTTCTACCCTTGCCTGTGGTATATTTTTTCCATCGGCTTTAACTTTTGGCAAACGCGTTTTTGAACCTGAACAGGTGATTTTTGGGGTAGGGGGAATATTACGTTGGCTAAGTTTTATTCCTCTTTTTTTTGTAGTGGAAAAGCAAAATGTACCTTTACATAAAGCGTTAATATCGCTTTTTAAATCACCTTTTGAGAAGCGCTGAATTTTAATTATTCTTCCTCCAGCGGTTTATTGGCTACCTCTTCAAAAGTAGCATCAACAATCGGTTCCACAATTGCTTCGCCTTTAATTTCATGATAGAAAATTGCCCTAGCTGTTTCAATGTAACTTGCTATCCACAAAAAACCAATTCCGCAAGATAATATTCCCAGTAAAATCCAACCGATAAAAGAAAGATCCAGCAAAAAGAGCTCCGTTTTATGGCCTTTCATCAATTCTTTACTAGCTGTAATTGCTTCATTGGCAGTTAAATTAGGATTATCAGCCAGAATGAAAAAAGTCATTGAATAGGCATACGAAGCAATGATTCCAGGGATTATCAACAATAAACTCCATAAAAAAATATAAACTATGATTAAAACACCGGCAATAAAACTACGGGTAAAATCCTTAAAGCCCTCAAACATCAATTCTATTGTAATCTCTTCACCTCTAACCAGTTTCAGAAAAACAATAGCTAATCCCAAAAAAAAGGTCCTGTAACAAGAATAGAAATAACAGAACCAAGATAAGGTACACAAGAAACTCCAAAATTAATCAGGGCTAAAATAAGAATAATCAATGCACAGGGATTATTCCATTTCCCTCGTAAAAATTCACGCGCATTACTACGAATTTCAGTATAGGTTAACATAATTACCTCACTTGATTTCTTTTTTTTATTATTTTTGGGAAGGCAACTTAAGTCAAGTAAATTTTTTTAGCCACCGAAATCACCGAAAACACTGAAAACACAAAAAGCATAACTTTGAACTTTGAACTCCCACACTTTGACCTACTCTTTTTCAGTTTTTTCTTGCCAAAAAAACAAAGTGGGGAAATAAGGAAAAAAAATAGTAAGGGAGGTAATAATGGCTTACCTATATGTGGTACTCATTTTTGCAATCTTAGTTCTTACTTTCATTTCTCGTGGACTGATAATTGTGCGTCAGGCGAGTGTCGTAATTGTAGAACGCTTAGGAAAATATTATCGGACTTTGGATTCCGGGATTCACATTATCATTCCTATTTTTGATAAAACCCGTCCAATTCATTGGCGTTATAACAAAATTGACTATCGCGGAAATGTTGTTGTTGTAAATAAAATAGAGGATAGAATTGACCTAAGGGAGAATGTTTATGATTTTCCCCGGCAAAATGTTATCACCAGTGATAATGTTTCCATCAATATTAATGCTTTGCTTTATTTTCAAATAACCGATCCTTATAAGGCTGTTTATGAAATAGGCAATTTACCTGAAGCGATTGAAAAACTTACTCAGACCTCACTGCGTAATGTTATCGGAGAATTAACCTTGCAAGATACTTTAACTTCGCGCGATGCTATTAATGCTAAATTGCGTGATATTTTAGATGAAGCTACCGATAAATGGGGCGTAAAAGTAAACCGGGTGGAAATGCAAGAAATTTTACCTCCAGAAGAAATTAGAACGGCTATGGAAAAAGAAATGCGCGCCGAACGCGATAAACGCGCCAAAATATTACAAGCAGATGGGGAACGAGAATATCAAATTCGAGTTGCAGACGGAGAAAAACAAGCTCGCATAGCGCGTGCAGAGGGTGAATCACAAGCAAAAAAACTGGTTGCCGAAGGTGAAAGACAAGCAATTATATCCATAGCTGAAGCTGTAAAAAATACAGGAACCGATCCAGCTCAGTTTCAGATTGCTCTTAGATATATTGAAGCATTCAGAGAGATTGTCAAACAAGGAGATAAAACAGTCGTTTTACCCTATGAATCATCAGCCCTGTTAGGCAGCGTGAAAACCCTGGGTGAGATTTTTCAAAAGGTATAAATAACTATTTTCTAATTACAAGTTATTAAGTCTTACCCTAGGTAACAGAAAATTTACGCTTTATCGTAACCGTGAAGCGGATCTTGGTTACGCCAATATTTTTCCGAAGGCTATAAGGAAGATATAGTAAATTCTAATCCTAATATTGCAATAGCCATATAACGATATTGCTTCTTTAATGTTAGGAGTATTTCTATATCTTCCTTAGGGATCTATGGTAGAGCTGTGGTGCAGCCTCTTGGGGATTTTCCCCAGAAGCAGGACGGTAGTTCTACTTCAGGTAACTAAGGAAGGAGTATTTTTGTTTTGAAGTTATTGTAACATACAATTCGGTGTTAGTATTTGTCGTCCCGATGGGGCTATTTTATACAGGGAAGGAATATTTATTTTTTATCTTATTGTACTCCGATGCTGGTAATATGTGTATAGATAATGTATTATAGTGGTAATTAGTTCTCTGCCCTACAAAAGATATCTACAGAGAATGGGTTATCAAGGTGCAAATGGCTTTTCTTAAGTTGGAGGGTTGACCAGAAAAGTCAACCCTCCTTTATAGATCAATATTTACAGATTCGCTTACTTTGTACAACCTTACCATCAACAGTTAAGCGGACAAGATAAATTCCGGCAGAAACACTTTTACCTTTAGCGTCACAGCCATTCCAGTTGTATTCGGCAATTTCGTTTTTAGCCGAATTTCCCTTTAGAGTAGCAATTTTTTGTCCTTTCAGGTTATAAATCTCGATTTTATGAGTATTCTGATTGGGAACCTTCACTTGAAGTTTCAAATTGGTATGAACAGGGTTCGGATAGGCATAGAACATAACAGGTTCTATGGCAGGAACAGAAGGATCTTCGATGGCAAGAGGCACGGATGCATCAGCTCGGTAAAGCTGATAATAATCCGGCTCTCCGTTCTCTCCTTCCGCAAATAGCATAAAGGTTACTTCCAGAGCGTTTTGGTGACGGGGTTGCAAGCATATTTTGCTTTTAGGATGAATTTGGGTTTGCGGATCCAGGAAATTCAATTGCCAAGTATCTATGGTAGTAAAAGTCCCATCGCTATTTAATCTCCGAAGATTGATCGTCCGATTTGCTCCCAAAGTGGCAAGGATAATAGTTCCATTTCCCAAAACGGCTACATCGTTCATTCCGGAAAAAACTGGCAAGGAAAAAGAATCGGTTAAAGTATGATTAACATCGCTAAAGACCTTGATTATCAGTTCCCTGCTGCCGTTTACCTCTTTTTCTTGATGAACTAACAGAGCATTATCCGCCAATATGTGCAAACCACAAATATCGCCCTGGTTTTGGGTAAGCGAAGTTAGGTCTTCAAGCATTGGTATTTCCCCTATCCTGCTGGCAAGAACATCGTTGGAAGCAAAATATGCCTTATCCGCTTTGCGGGTAAAACATTTGCTGTTAATGGGTCTATATTGAGGCACCCAATCTATGTCTGTAAGATCATTGTTAACAAAATCTTCAAGGGAAATACCCAATTTCCAGGGATAAAAAATCGGGTTCGGAGCTTCAATTCCCCAACTGAAACGATTATCTGCATGATAATCTCTTATATAACCAACCCCACTTCCTGCTGCTCCCGGGAAATTTTGCGTGCTCAAGAGAATTCCAGTAGCCGGATCATTATAGTGAACAGAAGAAATTCCACCGCAATAATCATTTTCCGGATTCCAGATACCACTGTTGGAAGGATATTCTGAATCACTCAAAGATCGATGCATAAAACCGCGGCATATTTGATTTACAGAACCCCAAAGCTGGATTTTCCCTCTTTCCAGATAAGGTTGAGCTTCAGGCCAGAGTGGATTATACCAAGGTAAATCCAAATTTGCCGACCACGGATTTACCGAGGTTTGAGGATAATGATAGCGATGTAGATCAACCCAAGTATAAAGAGAATCATTAATTACTAAATCAGGCATTGAGGGATGAGGATGTTGATATTCAAAGCTGAAAATTCCATCCTTTCTATAAGGATGCTCAGGATCTTCTCGCAAAGCATAAATATCGGTGTAATAATTGCCTGGATTATCATCGCTAAAACAATTGGGATGTATTCGCTCACCACTAACAGGATCCACATAGCCATATTTAAGTAGAACACTTTTTTCGGAAACAAGCTTAACGGAATCGTTGGGATTATTTTCAGGTGATTCACCTGGAACAGTTCCGCTTAATAAAATCTCACCAATAATCATAATTGTATCGGCGGCACACCAAACTTGGTGACCACTAAAAGTCCCTTTTATCCAAAGCTTGGAATTTACAAAGAAACCCCGATTACTGCAAGAACCTTGACCATAGGGAATCCAGATTGTATCGGATACAGCAAATGTATTGGTAAATAAAGGCGGATTTTCAATTCCTACGGGATAATTAGTCCAAACATCGGTGGTTACAGTATGTGATGGCATAATCTGGCCAATATAGGATGTATAAGTTGCACCATTTACATCTACTAAAAGAATACGATTGGGATCATAATTTGTAGGACCAAGGGGAAGATAATTGCTCCTGGTAAAAATGAAATCGGAAAATTCCAAAGGAGGAGCATTTTCTATTAACCCACCTTGAAATACAGCGTCTATGGGATATGTGGAAGGAGTACTATTAACACTACCTGAAATAATTACTGGCTCGTGGAAAGTAGGCCATCCATTATTTTGTCCTCCACCTAATTGTTTGATTTTAATATCTGAATTACTACGCACTACACCTGTAATATCTTCATATCCATAAAAATATGTATCTGTCTGATTTGGACTTAGTGTATTTTTGAAATATAGATGCACTGGCTTAAACCGATCCGGTTCATCCGGCATTAAATATCGTTCCTGATCCCATTGAGGATAAGGGACTTTTAGGGAAAACTGTCGTAATTGTCCATTGTACTTTTCTAAATAAGGACTGCTTTCAAAGGAATTCCAATTCTGAGAAATATTCCAAGAAGCACCAGAATTGATACTTTGGGCATATTTGCAGAGATGCTCTTCCCGAGTATTCCAACTTACGATTATTTCTTCCGGACTGTAATATAAAGTCGGTTCTGTGGGATGAAACAAAGAACTATCTACAACACTGCTTTGCCAAATCTGGCCTCCATCATAACTAATTTGAAAAAGAATATGATAATACAAATTGTTATTTTCAGACCGCTTTGCAGAAACATAAGCTAAAGTATCACCTTTAGCATAACAACCAAGCTTGCCGGCAAAAAAACTATCACCCATTTCATTTACCGGACCCAGCTCCGCGAAAACAAAAGCAACGCTAAGCGCCATCAAAAAGAACAAGCAACGCCGTTTCATCGTATCCTCCTGATACAAAAAATATTTACTTAATATATTTAAGCACTATTCGTTCCAAAATTAGTATATATTTATTTGTCAATTAGTTAACTTGGATTACTATTGCTCATCTTGAAGCTTTATTGAGTTTTGGGTAGCCGGCGGACGCCGTTCCGCCGAAAAAAGGGTAGCCGGAGCTCGCTGAAGCTCCGCTTTTTTTTCTTGCGGCGGAACGGCGTCCGCCGGCTACACATTTTATTTGTGTTGTATTTATCTTTACAATTGTTTGATTATGGACTTTCCGGGAAAATAAGCGGTATCGCCCAATTCTTCTTCAATCCGCAAAAGTTGGTTATATTTTTCTATTCTTTCGCTGCGCGAAATGGAGCCGGTTTTGATTTGCCCAGAATTGAGAGCCACAGCTAAATCGGCAATAAAAGTATCACCTGTTTCTCCGCTGCGATGACTTACAACCGTTGTCCAGCCAGCTCTATGAGCCATATTTATAGCTTCAATGGTTTCTGTGACGGTTCCAATTTGGTTAAGCTTAATTAACACGCTATTGGCAATATTATCTTTTATCCCGCGGGCAATTATTGCAGGATTGGTAACAAAAACATCATCGCCAACAATCTGAATTTTACTACCCAGCTTGGCATTCAATTTTTGCCAGCCAGACCAGTCATTTTCCGCTAAGCCATCTTCCAGAGAACAGATAGGATATTTGGTCAGCATATTTTCATAATATTCAATCATTGCCTCGCTATCCATTTTTTTGCCTTCAAAAACATATTGGCCATCTTGATAAAAACTGCTGGCAGCGGCGTCAATAGCAATATAGATATCTTTTCCAGGTTTGTAACCTGCAGTTTCAATTGCTTCCACAATAACTATGAATGCCTCTTCGTTGGATGCAAGATTGGGAGCAAAACCACCTTCGTCACCCACGGAAGTAACCATTCCGCGTTTTTTGAGGATTGCTTTTAAGGAGTGAAAGACCTCAGCATTCATTTGCAGTGCCTGCCGGAAAGTTTCAGCTCCTAAAGGGACAACCATAAATTCCTGTATATCCACATTGTTATCGGCATGGGCTCCACCATTTAAAATATTGCTCATTGGTACGGGTAGAGTTTTGGCATTAACCCCTCCCAGATAACGATAAAGAGGGATATCCAATTCTATAGCTGAAGCTCTGGCAACAGCCATAGAAACTGCTAAGATGGCATTTGCACCAAGTTTGGCTTTGTTGGGAGTGCCATCCAGATCAATCATAGCTTTATCTATACTTGCTTGCATTAGGGAATCATATCCGGATAATCTGTCACATATAAGATCAATATTAGCAACTGCTTTTAACACACCTTTGCCCAAGTAGCGTTTTTTATCCCCATCCCGAAGTTCTATGGCTTCGCGTTCACCTGTGGAAGCTCCACTGGGGACACCAGCTTTAGTTACCACTCCACTTTCCAAATGCACATCCGCTTCCACTGTTGGATTGCCTCTTGAATCCAAAATTTCTCTTCCTTTAATGTAAATAATTTCAGACATTTTATCCTCCTGTCTTGTCTAATATAAGTTTATAATAAATTAACCGAAAATGCGAAAAAAGCAAATTTGGTTAATCTACCTATTGATATTACGGGAAGTTGATAGTAATTTTCTTCACTTCCGGATATTTTTGCAGATGCTCTTTTATTTCGTCTGCGATATTATCACGCCATTGATCAAACTTCATCATATTCATATCAATTATAACTTCTCCATCTTTAAAACCGATGTATTTCACCATTTTCAAAGCTATAATATCCTCTCCTACCTGAGGATAAATGATTTTCTTCAATTCTTGTTCAATGGTTTCTTTACTGAAATTGGGAACTTCTTTCAAGCCGTGAGCAATTTCATAATTGGAAATAGCGGATTGTAATGTATCGGCAGCTAAAACACTGCAGTGAACTTTAACGGGAGGGAGACCATCTAAGGCTTCCATTGCATCACGCCAGGTTATTTTTTTGGCTTCTTCCAAAGTTTTACCTTTTGCCATATCGGTGATAATGGAAGCGGTGGCAATATTGGAAGCGCAACCATAGGACAGGAAACTGATATCTTCAATGATTTTGGTTTCATCATTAACTTTTAGATATACGGTTACCTGATCTCCACAAGCAGGGCTTCCTTCTGTAGCTGTAGCATCAGGATTTTCCATTTTGCCAACATTGTGCGGATGCATAAAGTGGTCTAAAACCTTTTGTGAATATTGCATTTTATTTCTCCTTAAGTAATGCCTGATAAAGAGGACTGCGACTTCGCAACTCAGTTGTTATTTCTTTTAAAGCCTGAACTGTTTCGTCAATTTCCGCTTTAGTATTATAACGGGACACAGTGAATTTCATCGATCCGTGTGATTGTAAATGTGTTTTACCCATCGCCATTAAAACATAATTTGCCTTTAGTCCTTCTGAGGCACAAGCACTTCCGGTGGCAACTGTAATTTCCTTTTGGTCTAGCATCATTGTAATTGCCTCACCTTCGATGAAATCTATAGAAACATTAATATTATGCGGAGCGCGTTTTTCCCCTCGTGGTCCATTTAATTCAATATAGGGAATTTCCTGCTCCATTTTTTCCAGAAGGTAGTTGGATAGTTCTCTTAAATATGCGGTATTTTTCTCAAAATCGCTGAAAGTAATTTCCACGGCTTTGGCAAAGCCAGCTATTAGAGCAATACTTAAACCGCCTGTTTGTAAATTATCCACTCTTTTCACTCCATGAATCAATTGTGTCAGTTTTGTTCCAGTGCGTAAATAAAGGGCTCCGATACCTTGAGGACCGTGTATTTTATGAGCACTGATAGACATTGTATCAACTCCCAGTTCATTCACATTTAGAGGTATTTTGCCATATCCTTGTCCCGCATCCAGATGAAAATAAATCTTATGATCAGCACTTTCCAAGACCTTTTTTATTTCCTGCAAGGGCTGAATTGTTCCCACAGTATGATTCACAGCTGTTGTCATAAATAAAATTGTCTCTTTGCGAATGGCGCTTTGCAATTCTGTTAGTGAAATAAAACCTTCGTTATCAGCAGATAGATATGTGACCTCAAAACCATTCTTTTCCAGATAGGCAGCGTTGGTTAACAAATCAGGATAATCTACTACAGACACAATTATGTGATTTCCCTGTTTTTTATAGGCGTTTGCCAATCCTTTGATAGCTATATTGTTAGCTAATGTTCCCCCCGAAGTGAAATGAATTTCACTAGCTTTGGCTCCCATTGATTCTGCCACAATTTGTTGAGAATGGGAAATCTGTTCATTGGCACTTTCTCCAGTGGAGATAAAAGTTCCAGGAAACCAATATTTTTCTTCAAAATAGCGTTGCATCTCTTTTAGCACTTCCGGAGCTGTTTTGGAAGTTACACAATTATCCAGATAAATTCTTCCTATTTTCATCATTTTTCTCCTTTCCAGGCATTATAAATATCCGCAAGAGAATATTCGCTTAGAATGCATTCAATTCTATCTCCCAAGGTTTTAAAAAATACGCTAAGAGGACATTCTCCCTCAGGACAATAACGGCGTGAATCTAAATTGCAAGTTGGATCTAAGGATTCATCCTGAACCGCTGTTAAAATATCTAAAAAAGATATATCCTCAGGATTACAGCTTAAGAAATATCCTCCTCGCACTCCTGAACTGCTTACTATCAAATTCGCAGTTTTTAGATTTGTTAAGAGCCGTTCTATATATTTTTTGGGTAGAGACTGATTTTGGCAGATTTTTTGTGCGCTAACTGCCTCGTGAGGGTTATCAGCTATTTCCAGTAAAGCTCTTAGCGCATATTCTGTCCTAGTATTAACTGCCATATTTTATCTCCTTAAAATATTCTCTCTAATCCATACTAATTTGATATGGATTCCTGGCAAGTATTTTTTAAGCCCCGTAGAATATGTGAGGTCTAAAAGATCAGCGTAATATTGAGAAAGCCCTAAAAGATTCTCTTGGTGAGATTCAGCCATCATCAAGAACAGTGTTTTACTGTAATGAAATTGTTCAGGATGATTCCAACATATTCTACTACTATAAAGAGTGACTATGCACTATGGAATATAATTAGAACCAATGAAAAAATTCTAACCGCAGAATATTTCACCAAACAGTTATAAAATTGTATGTACCGGCGGTCGCCGAACCGCCGTGATTCAGCTTGAAATTGTATGTACCGGCGGTCGCTGAACTGCCGTGTTTTTTGAAACCAAACAGTTATAGAGTGAAATTGTCAGTACCGGCGGTCGCTGAACCGCCGTGTTTTTGGAACCAAACAGTTATAGAGTGAAATTGTCAGTACCGGCGGTCGCCGAACCGCCGTGTTTTTGAAACCAAACAGTTATAGAGTGAAATAGCACTTCCCGCCGAGGGAAGCAGGGTTTCAATCCTTGTTTTAATGGATAGTAGGATATAAATAAGGATTACCGAATCAATGGAATTTGGGTCAATCAAGGTTTCAATCCTTGTTTTAATGGATAGTAGGATATAAATCATTGAAGTATTTTCATCCATATAATACTGTGTGCAGTTTCAATCCTTGTTTTAATGGATAGTAGGATATAAATAATTTATCCACTTGCTTGACTTGCCAATCTTCAAGGTTTCAATCCTTGTTTTAATGGATAGTAGGATATAAATCCCATACTTCTTTAATGGGATTATCCTTTATATGGTGTTTCAATCCTTGTTTTAATGGATAGTAGGATATAAATAACTTTGTAGATATATGAATCTTCTCCCTTATCATGTTTCAATCCTTGTTTTAATGGATAGTAGGATATAAATAATGCCTACACCTCTGCCTGCCGTTCCTAAACGGAGTTTCAATCCTTGTTTTAATGGATAGTAGGATATAAATTCTGCCGTCAACACCAAATTCGGCAGAGTACACAAAGTTTCAATCCTTGTTTTAATGGATAGTAGGATATAAATCGGCAGAATCGGCGAAGGCGTGTATACTGTCACCGGGTTTCAATCCTTGTTTTAATGGATAGTAGGATATAAATGGTGGTCGAAAACATACATACAATCAGGAATCCAACGTTTCAATCCTTGTTTTAATGGATAGTAGGATATAAATAGCAATTAATACATCAATTAATATTACTGATAATTGTTTCAATCCTTGTTTTAATGGATAGTAGGATATAAATTTAATAAGGAGTTGATGATGAAAGAGGTATTCCTAGTTTCAATCCTTGTTTTAATGGATAGTAGGATATAAATAATGGGTGGATGGATTAGAATTTGTAAATAATGTAGGTTTCAATCCTTGTTTTAATGGATAGTAGGATATAAATAGTGTTTCATATGATTAGTACATATCATTACTAAAGTTTCAATCCTTGTTTTAATGGATAGTAGGATATAAATTGGAGATTGCCTATTGTGAGCGGATTGATCCACATGTTTCAATCCTTGTTTTAATGGATAGTAGGATATAAATTGTCTTGCTCCCCCACTTTCTCTATTTCCATTTTAGTTTCAATCCTTGTTTTAATGGATAGTAGGATATAAATTCCCACTGTTCCCCATTCCTCATAGGTAGCGCCATTCTGTTTCAATCCTTGTTTTAATGGATAGTAGGATATAAATTGCATCACGCAAGGTAATAGTCATACTATTATCATCAGTTTCAATCCTTGTTTTAATGGATAGTAGGATATAAATATTCTTGAGGTTTCCACCCCAATACCAATTATTGATGGGTTTCAATCCTTGTTTTAATGGATAGTAGGATATAAATAAAACCAAAGCTCAAGAACGCATCCCGCTGAGCATTGTTTCAATCCTTGTTTTAATGGATAGTAGGATATAAATACGGTAGAGACGGACGACCTGGGGAATGCGGTGATAGAGTTTCAATCCTTGTTTTAA
>DJGX01000051.1:43929-44525 GCA_002432865.1 Cloacimonetes bacterium UBA5835
ATGGATAGTAGGATATAAATTACGTACGTCGGCGGGCGGCTCTGCTTATGAATAATGTGTTTCAATCCTTGTTTTAATGGATAGTAGGATATAAATGGCATTGAAGCCAGGAATGTGTATGAGACGGTTTTAGTTTCAATCCTTGTTTTAATGGATAGTAGGATATAAATTACTCCGTGCCCTTATCCTGGCCCTGTTCTTTAGAGTTTCAATCCTTGTTTTAATGGATAGTAGGATATAAATGGTCAGTTTCATTTCGCTGGTAGATAAGCCGGCGAAGTTTCAATCCT
Organism: Cloacimonetes bacterium UBA5835; assembly: GCA_002432865.1. Taxonomy (GTDB): domain Bacteria; phylum Cloacimonadota; class Cloacimonadia; order Cloacimonadales; family Cloacimonadaceae; genus Cloacimonas. The sequence continues at coordinate 44,220 of DJGX01000051.1, forward strand.
TGTTTTAATGGATAGTAGGATATAAATAGCGGAAGCGGCGAAGGCCGAGATATCGGAAACTGCGTTTCAATCCTTGTTTTAATGGATAGTAGGATATAAATTCTAATGGCGAGTTCGTGGTTAACGCAGACGCAACATGTTTCAATCCTTGTTTTAATGGATAGTAGGATATAAATCGTAATCTTCCAGGAGCACTTCCGCTGCCTGGGCGGGTTTCAATCCTTGTTTTAATGGATAGTAGGATATAAATCAAAAGCTGACGCATATGATGAAATGGTAGATCGCGGTTTCAATCCTTGTTTTAAT
>DJGX01000051.1:44645-44796 GCA_002432865.1 Cloacimonetes bacterium UBA5835
ATGGATAGTAGGATATAAATAGACTATGAGCTCACTCGCTATGCCCGTGCGGCAGAGTTTCAATCCTTGTTTTAATGGATAGTAGGATATAAATATTAAGAGCTACCGGGTTGGAAGTGGACGGTAATCTAGTTTCAATCCTTGTTTTAAT
>DJGX01000011.1:0-30787 GCA_002432865.1 Cloacimonetes bacterium UBA5835
ATTAAGGTAGTTTTGGGGAATTGACCGGAAACAGTTCCATCGGTAGGAAGATTTGTGGGGTCATAAACAGTAGTATCATGATACAAACGACGGGAACGGCCAGTATTCGTTGCATCCGTTTGTGCCTGAAAATCATCACTGCCATTGTGATATACAGTTTCATAAGGTCGTTGCACAAAGATTACCAGGTTTTCTAAGTTCAAATACAGATAGGGAGTAGTAAAAGGAATAGTGATAACATTATCCCCAACAGGGTAGTTAATCGTCCCGTCAAAAACCAAGGTCATCTCTGAAACAGGAATCCAGCCATTAGCCAACGAAGTTAAAGTGGTAGTTCCAATCCAGACCTTTGTAGGCATATTGGGCAGATCGGTATAGAAGTTATTATAGAACTGAATACCGGTAATCTGACCCATAAAGTTACCCATTTCGGCAGGATAGTATAGCCCTTCATAGATACTGTTTCTATAATACATATCTACAGGCATACGGGCAAACTGACCGCCTGTGCCAATCGTAATCATAAAGACCCCGGAAGGATTTACCAGGATATTTAAATTTGGTGTTTGGTCATTGGCATTATTTGTATCTCCCGTTAAGGATACTTTGCCATAGATAACCATAGTTCCCTGTTGAGTAGGAACCCAGTCAATGGGCACATCTAATTCCTGACCGGCATTAATTGCAGGACCAGAGACACTTGCCAGTTCTGTATCTCCACTCATTAGTTTTACTGTGTAACTTCCTGCTGGTTTAGCTTGAGTTCCCACATTTTTAATTCCAATTGTATAAGTGGATGATGTTCCTACAGTGGGAGTAAGCGAACCCGTTATAGTATTTGCTGCCAGGTCATTTCTTAGGATAAGTACCCGATTGGAAAAGCCCGCAGGACCAAGTAAGTTATTAGTATAAACACCTTTCACAGCCCAGCGATAATTTCCGTCGGGTAAAGTACCCCAGGCTGTATCAATGAAGGTTGTATCGGTAATAGTGCTTGCGGTAAGCAAAGTCCAGCTATCTTCATTGTTTTCGTTTCCAAAAGTAAAACGCCAGACCTTGTAACCGTATAAAGAGCGGTTTTGGTTTATCTCTTTTGAAGATTTTGAAGATAAGTAACGGTTATCCTGAACATACTGTTGAACATACTGTTTAGAATGTAACAAGGCCTCTTCTTCTTCGGAAAGCAAATGTTCTTTTTCCGGTATTGGCTTATATACATAATTCACTGTTTTGTTTATAGAATGTCCAACATAGATATCATCAATATACCATCCAGCATAGGAAACCGTAGTTGTAGCATACCATTCAAAACTTATCTCTACACTATTCATATTAGCATAAGCCGAAAGATTTATAGTAAGTTCCTGCCAAGGCATAAAGACAGCAGAGGAACTATTTCCCCAAACTGTATTGCCATTCACCTTTATTAATCCATAATCCCAGGTATTGTAACCGTTCATATAGTGCCAAAAACTTAAGACAGGATTGGAAATAGTGGAGAAGTCAAAAGTTTTGCGCAAATAAGACCATGCACCACAATTAGAATAACCTCCTTCTAAAACTGTTCCCCACATCCCGGTTCCAGAATGTGCGGAGGGAGGAGGTGTATCCACATAAGTATCTATATCTGTATAAGCAGTAACATTATAGTGACCCCATTCCCAGTCACCGAAACCACTGGAAACCCAGCCGCCATCGTCAATTTCGAAATCTTCCAAACCAGCTCCAGTTCCTGTTGAGCCGGGAGGACGCCAAGTGAGTGTAACTTGGGTTTGAGCAGTATTTTCCACTGCTAAAATTTGCACCGGGGGTAGGGCTAATTCGCTCATAACCAAAGTGCCCATATTTACATTAGTGGAACCAACTACCACGGTTCCAGCAAAATCTGCATAGCCAATTGCCTGAATAGTATAGTTATAGGTATTCCCCGAAAGGACACCGGTGATGGTAAAATCACCATTGGCATTGGTAGTGCCTTCATAATCCAGAGGTCCATCCAAAAATATATGAGCATTGGCAATACCTACCGTGGGTTGATCGCTACCCACAATATGCCCACTTACAGATACAGTACTGGAAGCTACTAAGCTGAAATTCTGTATTGTATTTTGGTCTTCAATAATGGTTACATTCACTGTTTGGGTTTCATAACCAAGTTTAGAAGCAGTAACGGTATATGTTCCAATCGGTAAATACTCAAAATTGTATTGTCCTGTTGCAGAGGTAATGCGGGAGTAATTATAATTAGCACTACTTACTTGAATCAAAACATCGGCAACAGGAGAACCGCTACTGGTAACAGTTCCGCTTAAAGAACCCATTCCCGTTACCACAAAAGTAAATGAGGTCATTGGAAAAGTTCCGGAAAGGGTTCCGGTGGCCGAAGGATTCATCGGATCGTAAATAACTGAATCTGACATAAGTTTACGAGCACGGGTAGTGCCAATTGTCTGCGCTCTGAAATTATCACTACTGCTAAAATACTGTGTATCCATAGGGCGGTTGGCATAGAGAACAAGATTACCACCGGTATAGAGATAAGGTGTTTGTAGCGGAACTACAATGGTATTTTCTCCGCTGGGAAAGTTCAGAGTGCCGTCATAAACCAAGGTTAAACCATTCAAAATCCAGCCCGCACTAAGATCCGCCAAATCAGTTGTTCCGAGCCACAGTTTAACTGGTTTATCAGTTAAATTGGTGACAAAGTTATTGTAGAAAGTAATCGCAGTAATATTTCCCATCACCCCAAGTTCAGCTTGGTAATACAGAGTTTGGAACAAGCTGCTTTTATAGAAAAATTCCCAGGGCACGCCTTCAGCAAGATTACCCTCTCCAATAGTTACTACAGTGGCTCCGGGAGGCATAACAGAAATATTCATAACCGGTGAATTATCGTTAACAGGATTTACATCACCGGTAAGGACTACTTTTCCATAAATGCTCATTGGTCCTTCTGCAATAGGCGTCCAAGTTACAACTACAGAAACAGTAGATCCAGGAGTAATTGATTGTCCGGGAACGCTTGCCAATTCTGTATCGCCACTCATTAATTTAACAATATAGGCATTTTGGGTGGCAGTTCCCCAATTTTTCACTGTTACTGTATAGTTCGAGGCGTTGCCTACGCTGGGAGTAACATTTCCGGTTACAGAAAGGGCAGCCAAATCGTTAGGAGCAATTAATTCCAAGCTGATATCATCCAGATACAAAGTGCGGCTTGTTCCACCCAGCCCATGTTTGAAAGTAATATAGCGTCCGGATCCCGTGTAAGTAGTCAAATCAACCACATATTCTGTTAGCGTTGTAGTAAGAGCTATATTTTGCACTTCCTGATAAGTGGCTGGATCGGTTTGATTAGTTAAGACCCCTACGGAAAGAGGATAGCCGGCACTACTGGAACGAGCCCAAAATTTAATTCTGACTGAATGAGGATCAAGAGCATCTCCAATAACTGGAGCTACTAACATAACCGTAGCATTGGCATCCGTAGAATTATAAAGACGGACACAGTTTGGTTGGCTATGAGCATAAGTTGTAGAAGCCAATGTGTTTACATAAGCAGTAGTTACTGTTGCTTGTACGATGCTTGTCCAATCATAAGGTAAAGCGGGAGGAATAACTGAGATATCGAAGTTTTGCATATAGGGAAGTTGAGTTACAATTGGTGCAGGGTAAGTAGTGAAACTCCAAACAGGGCAGTTTATTGCATCTCCTATAGCGTTATAAGGAGTTACTTTCCAATAGTAGGTAGTGTTAAGATCAAAATCCTGAGGGGGATTGTAAGTGGTAACCAAGCCCATATCTTGATTGTTCAATATGTTGGTGGGAGGATCATTGGTTCCCAAAGAGAGTTTAAAACCAGAGGGAGCGCCGCCACCGCTATTCCAATTTAAATTTACATTAGGATTAATAAGGATGGCTCCATTGGCTGGAGAAACCAACATTGCCGGATTGGGAGGATTGGTTACTATAATAGGAGCCATAACAAATTGTATATTGGAGCGGTTAGTAGATACAGTTCCAGTAAGGGATGTAGAAGCGTCAACACTATCACTTTGATAGCGGAGCGAGCTATTGAAAGAAGTGGTAGAATAATAACAAGAGGCATTCTGAGTGTAACTTCCGGTAATTAAAGTGGTAACAATATCTACTATGAGGTTGGAGGCACCATCCCAGTTAAAGGGAGTTGTAAAAGTATGAACATTCCATCCGTTTACAGGCATAAATTCCGGTGCGCTCCAAACAGTTGTATAATCTCCTACTTCAAAAGTAGTGCTCAGGGTAGTTTGAGTTGTTTGTTTCAATTTGATAGTGTAGTTCGGCATCGGACTACAATTATTTACATTATCGACATTGAAGGCAATAGATGTGATATTACCAGCTCCTCCACCAGCATCATTAAGTTCGGATGCCAAAACTAAAAACTGTTGATGGAAGTTCTTGTAATATGTTCCATAAGGTGTAGGAACTCCCGTTGTAGTATTAACTGTGGTTCCACTTCCAATGCTGACCAGGGTTTGGGCAGAAAGAACACCTCCTGTAATCAGCAATAACACAAGGACGAAGTAACTTATTCGTTTCATAGTATACTCCTTATTTGGGTTATGTTAGGTTAGCATTACTTCCGGAGTAAATATGCATACTACCGGTTATTTGCAAGACACTCTATATCATCTCATCTAATTTGGAGTAGGAACCGTACACACAGTTATATATCTCAATATAAAATAAGCAATTCTTATACCTTATGCAACATTATTTTAATCCACAAGGATAATCTCTTGAGCAGTAGCTTGCCAGGCAAGATGAATATCATTTAGGTTAAAGCCTTTACGGTAAAGGGAAGCATATATCTTTTCTTTCTGTTTGCTGGGGGGTAAATCCCGATAACGAAACCGCAGCTGAGTAATCTGTTCTTTCAGATTTTCCATTCCTTCTTCCTGATTATAAAGTTCATTTAGTAGTTCTTTCCAAATTTCAGTTGGCAGGCGAGTTTCTTTCAATTTCATTGCGATTGCATTTTTACTTTTCTTGCGTGAGATAAGTGAACTAATCAGGATTTGCACATAGCGGTGGTCATCAATATATTTTTTATCTTGGAATTCGCAAATAAGAGTATCAATCAATTCTGTGGGATAATGTTTTCTTTTAAGGTATTGTTTACATTCGAGAGAGCTATGTTCTCTGTTGCCTAGATATTTTAGTAATTGTTGTCTGGCTTGTTTTTCAATTAGGGAAAGCAGTTCTTTTGCTTGGTCGTTGTTAATTTCTCCTGTATAAGGGATAGGGAAGAAAGGAAGGAGGATTCTATCAGGAAGAATCCCCCATATTTGATTGTCAATTATGATAAGGGATTTTTTATCGTTTTCAGCTTTCTTCGTTATCTTCAGGTACATTTTCTTCAGGAGTTAGGTTGAAATCTTCAGGTTTCAGCTTTTCCCGCAATTTTGTTTCAATTTCTTCCAACAGCTGAGGATTTTCGGTTAGATACAGTTTAGTTTTATCCGCACCTTGGGCAAGCTTTAAGTCCTGATAGGAGAACCAGGAACCGCTTTTCTTAATAATATCCTGCTGCACTGCCATATCTAATAGAATATCGAGTTTAGAGATACCTTGACCAAAAATAATAGGAAATTCCACAGTTTTAAAAGGAGGGGCGAATTTGTTTTTAACCACTTTAACTCTGGTGCGGGTTCCTATTACTTGAGAATCTGAACCCACATCTTTTATCTGACCTATATGGCGAACTTCCAAACGTACGGAAGAATAGAATTTTAGCGCTACACCACCAGTTGTGGTTTCTGGATTCATATAGGGTGTAACTCCTATTTTCATACGGGTTTGATTGATAAAAATTACAGCGGTATTGCTTTTGGAGACGATAGCGGTTAATTTACGCAAAGCCTGGCTCATCAACCTTGCCTGTAAACCTACATGGCTATCTCCCATATCTCCTTCAATTTCTTGTTTAGGAACCAGAGCTGCCACTGAATCAATAATGATTAAATCAACAGCAGAACTGCGAACCAAGGTTTCTGTGATTTCTAAGGCTTGTTCACCACCATCGGGTTGGGAGAGAAGAAGGTTATCAATTTCCACGCCTAAGCGCTTGGCATAAAAAGGATCGAGAGCATGTTCCACATCGATAAAAGCAACCGTTCCACCCAGTTTTTGACATTCTGCTGCGATATGTAAAGCAATAGTTGTTTTACCTGATGCTTCAGCTCCGTAAATTTCAGTTATTCTACCTTTGGGAATTCCTCCAATGCCTAAAGCAATATCCAAGTTTGGTGCTCCAGTGGGAATTACATCCACGGCCTGATTAGGTTTATCTCCTAAGCGCATAAGAGTTCCCACTCCATATTTTTTCTCCAGTTGCGAAATTGCCGTTTTCAGAGCGGCATCCTTGTTTTTATCCAGCATTTAACCTCCGGCTGTCCAATAGATTATATTTATTTAGAATAGTATATTGTGGCCCTTCGGGCAGCAGCAGACTTTTATACAGGCAGATACTGTCAAAAACGAGAGGGCCTTGTTTTAGATCTTTGCTCATTATTTCTCTTTCCAGTTCCGGCGCTAAGTTCATTTTTAAACGGGCTAAGGTGATATGCAGTTTCATTGCTTTTTTATCTGGCATAATTCCTTTTGTAGAAAGCTCTCTAATTAAGCATCTATTTAGTTTGAAAATATCGTCGGTTTCGCTGGAGAGTTTCAGCCACAAAAGATGGGGGTTGGTTGCTGGAAAGAATTCCAAGCCTTCGGAAGTAAAATTGAAAGCAGGGATCTTAGTTAATTGGTGGGAAAGCACTTCTTCAATTTCAGAAAGCTGAGCGGGTTGAACATCACCAATAAAAAGCAAAGTGAGATGTAGATTTTCTGGCTTCACCCAATTTACCCCCACAGGAGTAACTTTAGAATAACGGTTAATAACGCTATCCAGCCTACTTTTCAAGGGCTTCGGTAATTCGAGAGCAATAAAAGTGCGTATCATTATTTTAGCGTTTATACCCAATATCTAATAGAAATTTCTTTCGGTGCGTTATATCGGTATCCAATTCAATTCCCTTTGGCGAAAAACCATCAATAACACCTAAAATTCCCCGTCCCTGTTCTGATTGAGCTAAAATTACTTCCACCGGATTGGCTGTAGCACAAAAAATATTAACTACTTCCTGGCAGCGTTTAATTGCCGGTAGGACATTAATAGGGAAAGCATTTTGCAAAATAATCAAAAAGCTGTGGCCAGCGCCTAAACGAAACATATTTTCCGCGGCAATTTCTATCAGTTCATTATCATTGCCTTCTTTACGAATTAAGCAAGGGCCTGAGGATTCACAAAATGCCAAACCGAATTTGATATTGGGAACGCTGGTAACAAGTGCTTCATATAAATCTTCCACGGTCTTAATAAAATGGCTTTGACCCAGTATGATATTGCAATCAGAGGGAAACTTGAGTGGTTCTGTAATTAGTTCCATGGCGCTAACTTCCTTCCTGCCTCTAAATTTTAATAAAACTCATTAAATAAAAATGAATAGCGCTGTCAAGCAAAAGTTTTCAGATATAGACCCTCACTGAAAACTTCAACTATCCAAGTCCAAACAAATTTCCTAACAATGCCATATCATATTTATTGATAAAGTGATAGGTTGATTTGTCCAAGTGAGGTCAATTTGAAGTAATGGATGAGGATTTATAATATTCGGAATGAGTATTTTGGGAAGTTTCTATGTTTATATTGGGCAAAGAATGTTTTTATTATTGACAGTTTTATGGACATATATTTATGCAAGTAACACAGGAATTTAGAAATGCTTATGTGGAAAAATAAAAGATGGATTTGATTCCATTAGTAAGAGGATGGAAGAACAAATGAAGATTGTTTTTGCTAGTTCATGCACAAGGTGTATGTTTTTATCTATATGTTATGGTGGCTGCCGATTAGAAAGAACAACCGGAGAACACGATAATGGATATTCCAAGAATGACTTAACCTATATCTAACCAAGAGTATTAGAATGGAAAATAGCCGGACAATCAGAATAGAGTCCCTTTGGAAAAAATACCGGGTAAAGACCTCGGTATCGCTCTTCAGGCCTGTTTACAAGGAAATAGAGGCAATCAGAGGAATTTCTCTTTGCCATAATCTGGATCATAATCTGGGTATCTTTGGCAAAAATGGAGCAGGTAAAACTACCCTGGTAAAGCTTCTCACCGGCATATTACACTCCAGTTCGGGAGAAATCTCGGTACTGGGGCATATTCCATATAAGTTGAAACCAGAATTTAAGAAGCAAATAGGACTGTTTCAGGGCGGGAAAGAACAATTGATATGGGATCTTCCCGCAATCCAAAGCCTCGAATTATCACGCTATATATATGGCTTCAGCCGCGATGAATTTAAGAAGCGGATTACCCATTTCAGCCAAGCTCTGGATATTGGCGATGAATTGGATCAACCTTTAAGGAATATGAGTTTGGGGCAAAGATGCAAGATGGAACTGATATACAGCTTCATCCATCTTCCCAAAATAGTATTTCTGGATGAACCAACTTCAGGATTGGACATCATTACCCGAAGCAAGCTAAGGGGTTTTATAAATTTCTGTCATAAAGAGTACGGCATCTGCTTCATTATCACCAGTCACAATGTTAAGGATATCACCGATTGTTGCAATTCCTGTATTGTTTTGGATAATGGTGAGATCATCTATCAGGGCGATACTACTTTTCTGCTGGAAAAGCATCAGCATGAGGTTATTACCCTCAGCGCAAAAAGTAATGATGTTGCGCGGGAAATAGCAGAGAAATTTGGAGGGACGACTGTGGAGGATGAAGAAGTTGTCTTTGAATCCACAGGGAACCATTCAAAGCAGCTAATCTGCCAAATCCTTGCTCAATATGAGATCAGCGATTTTAGCATCAAGAAAAAAGATGATGAAGAGATCATCACTGAGATATTGAAGAATGAGTAGGTATTATACTGCGCTTGGCATCCAAACTATAAAAGAAGCTGCGGCATATCGGACTAATTTTATCCTCAGCTTTTTAGTAGTGCTGATTCCCCTGGGTGGTCAGCTACTCCTTGCCAAATTTATATATTCCGGAGGTTACCAAATTGGAGCTTGGAAATTAGATCAGTTGCTTCTCTACTACATTATAGCTACTATTGTAAGCGAATTTTTCGTAATCGGAACCTGGTGGGATATTCAGAATGATATACGAGAAGGAGGATTGAACTATCATCTATTAAAGCCCTACAGTTATTTCTGGCATAATTTTGTGGTGTATTACGCTTTGAAAGCGGTATACACTATTTTTGCCATTATTGTTGCTTATCTGGCTTTCATAGCTGTTAGTGGCAACCTGGTGCCTCAAATAAAGTTGCAGAGCATCATTCAATTTATTATTATGGCATTAATCGCTGCACCTTTATCGTTTTTAATCACCTTTTATCTATCCATCCTGGCATTCTATTTCACAGATATCGGTTTTGTAATGAATTTTCTGGGGATATTACTGCCATTTGCATCTGGAAACATCCTGCCCCTTGATATTTTTCCCAGAGGAATAAGGGGCCTCCTACTGAAGCTTCCTTCTGCATATCTTGTTTACCATCCCTCCTGCATCCTGACTGGAAATTATGCATGGAGGTCCTATTGGCAGATTGTATTAGAAGCGCTTATGTGGTTGATCGTTTTTATTATGATCACTCAGGTAGCATGGTCCCAAGGCAGAAAAAAATATGAGGCAATTGGATGAAGCACTATCTTGTTTATTACATACAGGCGAATCTCTTGCAACTGAAGCGGATGGTCGTCTATAATAAGAGCTTTTTGCTGGATGTTTTAGCTGACCTGACCGGCATTATGCTGGCTCTGTTTTTTTACCAAATCTTGTACTTGAATGTTGGGGAAGGGCTGCGTATCTCCATTGAGGATTTATATATACTGGTGCTATCGGTTAAGTTAACCGGAGATCTGTATAATCTGCTATTTGGCAGTGGAGTTCATTCTCTGCCTTCCCTAATCCAATATGGTAGCTTAGATAGCATTCTTATTAAACCCATGAATTTGTTCTTTATGCTGTTTTGCAGTACTCTAAATTGGAAATACTTTGTGAACTTGATAATAGATGTAGTGCTATTTGTGATAATATTTACTCAATATAACATCGCCATCTCGGTGATGAGTATATGTTTATATTTAATTATGATTGGATTAGCCACAATGGTCTATACAGCATTCAATATTCTTATCTATCTTGGTTCCATAATATTTGTGCGCATGGATGCCTTTGCCTCATTGATATCTTCCTTTTTTTCGCTCTCCACCTATCCGGCGGCTATTTTTAGGGCAAGCTATCTTAAGTGGATTTTCATCTATGTAATCCCTGTATTGGTGATAGGTAATTTTCCTATGATGGCGATGAAAGGGGGATATGGATACCAATTGTATATAGCTGCAAGTATGTGTGCCGTGGTTTTTGTTATTGCTGCATATTGGGGTACACGATCAATGCTGCGGCATTATAAAAGTGCATCGTCATAATATGTATCTCAGTAAAAAGCAGCTTTTATTTGAAACTAAAATCCAAAATGCAAAAGGAGTACCCGATGAATAGATGTTACCTGTTATTTTCGCTTTTGTTAATCGTTTTTCCGCTTTCTGCAATAGATATCCCCTTTTCTGATCAGGCGGTGATGACGGATACCAATCTCATCGGGGATTTTGTTCGAATTGATCCGGACGATTCCCAAGCTGAAACACTGGCTACCAAGGTCTGGGTGTGGCAGGAAGAAGGCAAACTGATGGTTCATTTTTCCTGCGCAATTAATGAGAATTTTATGCCTGGATATCCAGCTAGCAGGGATAGTGAGATTCAGGCAGATTATCTGAGGGTTCAGCTCGTTACTTTGCCGGATGCCAATTTTGCCTACCTTTTTGGGGCATATAGCTCCGGGCACCTCGTAGATGGAATCCGCAAAGATGATATGAGTGTAGATTATCAATGGGACAGCGACTATGATTATGAATCCTCATATAACGATTCGCTGTGGACGGTTACTTTTAGCATCCCCCTGGGATCCTTGCGCTTTAAACAAGAATTGCCCTATAATTGGGGGCTGATCTTTACCCGTTTTCACCAGTCCACTAAGGAGTATTACAGCAGTCCCTATGCCAATACAGACAGCAAACTGGAGTATTTTAAGGCTGTGCATCCAATCGTTCTGCACGAGAAGGTAAAACGAGAATTGGATATGAAGATTAAGCCCTACTTCGTAAAAAGCTACGATTTGATAAATAAGACGGATAGCTTCGATCCGGATATGATGGGCTTGGATATTGCCCTTAATCCCGGTCAGCAAACGAAGATGAAATTTAGCTTCAATCCCGATTTTTCGGATGTTCCACCGGATAATGCTCAAGATGTTTATAATAATGATATTCCTACTATGTATTCCGAAAATCGCTTTTTCTTCGTTGAGGATCTGGATGCCTTTGGGCTTAGAGAAAGCGTTTTTTATTCCCGAAATATCAATAAACCGTCTTTCGCCTACAAGGCAACGGGCAATGTCGGCACTACCAGATGGGGAATATTGGGGGCAAAAGATGAAAAAGTAGTGGAAGATGGCGAGGTGCAGAACAATGATGATTATTTCCAAGTTCTGTCTCTTATTCCCAGTTATTCGATTTTTACTATGGGTAATGCCTTAATCAGCAGAATGAACAAGGGGTATTATAACCATGCTTATTTCGGTAATTATGACTTGAAGCTGGGCAAGGAACTGATGTTGAATACAGAAGTTACGGGAAGTATTAAAAGTAATGACGAGGGAGAGGAAGATAAAGTTCTGAAGGGATATCAGTTATTCAGTGAATTGAATTTCAGCCCCGGGAACTTTGATAATTATATCTACTACCAGAAGGTAAGCAAGGATATCTTTTTAGATGCGGGGTATCTATACTATAAAGACCGCCAGACCTATGGAATCTCGATGGATTGGAATTCAAATCCCGGTTATGGTTTCATCAAGAAAAAGCGTAGTTTCCTCAGCTTGGATTTCAGCGATTGGTACATTGGGGACAATACCTATAATGAGTACTCTTGGTATGGCAATTTTGGAATTGATCTGAAGTCCGGCTTTAATTATTCATTTAATAGTAATTTTGGCACAGTGCATGATGATCTTTGGGAAAAGCATCACTATTATGGGGTGAGCTCCAGCATCTCCAGATCTGAAGAGAACTGGGCACATATAACCCTGGGGATGTCCTATGGCGATGAATTAGTGTATGTACTGAATGATACCTATGGGAAATTTGGTTTGGTGGCAAACGCCTCCGGTAATATTGCCAAAATGTATTCCTATTCCTTTGATTGGCAATACATTGATTTTAGCTATCCCAAGGATAATATAGTAGATTATGGCGATGGCTCCGCAAATGTTAAGCTTGACGATCGCTATTCAATTTGTAATGTTCGCTTGAACTACAATCCCAATTTGAAGTTATGCTTCACCGGGGGAATCAGCTATACTAATTATGCCCTATATGGCGTTTATTCCGATGTTCAGTTCTATGGCAATATGCGATATGAATTTAAGAGGGATCATTTTATCTACGCCGGAATTAAAAGCTCGCAAAGCCAGGATGAGAAATCTACCTACAGTGATCCCTTGGGGCATTTTATTAAAAATAGCGCCACGGCCTATATGAAGCTGGCGCTAACCCTATAAAAAGAATTAAACTACATAGCAGTAAGAACCTTTTACAGGGGTGCATAATATTGCCAGTATCAAAACCCGCTATTCTATGCGATTTGCCAGGTTTAGAACTTATATGAAAATCCAGCCCCGTGAATAGCGGGATTTATTGCTAATATCAAGCGGGGAGTGGAAGTACTTACTAGTTTAGCTGAAAAATAGCCAATTGCTGCCCCCGCCAGAACATCACTAGCCCAGTGTTCATCATTGTATATACGCGAAAGAGAGGTAAGTGTGGCGATTCCATAACTTACAGGGGGAATCCAATTGCTTTCTTGATATTGATCAGCCAGAATGGGTGCGATACTCCAAACCACAGTGGAATGGCCAGATGGGAAACTGTCATTATCAAAGCTTATCTTACTTTCCTGCCAGAATTTCTTTCCCAGGCCTTCGGAAGGACGGTTTCGCTGTGTGGCAAGCTTCAAGCCCTGGCATATCACCGAGGATAATACGAAGCTTTTCATAGAGAGCAATCCTGTGTCCAATGCTTTTTTGTCATTTTGCAGATATGCACCCAAAATGCCGATTCCAAGGGCAGGAGCCACAATTCTGTATTCTCCGAAATTACTGGCTATATTCATCAATCTATCGGTACCATCGTTGCGGCTATTTTGAGAATAATGCTGGATATCTTCATCGGCAAGATATAAAGCTCCAGCAGATAGCACAACTGCTCCGGCTTTTAGCCAATCTCCACCTTGCCAGGAAAGTGGTGCGGTGATGGCTTGTCTTGCAGTTTGCGGATAAGAAGCCAAATATTTATAAGCATAACTTGGCTGCTCTTCTGCCCACAGCATCGAGGAAAGTACCAGAAAAGTAATAATTATCAAGCTAAATCGTTTCATATTTAACACTCTAAACGGGATACGGAAGAGTGTCAAGATGATTCACGCTATAAAATGGGTGGTAAAGGTAAAAAGTATCCCCCTTTATTATCCTTTTCAATTGGCTGATATTCGTCTTTATCTCATTGATAGTAGTCCAGGGATGAAAAAAAATGAACCCAAACTTGCAGTTTATTCCTAATTCTCTAAGAACATCCATTGCTTGCAGTATCTGCTCAACTGAAACACCTTTATTAAATACCTTTAGTGCCTCTTCAGACAATGATTCGACACCCACAAACAGGTGATTCTTTTTAGTTATTAGAACCCCAGCCAGGGACCAATAGAAAGGGTTAAACCTTGAAAATTAGTATCTGGAGAACCTTTAATTTCTACAGGATCGCCATCAATATTAGTTACCTTCCAGTAATTAGTAAGATTATAACTATAGGCATAACCAATTTCAGCGCGAAGAGCCAGCCAGGGCAGAAAACGATACATCAATTCAAAACGGGGTTGAACTGTAAGATATCCTTTAGTAATTTCAAAATGAGTATTATTGGAGTGGGTTATGGTAGAAGGTAAGCTATCCCAATTGAAGTTAGAATTGGAATTCTGAAATTCCATTATTTGTTTTGCTCCGCCTACCATTAATCCAGCGGAAGAAATAAAGTTCTTAGTGATGGGAATGCGTTTATCTAAAGTAACTCCACCCATTTGATTCTTATATTTCATCCAGAGTTGGTATTCAGGATTTGTTTGATTATGATGTTTCTTTACATCTTTATAGGAGCTGTATTGACCCCCAAAAAAAAATCCTTTACCAATGGAGAATTATCCGGCAATACCTTGTTGTAAAGAACCATCCTCATTTAGCTTTCCAAAGCTTAAAGTATCGGAAGCAATCAAATTATTCACATCCTCCATATCCAGAAATACAAACATAGGTAGCCAGGTTATTCCTCTATAGCCAGCGGACTTATTTTTGCAGGTTTTTTCCTCAATTTTCAGCTCAGTTTTATTTCGAGAGCCAAAAGTGAATTCAACCTCATTTGTTTTTCCATCTCTGAATATACCTAAAATCACCTTGTCTCCAGCGCTGTAATTCTTGATTATTTTATGGAAAGTGGCAGAATCTGTTATCTCTTTTCCATCAACACAAAATAGAATATCTTCTTCCTGCAGATGATGTTGCCAGGCAGGAGAACCAGGAATTACATCGACAATCAAAATGCCTGCATATCCATTGTAGTTTAATTCTTTTGCTTTTGGTAATGTAATATCTTTATGCCGAATTCCCATATAGGGTTTATTATAGGTTGATAATTCATTAATGGGATCTTCATTGATGTTAATTTCAAATTTAGCTGAAACCTTTTTATCATCATTTTCTTCCTCTTTAGTCGCTTGAGCTGCCAAGGAAACGAGAGTGCATCCTAAAATTAGGATAAACAAAAGATGTTTTTTCATTATTCTTATCCTCTTGTGCATTTTTATATATTAACTTTATAATACCAGCTTATGTGATAATCTGAGCTCTATCGTTTGTTTTCAATTATGTTCCACAAAAATTATCAATAATTATTAGATAACATTCTGTCAAGATTTTGTTTTTCCATATTAACTTACCTTCACATCCTGTGTCTTAAAATTTGCCTTTTCTGGTTACTGCGTTATTCTATATATAGGTTATAACTTCAGCTGGGGTAATTACGACAAAATAAAAATTAGCATTTTCGTATTTACCTGATAGTAAATAAGAGGAGGTTATAAAAAAGGAAAGTAATTATGCAAAAAGAAGATTTCAACGGTTTGGAAGAATATGAACTGGAACCTGAGGTCTGGGAAGAGGTCGAAAAAACTGAACAAACTGCCTTTTTAGCTACCATAGGAACACCCTTAGAAACGGATAAGGATATTGAAGAATCGCTAAATGAATTGGAACGCTTAGCAGAAACCGCAGGCATTGATGTTTTGGGGGTTTATCGTCAAAGAAGAAGTACTCCAGACCGTGCTACTTATTTTGGCAAAGGTTTTTTAACCGAGCTCAGCCAAAAAATGATGCAAGCCCAAGCGGATTTGCTAATTGTGAATGATGAACTTAGCCCTTCGCAAGCAAGAAATATTGAACGAGACTTTCAGATAAAAGTTATCGACCGCACCGAAGTTATTTTATATATTTTTCACAATCGTGCTAAAACGCGCGAAGCAAAGCTACAGGTTCGTCTGGCAGAATTGGAATATCAATTGCCCCGCTTAAAAAGATTATGGGAACATTTTGATAAAGAACGAGGCGGTATCAGAAATAAGGGAGGGACAGCAACAAGAGGTATGGGTGAAAAACAAATTGAAATTGATAAACGCCTTATTACAGATAAAATCCGTAAAATAAACAAAGCTATCGAAAGTATCCAGCACCAAAAAGAAACCCAACGCAAACAACGCGAAAAAGCTCGCAAAATATGCTTGGTAGGCTATACTAATGCCGGTAAATCTACCCTCTTTAACTATTTAACTCAAGCCGGGGTTTTAGTGGAGGATAAACTCTTTGCCACTTTAGATTCCACTTCTCGTCAGCTGAAACTCTCCACAGGATATCCTGTTGTCCTCTCAGATACAGTAGGTTTCATTTCTAAATTGCCACATCACTTGATTGCTTCTTTTAAGGCAACTCTAATGGAAGTTCAGGATGCCGATTTATTATTACATATTGTGGATGTATCCGATGAACGCTTCGAATATTATATTCAGCAAGTAAATACAGTGTTGCAACAGATTGGAGCTGATTCTATTCCCCAG
The DNA here is from genome assembly GCA_002432865.1 of Cloacimonetes bacterium UBA5835. GTDB lineage: Bacteria > Cloacimonadota > Cloacimonadia > Cloacimonadales > Cloacimonadaceae > Cloacimonas. The sequence goes on from DJGX01000011.1 coordinate 16,393, forward strand.
ATTATTATCTTTAACAAAATCGACAAAGTTGATTCTATGTTTCCCGCAGTTGTAAAAAGACGCTATCCTGAAGCTATTTTAATTTCAGCTGTTAACGGCACAAATATAGATAAACTAATTGCCAAAATTGAAGAAGTGCTCTTGGGAAATAAAAATCTGAAACTTAAAATACCTTATGACAAAACCTCGCTGGTTTCTAAACTGCACGATATTGCAGAGATATTGAACGAAGATTATAAAGAGGATGGCATCTATCTGGAAGTGGGAATTAGTAAAGACGACATATATTTGGTAGAAAACTATGTGATATAGTGATATAGATCAATGATAAAGCAAGATAGTAAGATAAAAGCTATTTCTTCGGTTGCCTTAGTGGTATAAATAGCACACAGCTAATTGATACAATTGGATTTGCCGGTAAAAAAACATCGCTAATACCTGTCCTCCTTAAGGAACTAATAACCCTATTATATATACAAAATTTGGGTAAAATATTGTTTCTCTCCGCTTTAAGTCCTCGGCTTTCTGCTGGACTAATTTCTTTCTTCCCAGCCATTTTTCTTCCTAAATGTGCAAATAACAGATCGTTACAATCCTGTCCACCTCCACTTATCATCCACTCCTCCCCAACGGTAAGTTGAGGATGGGATAGGGATGGGATAGGGACGGGATAAGGAGGAGTTGTGTTCGGGAATCAAGAAAGGTGGGTGGCTCATAAAAACAAGATCAGGTACACAAAAAAACAGCCATTCCCTATTTCAGAACGGAAGGAATGGCTGAAAAGGTTAAAATCCGAAGTTAGTTAAAAAGTAATAACTCTTTCGGGGATAATTAAATCCGCTTCAGTGGCATTTACTACATCGTCTATAGTTAATTCCTCAGCAATTTCTCGAAGATAAAGTCCATCAGGAAGAACTTCAATAACTGCCATATCGGTGATAATAAGATTTACTTTTCCTTTGGCAGTGAGGGGTAAGGAGCATTGTTTCAGAATTTTGGCATTGCCATATTTATCACAATGTTCCATAGCTACGATAACTTTTTTAGCTCCAGTGACCAAATCCATTGCGCCTCCCATACCGGGAACCATTTTTCCAGGAATTAGCCAGTTAGCTAAATTACCGTTTTGATCAACTTGTAGGGCACCTAAAACGGTGGCATCAATATGACCTCCGCGAATAATGGCAAACGAGGTAGCGGAATCAAAGAAACTGGCTCCTGGTATGCAAGTGATATATCCCCCTCCAGCATTGATCATATCCTCATCTTCTTGGCCTTCTGGGGGTTTAGGTCCGGCGCCTAAGAGTCCATTTTCCGATTGGAAGATAACTTGAATCCCTTCTGGAATATGATTTGCAGCTTCGGTAGGCAATCCAATACCCAGGTTTACATAATCGCCATCTTCGAATTCTTTAGCGATGCGTGCACCGATCATAGCTCTTTTATCTAATGCCATTTTAATTCTCCTTTGCTAAAACAAGATAATTAACAAAAACGCCAGGAGTGATCACTTCTTCGGGGTCTAATTCTCCAATTTCAACTATTTCATCAACTTCTGCGATTGTGATTCTCCCTGCCATAGCCATAATGGGGTTGCTGTTACGGGCAGTTTTACGATAGGTTAAGTTGCCTAATTTGTCGGCTTTATGAGCTTTAATGAGGGCAAAATCACTGGGGATAGCAGGTTCGAGAAGATAATCTACTCCCTCAATAGAAATAATCTGCTTTCCTTCTTCCACAATTGTGCCCAATCCAGTGGGGGTTAAAATACCTCCTAAACCAGCTCCAAAAGCGCGAACGCGTTCCATAAGTGTTCCTTGGGGGATAAGTTCAATTTCTATTTCTCTGGCATTCATCTGGGCTTGGATAGTTTTATTGGTTCCCATATGTGAAACTTGAGCACTTGTAACCATCCTGTTTACGATGAGTTTACCTACACCTCGGTTTTCCCAATCGGAAGCGATAACGATCATATGGAGGTTATTATTTTCATTTTCCACCATTGCATCGATAATAGTTTCTGGAGCTCCCACAGCTAAAAAACCGCCGATGGCAATCCGGCTTCCTGGTTTAACCATAGCAGCTGCCTCTGTGGCACTAATAACTTGAACCATTTTGTCTCCTTGTATATTTTAATATGCTGTTTATATTAATTCAGAGAGCAGATTTTGGATAGCTGGTGTATCCGATAACGGCTCTGTAATCTGGCAAAACTTTTCAAAGAATAGTAAACCGATGTCTGGGTCAAATTGAAAACCTATATTATTAATTATCTCTGTCCTTGCTGCATTTGGTTCAAGATTATGACGGTATACTCGTTTACTGGTCATCGCATCATAGGAATCAGCAATAGTGACAATTCTGGCTAAAAGAGAAATATTTTCTTGGGTAAGACCGTAAGGATAACCACCCCCTCCAAACCATTCATGATGCTGTAATATAATATTATACACAGCTTCCGGTAAACCAATGGGGCGAACAATTTGTGCTCCGATAACAGGATGCTGTTTTATGAGAGAAAATTCGCTAGGGGTTAAGTTATCCTTTTTATTCAGGACGGTATCATAGATGCCGATTTTGCCTAAATCGTGTAATAGAGCTCCCACTCGTAATAGATTTAATTCTTTGGCACTCAAATTTAAAAGTTTGCCGATCATAATACTTAGCACAGTAACGCGTTCGGAATGACCCCGAATATAAATATCATTTGCTTCCATGGCATTAACCATTGCATGAATGGTATTAAGGTAATTCTTTTCCAGCTTACTTTTTGCGGCATAAAGTTCTTGAGTGCGTTGCTGAACTATATGTTCAAGATTAAGACGGTATACTTCATTTTGCAAGAGAAGAGCATTTTTTTGAAGCGCATTATTAATAGCCATATGCAAATCGGATAATTCAAATGGCTTACGCAGAATATCGTGTGCTCCTAATTGGATAGCAATTCTCAATTTTTCAGGTTCTGTAGAGCCAGTAATAAGAATCACGGGAGTGTTCGGGCTGATTGTGCTGATAAATTCTAAAAGCTGAAATCCAGAAAGATTGGGCATATTAATATCAGCGATAACAACATTATAAACATTATTTTTTAGCAGTTCCAAAGCTTCCAGAGAATCGCTGGTAGTAGTTATTTGGCAAGGAATATCTTTTTTTATGCTCATCCGGATGCAATCCAGAATAGCTACATCGTCATCTACTACTAAAATATGTTGTTTCCAGCGCTCCATATATTACTCTATAAATAATTATCTTTAGCGGTAGATAGCTTAATTGGCTTTAAGCAATCCGCATCGTTATTTTGGGGACTATTAATTCTTTTATCAACTGGATACATTTCCAGTTCGATTTCAGAACTGGGGCTAAGCAATGGCTGTAACTCCTGGGGGTTATTTAGGTTAGGATCAAGCCAAAGATCATAAACAGCCGGGCTTAATAATAGAGGCATTCGATTATGCAAAGCTTGAAGATAAGGATTGGCAGAAGTGGTAATTATTCCTAAAGAAGGTATATAACTACCATCCGGACTATGCCAGCTGTCATAAATTCCTGCCAGATAAAGTAATTCACTATCTTTTGCTTTAATAAAAAAGGGTTGCTTATCGGTTTTTCGCCATTCATAAAAACCATTGACGGGAATAAGACAACGCCTTCTTAAAAAAGATGCCTTAAAACTTGGCTTTTCTAATATTGTTTCGCTGCGGATATTGATAAGTGCTTGCTCAGGAATTTCTTTTCGCCAGGAAGGAATTAAACCCCAACGGAAAAAACCCAGATATCGAAAATCTGCTTGGGAAACAACAGCAGCAACTGTAGCCGTGGGAGCTACATTATAATTAAATTCAAGCTGATCTGAACTCTTTTTAATTTTCAGTTCAGCTTCCAATTTCTGTAGTTCTTTATGAGTGATAACCTGGGCAAAGCGTCCACACATTTATATCTCCTTTCAAGTTGACAAGATTTATAAAAGCCATATTTTAGGCAATAAATATTTTTACCTCTTAGATATTTGGGGAGATAAATCCTCTTTTTTTGTCTTCCTGTATACAAAGAACCTTTAAATATTGAATAGGCAGCGTCCACAAAAAAAGACTAATATGAATGGAGATATTATGCAAAATAGCGATATAGATATCGTGATGGAACAGCTAAAAGAGCATTTCCACAGTGTTAAAACACCGGTTGTAGATCTGATCAAAATTAAAACTGATGACCCATTTAAAGTGTTGGTGGCAACAATTTTGAGCGCGAGAACAAAAGATGAAACTACTGCCAAAGTTGCAGAAAAGCTGTTTCAAAAGGTGAATAAAGCAGAGGATTTTGATAAACTTACCTATGAAGAACTGGATAAAATAATTACTCCCGTTGGATTTCATAGAGTTAAAGCTAAACATTTGAAGCAGTTACCAAAAGTGCTGAAGGAGAAATTTAACGGAAAGATCCCCGAGGAAATTGATGAGCTAATGGTAATTCCAGGAGTTGGAAGAAAAACCGCTAACCTTGTTCGTGCCGTTGCTTTTCAAAAACCTGCTGTCTGTGTAGATGTTCATGTACATAGAATTTGTAACCGCTGGGGATATGTGAAAACTAAAACACCGTTTGAGACAGAAATGGCTCTGCGAGAGAAATTACCGGACAAATATTGGCTAAATTTCAATTCGTATGTGGTTGCTTTTGGACAAAATCTCTGTACACCGCGAAGACCTCAATGTGAGAGGTGTTCTATTATTGAATTTTGTGAGTGGGGGAAAGAGCACTCACCGATAATACAAAAGGAAAATAAGTGAAGAGAAGAGGCGGACTAAATTTTTCTAACGATAACCTTATTGCCGTCGATTCCTTCAATGATAACTTTAGCTCCTAATTCTATAGCTTTTTGGTCAACTTCAACAGCTGGCCATTCTTCTCCCCCGATTTTTACATATCCCTTTCCCTCTAAAGGAATTTCTTTAGTTACGATCCCATTTTTTCCTTTTAAGGCAAAAACATTGGTATTGCTACCTGTATTGGCTAATAACTTTTTCCCCAATTTACGCATAAAGAGAAAGGAAATGAAGCTTAAGACTGCAAAAACGAGTATCTGAAAGGCAATATTTCTACCCATAAAGGGTATCAAAGATAGCAGGGAAGTAATAATAGCTCCGATTCCCAAAGAAATAAAGAAAAAAGCAGGATCAAATATCTCGATGATGATAAAGCCGATTCCAATTATCATCCATATTTGCCAAGGTAAAAGCGCCATATGTTAACTTCCTTCCTCGGAATTATTGTTGTTATTGTTATCCGCTTCAGAATTAGAAGAAGTGCGTTTATCTTTGTAGATGCGTTTAACTTTCCGTTTTCTATTTCCATAACCATAACGGCTGTAATAGCGGTTGTAGTAATTTCCATAGCCACCATAATTATAAGAACTGCCCACTCCGCTTGAACCAATCCCTTTTATTCCTAAGGCAGCAAGGAAATACATTAATAAACGAGTTCCAAAATAAACAAGTACGGCTCCAACGGAAAAAACAACTAACCAGCTGAAGAAATCAATTGCCAAAGTTTTTATAGTAATGCCAATTGAACCACTTTTCTGTTGTGGAATTAAGGATACATATAGGAGAACACTTTGCACATCTTTCAGCTTATCCAGATTGGTACGAGTTTCCTGAATTAAAGTATGTAATGCTTCTTTTCGTTTATTTTGAGCGTCAGTAGGGAAACGGACATTATTCAGGTCTGCCTGTTCTCTTTCGTATGCTTGTAAACGGGCAAATTCGCTTTCGTAATCTATGTTTACCAAAGCAGTGTCTACCTGTTCTGTTTTAGAAACAACTGTTCCGAAACTGCGTAATTTTTCTACAAGTTCAGGAAGGTCTTTTTGAGGAACGCTAAAAATATAGGCACCATAAGAGCCTTCGCTTTGTTTTCTAATTTGTTTAGTAGAATATTTAGCGATGAGGTTCTCAATTTCGGTTTGAGCTTTAGCCACATCAGAGGAAACAAATGAAATTTGAGCTTTATTTACAAACTTAAGGTCTCGATATTCATTTTGAGCTGCCTTGAAATCGTAAGAGTTATGTTTATTGGCATTATTTTGCCATTCAAATAAAGAAGCGGCAATTGCTAAGAAGACGATGAAAATAGCGATTCCTTTAACTCTGCGTTTTGTTCTTCGATCCATATTAACCTCGAGCAGTTATATTTTTTTTAGTAATTCAGCTGCATGAGCCAGTGCTTTGGAACTAAGAGAACCAGAAAGCATTCTGGCAATTTCCTGTAAAGTTTCTTCAGCGTTCAATTCGTGTAATTCAATCATACTTTTCTCATTTCTGGTAAATTTTTCAATTGCCAGATGCTTATCTGCTCTGGCAGCTATTTGAGCCAGATGAGTGATACACAAAATCTGCTGTTTTTGGGATAGCTCAGTAATAAACTCAGCTACCCTTTCTGCTGTTTTGCCTCCAATTCCAACTTCTATTTCGTCCAAAATGATCAGTTTTGGTTCCAACCGTTCTGCCAGCACCTTTTTTATTGCTAGCAGAATTCTGGATAATTCACCTCCACTAACTACGGCGGATAAAGGTTTTTGCTCAAAACCAGGATTGGCGGAAAAAAGAAATTCCACAGTATCTTCTCCACTTTCCGAGGCAGCAGATAAATAATCAGAAATAACAAAATTACTTTGCGTTTTTTTGTCAATCCTAATTTCCAGAGTTCCATTTGGAATACTTAAAGAGCGGATATTTTTTTGCAGTTCATTACTAAGGTTTTTGCTTGCTTGCTGTCTTTTACGAGAGAGTTCTTCTCCCTTTTTTTGTAACAGCGTGAAATTGTTATTTAAGTTCTCTTCCAATTCAGCAATAGCTTTTTCGCTATTTTCCAGAGAGGATATTTGGGTAGACCTTTCTTCAAAAAGACTCAGTAATTCCTCTATATTACGCACTTTATGTTTGTACATAAGGGAATTGATTAAATCTAAGCGGGCTTGAATATTTTCCAGGCGTTGCGGTTCGAAGGAGATATTTTCTCTGCTGCTAGAAAGATTATTAGCAGCTTCCTGTAGGTTTTCCAATGCCTGATGGATATTATCTTTAGCGTTTCTAATTTCCTTATGGAGATGTTCAAAGTGGTTTAATTTGTTTAAGTAACCGTTTAATATATCAAAGATACTGTTTTCGTTCTCTAAGAGGTCGGCGGTAATTTCATCGCAGAGTTCTGTTATTTCTAAAGTATGAGAAAGCAATTCGTATTCATTTTGCAATTCAACATCTTCATTTATGTGCAATTTGGCATTTTCCAATTCTTCATATTGAAAGCGATAGAGCTCGCGTAGCTGTTTTTGCTTTTCTGCTGTGCTTTTCAGTTCTTGCAGATTTTTCAAATCCGATTTTATTTCTTTATAGAGATTGGCATAATCTTCTCTGAGAGTAAACAGTCCTCCATAAGCATCCAACAAATCAAGTTGATAAGCGGAAGACAGCAATCGCTGCTGATCTCGCTGGTGATGAAAATCCAGCAGATAATTCTTCAGTTCCTTTATTAAAGTAACCCCTACCTTGCGTCCATTAAGAAAATAAGTGGATCTATTATTGGGGCTTATTTCTCTGGCAACAATTAGCTCATCTTCTTTCTCTATTCCATCTTGGGCAAGGATATTAGTTAATATCTCATCCTTTATAGAAAAGGTAGCTTCAAGATAAATTGGCTTTTCCTTATCGAATGCTTCTATCCCAGGTAAGTTATCCCCAAAAATAAGGGAAATTGAGCCAAGTAAAATAGATTTACCGGCTCCCGTTTCACCTGTGATAACCGTTAAACCCTTATCAAAAGGTAAACGCGTCTCCTGTAACATTAGATAGTTCTGTAAATAAAGCTCAGTAAGCATCACTTACCCAAATTCAATTTTCGACGCAGAATCTGATAAAAAGTGCGATTGGAAAGTTTGATGAAAGAAACACTGCGTTGTGAAGATGTTACTAAAACTTCATCTCCTTCCTGAATAGGCATCACATTTTGTCCGTCAATTTGTAACAGAGCAGCTTGTCTTAAGCCATAAACCTTCATAGTTAAGAGTTCGGTAGAGGGAAAGACCATTGGCCTAATTGCTAAAATATGAGGATTAAGCGGAGAAAGAACAATGGCTTTCATTTCTGGAGCCAAAATAGGGCCTCCAGCTGACAATGAATAGGCAGTTGAACCAGTAGGCGTTGCAGCAATAATTCCATCACAACGGGTGTCGAAAACATAACGGCTACTGGCTTTAATCCGGATATGAATTAAACCAGGGCTTTCTGCTTTGTATATTACGGCATCATTTAAAGCCAAAGCTTCATAGATGATTTTGCCTTCGCGTTTTAAACGGCAATTGATCAGCATTCTCTGTAGCAAACGGTATTTTCCCTGTTTCAGGTTTTCTATGGAAGAGGCAATTTCTGGTAAAACACTTTCGGAAAGAAAACCCAAATAGCCAAGGTTAATTCCTAAAATCGGAGCTCCGGTTAAAAGAGCTATATCCTTAGCTTTCAAGATAGTTCCATCACCACCAAAAACCAGAATACAATCTATGTGTTTACGGTTAGCTGGTTTGGGCATAGGTTTAAACAGCTCTTTAGGCAAATCGGGAATGCTATCTATACTGAAGAAATTTATCTCGGAATTGTCTTTCAGCTTTTCCAGCAGAGTATAGATGTTCTTTTTATGGCTGAAATCAGGATTAATATATACGGCAAAGTTCTGCATTATAAACTCTCATACAAGTATTGATAACTATCGTAGCGTTCAATGGGAATAATGCCACTTTCCACAGCTTCAATAACAGCACAGTTTTCTTCGTGGATATGGCTGCAATCGCGAAACTTGCATTTGTTATGTAGATTTTCAAAACCGGGGAAGATCTTAGGAATATATTCTTTATCTTCACTATGTAAAGTGATAGTTTTTATACCGGGTGTATCTAGAAGGTGGCCTCCAAAACTCCAGGGAATTAATATTGATTGCGAAGTAGTGTGTTTTCCTTTTTCATTGTAGTTGCTAATTTCAGCAGTAGGAAGATCTAAGGATGGCTCCAGATAGTTTATCAAAGAAGTTTTTCCAGTTCCTGAGTGACCAGTAAAGACGGAATCTTTATTAACCAGCAATTCTTTCAGTTCATTCATTCCTGTGCCACTAACCACTGAAGTATACAGTAAAGGGTAGCCCATTGCTTTATAGTAGGCAGTTTGGCTTTCCAGTTCCTGCTCATCATCCAAGAGGTCAATTTTATTAATTACTATGATTGGTTGTAAACCTTGAAGGGCAACAATACAAAGATAGCGATCAATCAATCCTGCTTTTAATCTTGGTTTCAGCCAGGAGGAAGTGATAATTACCTGATCGATATTAGCAGCCAGGATGATTTCTTTTTGAAAGCTTCCTGTCCCATACCGAATAAGAGCATTCTTGCGTGGCAATATTTTTTCAATTCGTTTATCGGAAACTATGGCAACATCAACGGCAACATAATCACCCACGGCAGCAATCTTATGGCTTGAATACAAAAATTGTTTCAAGCGTCCACTCATTTTGGCGTTATGCAATTCCCCGTTTATTTCAACAATATAACGGTAATTACTTTTAATTTCCATAATTCTGCCTTGCACAAGTTTCAGCCCTTCTTTATATGACTGGCTTGCTTTTGTGCTTATGCGGGCGGTTTTAAATTTTGCCTGCTCCTTAATTTCATCTAAGATTTCTGGATCGGGCAAGTGAACATTTTTCATTTTGCCTACCCAGCGGTTGGTCTTCTTTTTATCTTTTTGTTTCATTTCCTCCCAAGCCAGGGATAAGTTTATTTCAGAGCTGGAATTATGGCATCAAATATATCTGCTGCCTCTTTAACTTTTGTTTCCGAGCCGAAAACAGCATAGTGATTTCTTAGCATTACTGCTTCAACGAGATCAGCATAGTTTCTGATATCTTCTTTTTTAGCAGATAGAACTTCGTCTCTAATTTGCTGTCTATCTTCATAGCTAAATCCGGTAATATAGCTTTCGTCTGCTTTTTCTCCTGTTCCTTCAGGGGTTAAAGGATAATCCAGAGCAGATATTTCACCAATTATGTACTTATCGAATTCTTGCTTATCGCAATCAAAACTTCTTAAGAATTCAGGAACAGAATCGAAGACCTCCAAGGTTTCTCTTAAATTGGGATCGCGGTAGGAGACAAAATATACATAACCACCGGGTGTGAAATCACTCATATTACCATAAGCTCCACCTTTAATCCGTAATTCTTTGTGTAAATAGTTGCTGCGGAGAATATTATTCAGTACTCTCAATTTTCCACTGTAGGAATAACCTCTGCGAAAGAAGTTACCCCCTTTTGCACAATATTGAACTTGGATAGGTGCATAAATCCCTTCGTTATAATCGCGGATAGCATACAGATTTTTAATGGGGGCAAATGCTTCCCCAGATACACAGGAGATTAGATTTGCCAATTCATTTGTGCTTGGTAAAATATCTTCCTCATCGGCTGTGATGCTGATAATTAAATTATGGGTAGTAAAGAAGGTCTTTTTGATCCAGTTTAGCTCTTCGATGATATCATCAATAGCGGAATCCATATTATTCACGAGATCACAAAGGAAATGATAATAACCTAAGCCACTGGAAATATCTCTCCAATGATAGAGGTGAGAAATGGGTTTCAGCATTCTATGAATGGCAATTCTATGTCCTTGAAAAGGTAGCATTGTTTCAGTTTTAGCTTTAAGTTCTGCCAGCAGTTGTTTAATGCGTTGCGGATCATCAAACATTGGTTTTAGAGCATATTCAGAAGCAAGCTCCATCAGCTTTCCAAATTTAGTGCTTACCGCTTTTCCCGCTAAAACTATTTTAGGCAGGATATCATCCGGAGTTTGGTAATTGTTATATAAATCTATATCTAAAGTTATACCGCCGGTATTAATATCAATTTCCGTAGAGCGCTGGGCAAAATTATAGTTTTCGCTATTCATCCATTCTGCCAACTGAGTGTATAGTTTAATCCAGGGCAAGTCTTCTTCTTCAGCATGAGCAATATCAAAATATGCTTTAAAATATACTATCCCGTTGGTAGTTAGAGGATGTTTCAGCAGAGTATAATCCGCTTTAATTTCCTCTTCAATAGGATAATGTTTAGAAAGGGGGTTTAAGTCCGATAAGGAAAGAACTGGTATTTTTTCCAAGTTTTCCTTTTTCTCTGGTTCTTGTTGCCATTGTATTAGTTGTTGATTGAACTCGAGCAATTTGGTAATTTCCTTTTTGCTCATTTTCTTTTTTAATTCTGCTAATTTAGCAGCTGTTTCTTGTTCCTTTTTTTGAATCAAACCAGGTACGGGCTCGAAGACAATTTGATGAGAGTGTTTATTATAAAGCAAGACCTTCTCAATCAAATTTTCAAAATAGGGCTCTTCTAAACCGCGACGCAGTTCTTTCAGCATAGGTTCGAAAGCAAGACAATCCATTGGATTTCCTGTATGCATCCATAGCGCTTGAGAATTTAGAGCATAAATTAAACCCTTGGGATAATATTGATACTGAGCTTCGCGCAAAGAAAATTCCAGCTTATTGATTATGGCTTCCACAAGTTTTTTATCGAAGCCGTTTTTCACGATATTTTCCAGTTCTTGTTTGATCAGTTTTACCAAAGGTTCAATATTTTCCTGTTTCACTTGTTTACAGATTAAACTGATTGTAGGTTGCAGAATATCGTTATGTACATAAACGAAGCTATCTTTGGCATAGCCGGAATCCCGAATTACTTTTTTCAGAGGAGAAGCGGGTGTATCCATCAACATTTCTGCTAAAGCTTTCAATGCTTGAGGCAGATATTTATCCGTAATCAAGCCATAAGTCCAGTTCAAAGATAGGTAATATTGCTCTTCAATATCTTTACCTTCTTCCAAGGGAATGTCCATTTTCGTTACTTTAGCTTTAGCGAAAGGCTTCTGCAATGGAAGATGCACTTTTTGTTTGCTGTCCTCAAATTGAGAAAGGTATTCTGCATCAATTATTTTCAATGTATCTGCCAGATTTAGATTCCCATATAGAGTTATTTTACTGTTCGAGGGATGATAGTATTTTTTATGGAAGGCAATAAAATTGTCATAAGTTAATTCGGGGATAGAATCTGGGTCTCCTCCACTTTCAAAACTATATGGAGAATCCGGAAATTGCGCATGGAGGCTTTTACGGCCAATAATATTTTCTGGAGAAGATAAGGCACCCTTCATTTCATTGTAAACAACGCCGCGATAATTGAGAGGAGCATCTTCCGAAGTTAATTCCAAATGCCATCCCTCTTGATGCAAAATATTGGGCTGCTCGTAAATATTGGGAAAGAGAACTGCATCCAGGTAAACTCTCATTAAATTAATAAAATCCTTATCGTTTGTACTGGCTACAGGATAACAAGTCATATCGGGAAAAGTCATAGCATTGATAAAAGTGTTCATACTACCTTTCACCAGTTCCATAAAAGTAGTTTTGGCAGGGAAGTTTCTACTACCATTTAGAACTGAATGTTCCAAGATATGAGGACAGCCAGTATTATCTTCTGGAACGGTTTTAAACCCAATCATAAATACCTTATTGTCATCATCACATTCATAATATATCAGTTCAGCGCCGCTTTTTATATGTTTGTAGAGGTGGGCGGTGGTTGATATCTCTTTAATTTCGCGCTTTTCAATTAATTGAAAGCCATAGATTAGCTCTTTTTGTTTCATTTGTTCCTCTTACAATAGGTTATAGTCCTGCAAGCATTGTTTTAACATTGCACGGTTAGTTTCCAATAAAGGACACATTGGACTGCGGAAAGCTAAATTAATTTTTCCCATCATCGCCAGTGCCTCTTTAGCAGGAATAGGATTAGTTTCAATAAACATCATTTCATTTAAGCGAGCTAAATATTGATGTTGTTTTGCCGCTGTAACAAAATCACCTTGTAAACAAGTAGAAATATGTTCACTTACCAAACGGGGAGCTACATTAGCAGTAACAGAAATTGTTCCCTTTCCTCCAATCGCAATAAGAGGAAGATTCATAGCATCTTCTCCACTCATCAAAGAAAAGTTGTCGGGAGCATCTCTAATTATTTGAGTGGCCTGAACTATATTTCCTGTGGCATCTTTTACTCCAACAATATTGGGATAGGTTTTTGCCAATTCTACCGTTGTAGCAGCATTCATATTTACACTTGTTCTACCGGGGACATTATAAATAATAATCGGAATATCCACTTTGGAAGCAATGATACCATAATATTCGAGCATACCTTTTTGTGTGGGCTTAATGTAATAGGGAGTGATAATTAAAGCATAATCGGCACCCAGTTCTTTTGCTTTTTGGGTGGAAGCTAAGGTCTGATGAAGATTATTGGTTCCTGTTCCAATCATAACAGGCAGTTTACTATCAATTTTCTTCATCGCAAAGCGTAATAGGGCATCTTTTTCATCAGAAGCCAAAGCACTCGTTTCTGCGGTTGTTCCTAATAGCAAAATACCGGTTGTTCCATTTTCCAGATGAAACTGGATAAGATTTTCCAGAGCAGTCCAATCAATACTGCCATTTTTAAAAGGAGTAATTAGGGCAACATAAGTTCCTTGCAGCATTTTTTTTAACCTCCAAGGTTATATCCTTATTTATATAATACAAATTCTGTTCCATTTTATGTAAATAAACCATTTCCGTCAATCAAAAAGATAGGGTTAACAGTTTTTTTGTGTAAAAAAATCTCCACTAACCTTCTGGAATTAAAGAAAAAATAAATAAACCCAACACACAGCCTGCTGCATAACAAAAAAGATCTATATAGCGAAAACCGAAGCCAAATAGTAAACCACCGAAAACTGTTGAGCGGATTCTATCCAACCAAACAGGATGCCACAATTGACTCAATTCTATTAAGCAAGAAAAATCAAAAGCAATTATGGCAATTTCCCAATTTCTTTGCCGAGTAAAAAGCATCCGGAATAAAGCACAAAAAGCCAAAGCCCACATTGTGTCTCCAGTATATTTTGCCAAAAAAGGAGGTAAAATATATCCGAATTTGCGGGAGGCAATACCCAAAAAAGAACTTAAAATAATAACCAACAAAGGAACTGCCTTTTTCCAGATAGAAATACGCGCTATACTTCTTGGCATTACGGTTTTAACCTTGGTATTCGTATTTTATTATTTCCAGATACATTATAAACCTACGCTTACTACCTATCTTATTCAGTCAAGCATTTTGTTGAATAGGAAGAAGTGTGTGTATTTTTATCTCGCACAGATTTGATTTTAGAAACAAGGATTTAAGGATTAAGAGGACTAATAATTTAAAGTTCATTTAGTATCTGTCGTCCCGCTGGGACTTTTTTTATTCGTTCTTCTTGTCGCCGGGTTAA
>DJGX01000011.1:30815-46135 GCA_002432865.1 Cloacimonetes bacterium UBA5835
CGGAACTTTAAAGAAGAAATCCTTTTTTCTAAAGAGAAATCCTTTAAATCCTAAAATCCTTAAATCCTCGTTTCTAAAATCCAATCCTAAAATCCTCGTTTCGAAAATCCAATCCTAAAATCCTTGTTTCTAAAACCAAGTCTGTCATCCCGCTTTAATAGCGTCACTTTTTTTAAATTTGCATTAGCAAAAAAATTGAGTATCATATATTAAAATGCTGCTTACTCTTCACGAGGTGAAAAATGAAACGACTTTCCCTTATTTTTGCAGTCCTTATCTTATTTATCAGCTTAAATGCTCAGTTCAGCAATTCTGCTTCTACGCCAACTTTATTTGCTGGTGGAACAGGAGAACAGGTTATCCCTAAAATAGCAATTTGTAATAATGGCAATATCTATCTTGCCCGTTTTGACAATGCCAATGGCGGTTATCAGGTCTGGTTGCAATATATGGATGCTGCCGGTAATCTTTTGTGGCAAAATCCCCAAGGAATTTTAGTCAGCAGTTTTCCCCAGATGACTTGGCTAACGGAATGGGATTTAGATGTTGATAATTTGGGTAATGCCTGGCTTACTTTTCAGGACATTCGTACTGCGGAAGTTAATAATGTAATGCTTTATAAAGTGGATGCCAGTGGTAATATCTTACTTTCGGATAGTGGCCTTGCTCTTTCCTCTGATACTTCCACGGATTTTAGTAATATGAGTCCTCTTCTTATGTGTCATTCCAGTGGTGATGTTTATGTTGCCTGGCAAAGAATGTCTACAACAACGGAAATTCACTTACAAAAAATATCTTCAACTGGAGATATTTATTGGGGAGTAAACGGTCTTGTTTTTGCGGAAGATGCCGTTCAATATACCTGGCCCCAATTACTGGATTCTGGGGATGGTAATTTACTGCTGAAATATTATGTGGACAGCGGTCCTTTTTGGGCTCCCAATCGTCAGGTTTTCGTAACCAAACTTACTCCCGATGGAACACCCCTTTGGAATGCCTCCATCAATACAGTGGGTGGCTTAACTGCTTGGGAACAGATAATACCTTATGTTTCAGATGGAAACGGAGGAGCGGTTCTTGCTTGGTATGATGATCGGAATAATGATATGATAAATGAGGTCTATATGGCAAGGGTAAATTCTGCCGGAACCATTACCACTCCCGAAAACGGAGCTCTTATTTCCAATGATACTTTCAATCAGCAATATTATCCCAAACTGGCTGTTGATTCTGAACACGGTTATGTTTATGCTTGGTTTCGTACTACCGATCCTGATCAAAATAATGTAGGACTTGCCAGACAGCTTATGGATTTTTCGGGAAACCGTCTTTGGGGCGATAATGGAGTTCAGATAATTGATCAAGGCACTTTATATCCCGATCCCATTGCTGCTTATTTTTATCAGGATACAGCATATTGTTATTATTCTTTGGCAGCAAGCCCGGGAGATGCTAATAACGAGCATTTGAAAGTTAATGCCATTAGAAGTGATCAAAGCAGTCCCTGGTCTGCCGATGTTTTTCTTGATTCCTCCGGAAGTTCCAAATTGCATTATGATTTAGGTGTTTCCAATCAGGGCTGGAGCGTGCTTGCTTACGAAGAAGGTAATAACTATGATATTTATGCGATGCGGATAAATCCCGATGGCACTTTGGGAAGTGCATATTATCCTGCTCCTCAATCCCTTGCAGGTTATGTAGATAATCAGGGAATCGTCTATTTAAATTGGCAAGCGCCTTCCCTTGCGCCAAGCCAATATCAGGTCTATATGAACGATGCCTTAATTTTAACTATTTCTGCAGATTTAACCAATTGCTCCATTCCCGATTTGGAAGCGGGAAATTACTCTTTTTATGTGTGTGCCGTGTATCCGCCAGACCATATATCGTTACCCTCCAATACCATTAATTTAACTGTTCTTCCGGAAGCGGTGGAAGATGGAACTCAAAATCCTGCCATTCCGCAACTGGCAGTTAATCCCAATCCGTTCAAAAACAATCTCACCATCAGTTACTGGCAGGATAAATCCCCTGCCCAATTAACTATTTATAATCTGCGTGGACAAAAGATTTATGAACAGAGCTTTGCGGGTGGACAAAACAGTTTCGTTGCCCATAATTTACACTTGGATTTGCCTAATGGAGTTTATCTTTTTAGCTTAGTTATAAAGGGAGAGCGTCTTCAGAAGAAAGTTTCAGTCATCAAATAAGAAACTAAAAACAAAGAACAATATAGAATAATGAAAAGAGGACAAACTGAATGGTGAGCTGATTTTCGAAGTGTTAAAGCAACATAAATGAGCTTTAACACTTCTTCTATGTTTATAGAGAGTATTAATAATATGGAAAGTAGAATGGTTTTAAGATCTGTAATGAGATTGAGTGCTATTATCGTGTATCTTTTGCTGTTTGCTTCGCTGAATGCTGAGGTAATTACCATCGGCTATGATAATTATCTGAATCAAGGTCTCCCAATTGAGCCGGTAGCGAGATTTACTTATTCGCAGCAGTTATTTTTGCCTTCCGAAATAGGCTGTTCTGGATTAATCGCTTCTGTTGCTTTTCAATATAATGTTGTCAGTAACCTTTTTTATAATGGGAATAAGAACTGGAAAATATGGATGGGTCATACTTCCCTTGCAGAATTAGAGACCTGGATTCCGGTTAACGAAATGCAGGTTGTTTTTGATAATATTATTCCAGAAAGTGCTTTTACTAATGGTTTGCCGGGGACTGGATGGCTGATTATAAATTTGGAAGAGCCCTTTTATTACAATGGAATGGATGCGTTAATTATTAGTGTGGATGAAAACAGTTTCGATTCCGGAAGCACTACTGATGATTTTTTTTGTAGTTTTTGTCCCTATCATTATGCTATCCAATATCTGCATAATACGATAAATCCAGACCCAAATGCTCCTCCGGAAACAGGCTGGACGCTAAAAAACTACCGTAGTAACATACAGCTTTTTATTGAAGCTCAATATTATGCTCCCATTCAACCTTTTCCTGCAGATGGAGCTGTAAATATAGCTTTAGATACAAATCTATCCTGGGTTAGTAGCTGTTCAAGTTTTTCTCTTTTTTTAGGTACGCATCCTGATTCTTTAATTCAGGTTATAAATCACACACCTAATAATTACTGGCAACCGGATAATCCGTTTCTGTATCATAAAACCTATTACTGGCAGGTAATCGGTTATACTAATGAAATAGAATACCCTTCGGCGGTATGGATTTTTTCAACCATAACGGAACAAATATCTCCACCCCAAAATTTAACAGGAGTTTATAATGGTTATGCTGCTGAGTTAAACTGGAATCCACCCCAAACTAATAATCAACATCATTATAGATTATATCGAAATGCCTCTTTTTATGCAACTACTACCAATTCAAGCTATTGCGATGATCATATTCAAGCCGGACAAAGCTACTATTACTATGTTACGGCAGTAAGCAATTCAGGAGAGGAAAGCTATCCTTCCAATCTGATAACTGTTACTATTCCTTCTCAGGAAACGGAGCAAATATTGTTTCAGGGCTTTGAAAATATACCTGCTTTTACGGAAGATATTATTTCCTGGCAGAATTGGGATTTGGATGGCAACGCCACTTCCGAGTGGGAAGGTATTTCTTACCCAAACGAGACAAATCCTTTAGGTTGGCTTTGTTTTGAGCCACTTGCTACAAATCCACCATTGCATAATCATCCGCCCTATGCTGGAAATAAAATGTTGGCTTCAATTTGTGCTATTCCACCGCCGAATAATGACTGGCTAATTTCTCCGGCGATACATTTGGGAACTAATTCCCGCCTGAATTTTGTGGCAAGATCCGCTTTTGCCAATTTTGGCTTGGAACGGCTATGTGTATTAATTTCCAATACCACAAGCGAGATTCATTCCTTTACTACCTTGAATTCTGGTTCATACATCTCAGTTCCGGTGCAGTGGACAAATTATGAATACGATTTATCTGCTTGGGATGGACAACGCATTTTTCTTGCTTGGCGTTGCCTTTCTGTTGATGCAATGGCTCTATTTTTAGATAACATAGAAGTGTATAGTAATTCAGGATGGGTTTCTAATCTGGATATCCTTGCCCCCCAAACGACAATTAAATCTTATCCTAATCCCTGTAAAGGAACCTTTATCCTGGAAAGTAATATTACTGACGCTTTTAATTTGGAAATTTATAACCTGAAAGGACAATGCCTGTATAAAGAAAGAGGATTAAAAAGCTTTGATAGTAAAAGAATGAATAGCGATTTGGCTAATGGTATCTATGTGCTGAAAATTTCACAAGGCGGAAAAGTGATTACTATTAAGCAGACAGTGGTTAAATGAGAAAAAAGGTAATCATCTCAGGTAACGCTGATTGAATTTTAAACCTCTGAAATCACTGCTGAATAATTATTTATACAGGATATTCCATATCCTGGAAACCAGATAAATTCTCGCTTTATTCGCTATCTGGCTTGATTTTAAATTATAATCCTGTTCCCGCTTTATAGTTCGCCTATATCACTTTTCTTCGGTTTCAAAAACAGGTAGGCAATCAAATATAAAACAGCCCAGGCAAACATAAAGCCCAGAATTCTTCCGGGTTGGGGACGGCTGATCAGTTGAAATAGGACAAACTGTCTGTTTTTTGCCTGATAGTTATAAATATAGGGAGTAAAGACAGAATCGGGAGTGGCAGAATTCACTTCTTCCAAAAGCTTGGTAAGTTCCAGATGTTCACTGCGTTTATTTTTATAGTGATATTTATCATCCAGCCAGTTATGTTTTGCCAGTTCAGGTAATTTTGCCTGCAGAGCGATGACTCCTTGCTGAAAGAGGTTTTGTGACAAGCTATCATCAACCAATTTATGATATTCAGATAGATTTATCAAGGTTTTCAGCATTCCGGAAAGCGAATAAGGTTCAGTTGGAAATTCTTGAAACCAGATTCCACCATTTTTATTGTAAAAGCTCAGCGAACCTTTTTCTGGCTGAAGGTTATACAGCATTTGTCTGGCCTTTAAAAATGTTTCTGGACTGCGTAAATAACCTGCTCTTTGAGTCAAAGCAAGCATTGTTGCACTATTACTGGCAGAACTGAACCAAGGTTTCTTTATTCCAGCTTTGAGGTAATCGAAATTATTAGGTATATTTCCATTAGCGTCCAGATTTTCTTCCAACCATTCACCATAAAATAGAAAAGCATTTTTACGAGTTTCTTCTATGCGGGTTTTATAAAATAGGGAGGACTTTGAGGCAATTAGTTCTGGATCATAAACTTTTCCTGCAGAAGGATAATAACGCATCGGAACGCCGTTTTTATCCATAGTGGATACTTCCATAAAACTTGTACCAAATATACTTAAACAGGTCTTTCCCCAAAAATCGGCAAGATGGGGTTCGGCTGCTTGCCAAATTGATACAGCAAAAATAAGACCTATGAATAATGAGAGCAAGTGGTATTTAAATTTTTTCATCTTTCCCTTCTTGCGGCGGATCGGCGTCCTCCGGCCACACTTTTTTTTGCGGCGGAACGGCGTCCGCCGGCTACACTTTTTTTGCGGCGGAACGGCGTCCTCCGGCTACACTAAATTTCATTTGATTTATCAATCTCAATGCGCCGGATAAAGTAAAGAGAGAAAGTATAGTATTGCCTCAAAGACAACAATACTTGCTCCCGTAGGTAAATTAAACTGAAAACTTAAATAAAATCCAATAACAGCAGATATAATCGCCACCAAAACAGAGATAACAATAGCTCGAGAAAGCCGATGGACAAAATTAAAGGCAATTACAGCCGGCAAAATAAGCTGAGCGGTTACCAAAATTATCCCTGCGCTTTTCACATTAATTACGATATTGGCAGCTAAAAGCAACATAAAGATCAGGTTCACCATATCGGTCTTAATTCTATAGACCTTAGCCATCGTATGATTGTAAGTTAAGTAAAACAGTTCCTTATAGAAAAAACAAACAAAAGCAATATTTACAAGAGACAACACTGTCAGGGAAATTATCTCGCTTTTGGTAACCAGTAACACATTTCCAAAGAGATAGCTGGCAAGGTCAAATCTATAATTTTTAGAAAGCGATATCAAGATAATACCCAAAGCCATACTTAAGGACAGAAATATTGTTATCGTATTAGATTCCTGTATATTATGCCTTTTTGCCAACGAAGTGATTCCCCAAGCAATCAACATTACAAAAATCAGGGTGGTAAGCGTTAAATTCAATCCTGCCAAAACAGCCAAAGCAATTCCTGCAAAAGCAATATGCGAAAGGGCTTCTCCCAAATAGGATATTCGCCTTAAAGTTACAAATGGAGCGAAAGTAGCTAAGGATAAACCTGAAAGCACTGCACCCAAAAAAGCATAAACTAAAAATGAATAGCTGAACATCGTTATTAATAGTCCTTTTCAATAATCCGTAAGCTATCGCCAAAGGTTTTATGAATTACATCAGCATCAATAAGTTCAGTTTGATTATGACAATGCAAACGCCGATTCAGGCAAACCAGGAAACTGCAATATTTGGAAAGGGTAGTTAAATCGTGAGAGATAGTAATAATTGTTTTACCTTCGTTATTAAGTTCTTTTAACAGAGAAAAAAAACTCTCTACAGAGGGACGGTCTAAACTTGCTTCCGGTTCATCCAGAATAAGGTATTTACTATTAGTAACCAAGGCACGCGCTAAGAATACTCTTTGCAATTCACCTCCAGAGAGTTTTCCAATTAGTTCTTGTTCCAAATGAGCCACTCCGGTTTGTTGCAGTGCATCTTTTGCCAGTTGTTTATGTTTTCTTTTAAAACGAGCTCCCAAAGGAAGTTGTCCTGCCAAACCCATTAAAACGATATCTAAAGCGGTTGCAGGGAAGGAATTATCAAATTCTTCATATTGAGGAAGGTAGCCGATAGTGTTATTTTTTAACCAGTTATAGTGTTCTATCCCATCAATTAAGATGCTGCCCGTTTGCAATTCCAACAAACCTAAGATCAATTTTATTAAAGTGGATTTTCCAGCTCCGTTGGGTCCAATCACAGCAACAAATTCACCATCGGCAAGCTCCAGAAAGATGTCTTCCAGAATTACTTTTCCGTTTATTTTATATTGTAGGTTCTTAATTTGGATCATTCCGGCTGTTAGAAACCCCCTTTCATACTTTGCCAGTTATAGTCTATTAGCTGGGCAATGGTTTTAGCTTTTCCATCACTACCTAAAGGATCAAGCATCAGCAGCTTCAAATTAAATTCTTGGGCAAGGGTCTCCCCTGCTTTTCTATCCATTTGCGGTTCCAAAAAGATTGCTTTTACCTGATGTTCTTTTATTATGTTCCCTAAAAGAGAAAGTTCTTTGGGCGTAGGTTCTTTGCCAGGACTTTCCTGCACAAAACCCAATTCCTCGATTCCAAATTCCTGCAAAAAATAGTGGAAAGCATTATGATAGGTAACGATTACTGGATTTGAATATTGTTCTCTTTCGTGGGCAATTTTATCTTTCACCTTTTCCAGTTCTTCCTGCATTTGCCGAGCATTGCGTTTGAAAACGAAAGAAGAATTGGGAAAACGCACACTTAATTCTTTTTCCAGAAAGCCGACCAAGCGAATCATCATAGCGGGGGAAGTCCATAAATGAGGATCTTGGGAGTGCTGATGATGATGTTCATTCTCTTCAAGTGGAGGATTTTCCTCCGGCGTTAACTCCTTGTTTGACAAAGGAATAATATCTTTTAGCAAAACTGCTGCCTCCAGATAAACATCTTTTCTTTCCGCTAAGTTTTTCTCCAGATTACCTTCCAATCCTAAACCATTAGCCAAAATAAGAGCTGCTAAATTGATATTTTTTAAATCAGCAGGATTAGGAGACCAAGTATGAGGTGAAGCATTTACGGGAATGATACAGCTTACCTCAAATTCATCTCCAGCAAGCTGTTGCAAAATTAACTCATAGGGATGAATCGTAGCCAAAAGCAAAGGTTTTTTCTGGCTTACTTCCTGTTTTTTACAGGAAAGAGTAAAAAGTAAAGCAACAAGTAATATCCATCTAATATACTTCATTTTATCCCTCCCAAGTTTTGGGTTTACACTATGACTAATTAAGTGAAGAAACATTTAAGCTCTGAAAGCTACATCCTTGCTATGAACTTATTCTCCTCTCCTGCTCCACCCCTCCTAAACGATGAGTTGAGGACGGGTGGAGCAGGAGTGGAAGAGGGGAGGTTAGCAAGGATGAACTTCTATTCCATACTTTTTAAAAGAGTTGTAAGTAAACGAACTCCAACTCCTGTTGCCCCGTAGTTATAAATTCCAGATTCTCTATCTTTTAGGGCAGTACCAGCGATGTCTATGTGCAGCCAAGGTTTATCTTGCACAAATTCTTTCAAGAAAAGACCCGCAGTGATGGTTCCGGCAAAGGAGCCTCCGGAATTTTTCAGATCCGCTATTTCCGATTTGATCTGTTCTTTATAATCTTCATAAGTAGGTAATTGCCAGATATTTTCGCCGGTAAAATTGGCAGCTATTTTTAGCTGTTCCAGCCAAGGATAGTTATTCGTAATAACGGCAGAAATTTCTGTTCCCAAAGCACCTACGGCAGCTCCGGTTAGGGTAGCGATATCAATAATGCGATCTGCGTGTTCTTTTTCGATAGCATAATGGATAGCGTCGCAAAGAGTTAGGCGTCCTTCAGCGTCTGTATTTACTACTTCGATTGTTTTACCGCTCATCGTAGTGATAATATCTCCTGCGTGATATGCGTCTCCAGAAATCATATTTTCGCAAGCAGCAATCACTCCCACAACATTAACTTTCAATTTCATAGCAGAAATGGCACACATAGTTCCAATAATGGCAGCTGCGCCACCCATATCACTTTTCATATTTAACATCCCCTGAGAGCTTTTTAGGCACAAACCACCGCTATCAAAAGTGATGCCTTTTCCAATTAAAGCAAGGGTTTCTTGTTTTTTATCCGGATTTCCATTATAGCGCATAATAATTAATTTTGGTTCATGGGTGGAGGCGCGTCCCACAGCTAAAAAGGCATCCATTTTTATGCGTTTAAGTTTATCCTGCGAGAAGACTTCTATAGAGAAGCTATATTGCAAAGCAGCTTGTTTGGCAGCTTCAGCAAGGTATTCAGGGGTAACTATATTGGCAGGTTCATTTACCAGATTTCTTGCCAGATTAGTAGTTTCAGCGTAAATTCGTCCTTCCACAATTCCTCTATTTAAGTGGCGGGTACTTTTAGTGGAAAGCACAAGGTGGAGGGCATCGATTTCGTGTTCGCTTTTATCTTTGCTTTTGTATTTGTTAAATTTGTAGGTAACCATCAACGCTGTTTCGGTAAGAATATGACCCAAAGCCACATCGTTGATAGGAGATATAAAACCCATAAAAAGGTAAACCTGATTAGCTTTCAGTTTATCTGCTAAACGGATGGAAGAAGCAAAGAGTTTTCTGATTTTTTCGTTGTTCAGTTCATTTTTGTTACCGGCGCCCAGCAGAATAATATTCTGTTTTTGTGTTCCAGAGATGATTGTGAGGTTTCTTATTTCTCCATAAGCAAAGTTATAACCTTCACTCTTAATGTAGGTTTGTACAGTTTTGGCGATATTGGAGGGTAGTAAATCTACATTGTTAATGGAACCGTGATCTTCTTGGAAGATGATTATAGTTTCCATATATTCGGGGATTTTACGCGTAATGTCAATCTTCATTATGAACTCCTTAATTTATCTTATTGTTTTTAAAAATCCTCAGTCAAGCTTAGATAATACATTGGTTTAGAAATATGGGAAAGATCGGTAAGCCAAGAAATATCAAATTTCAAAACAAAATAGCCCAAATTAATCCTGGGTCCGAAACCGTAACCAAGCTTAATATCCTTTAATTTACCATCAACGCTGGCTTGAAAATCGGAGTTATTATCCCAAGCAGAACCAATATCGGTAAAAATGCTTCCTCGGATATTTCTTATACTAAGCGGAATAGGAAAAGCGAGGCCTAAATAATCTACAAGAGGAAAGCGCAATTCGGCTGAGCCTAAAATCATTTTTTTACCATCTACATCTTCATTCAATGCACGCACACCATAAAGACCATCAAGTGAAAACATCTCTGGTGTTTCACCTGAACTGATTCCTGCATTGAAACGAAAAGCTAAAGAATACCTTTTTTCGAAAAAGTAATAACTGCGCCAATCCAAATAGTTGGTAAAGTAATTCAATTCGTTCTTAGCAAAACTTTTTCTTACTAAGTAATACATTCGCCAACCCAACATAGGCCCTGTTGAACCATAAAGAGCATTATCATAAACTAAAGCCAAGCCTGGAGCGTAAACAGTATCGGTATTTTTATCTACATTCATTATCCAATGCTCTGCTGGAACATATTCTGGAGGGAGATAATCCCATTCTTGTTTTACATAGTAAAGTCGATTATCAAATTCCAAACGCATAAAGCGACTGAAGGGATATCGGTAAATAAACAGCATACCCATTTCTCTATCGCGCAAACGAAAATATTCATCAGCGCCAGCTAAGTAACCACGGTAAAGCCTTTCGTCATAAAAATTATAAACCCCGATTCCGTAATCGGCACGATGTTTCATATTCATAACTGAGAGAAAGATATTGCTGTCCTCGATTTTTCCAGAAATGCCCAAACTGATGCCGATGCCATAATTGCCCATAACATCGCTTAAACTTAATTCCAAAGCACCCACGGTTCCACTGTAGGAAGAATATGCCAATCCACCCCAAATATTATCTAAAGCGAATTTTGTTCTGTATTTATCAATGGTTATAGGGGTGGATAATGTATCAGGTTTGTTGTCCCAAGAATAATCGGGGAAAACGAGGAGAGAATCACTCTGCGTGTTTTCAAAATCATTGATATAAGGACGACGCGGATTATGCTGTATGGATTTTTGCTCCTTTCTAATTTCTGCCAGATTTCTTTTACTGTATAAGTCAAGACGCGATAGATCTACCGTTTGTAAAAGATCATCACTACGCTGGTAAACTTGTGGTTGCTGATATTCTTCAAACACCAGATTTATTAAAGGGTTATCATCAAAATAGATATCCCAGGCACCATCAAAGTAATTGCTAACAATAAGATAATTACTATCCAAGCTGATATCGCCATTCATAATTCCTGCAATGCATTTAGTAAGCTCAGCGCGTTTACCAGTTTGTAAAGTCATTATTTCATAATTGGCAATGCTGTGTTTGTAAGAAAGAAAAGCCAGATAATTGCCATTTTCAGCCCAAATTGGTGTAAAACAATCATAATCTTCAAAAGTTCTTTGCATAATTTCATTGGTCTGAAGGTCTATAGTAAAAATATCACGAGTAAGATCTGAAAATAAACCGTAACGACTATCCACTTTCTTAGTTTTTCGTTCGCTATCATAAGCTACATATTTTCCATCAGGCGAAAAACGAGGATGTGTATCATCATAGCTATCATTAGTTAGTGGTGTTAGCTTATCTGTTTGCAAATCGTACAAAAATAAATCTGCTTGCACACCCTTTTGCGCAGCCAAAACAAGAGATAAACCATCAGGAGAAACATCTGCTTCATAAATAGCTTTGAGCTCTGGAATAGTGATGGTTCTAACTATTTTCTCTTTCTTTACATCTAAAATGTGGATTTTATCGCCGGTGGCAGTTTTGGCGGCAAAAGCAATTCTGTTATTATCGGGAAACCAAGAAAGAGCGGAACGAAAATAGTAAAATTCTTCTGCCTGGGCACTTTTCTCACCCTTGAAAATTAACTGCGGTTTTGCTAAACCTTGTGTTCCAGCCAGCCAAATACTGTATCTGCCTCCTGAATTTGAATAGTATACATAGCGTGAACCATCTGGAGAAAAACGGGGGGCCAAATTAAAATAGGAGCCATCATTTTTATGATAAGTACGCTGTTC
This sequence comes from Cloacimonetes bacterium UBA5835, assembly GCA_002432865.1. GTDB lineage: Bacteria > Cloacimonadota > Cloacimonadia > Cloacimonadales > Cloacimonadaceae > Cloacimonas. The sequence goes on from DJGX01000011.1 coordinate 42,753, forward strand.
AAAACACTCCGCAGGAATGCTATGACTATTAATAAGAGGATAATAATCTCTTTTTAATTGATAGAGCCAGCGATTTTCGAGGTCTTCAAAATTCATTCCAAAGGTCTTTTTAGTGGCTTCATCCAAATTGTAAGATGCACGAATAGAAAAAAAATACTCCGGAACTTTTTCCCTGCCCCATTGTTCAGCAATATAGGTTAAAAAACTCTCGCCCAAACGATATGCTAAATAACCATCTACAGTATCCAGGTTAACGATTGTGTTATTTATAACCATATCTAATAGATACATATTATTATAGTCGTCCTCGCCACCAATGGAAAGATATTCCGGAAGCCCTTCCGAAAACCAAAAAGGAAAGGAAGTAGGCCTAAGCGAAGTATTAACATTAAGATAATGGCTATCAACAGCATTCAGATAAGCGTGGGTAAGTTCATGAGCTAAAACTTCTTCTAAATTGCCATAACTGCCTTCAAAAGGGACCGCTACCCGATTATGTAAACTTTCTGTAAAACCACCAACGCCTTCTGTTAATATGGAATATATGATATTGGTGCTCAAAAATTCCGTCTTGGTTGCATAAAAGATAATCGGAATGCGACTTGAAATCGGAATACTAAATTCTGCCTTAATATAATAATAAATATCTTCAGCCATTAAGGCAACCGTTTTTCCAAACTGATCTTCGCCCGCAGGAAAATAGATATCAAAGTGCATCGTTTGAATTAGCGAAAATTCTTGAGGAGTAGCATTAACTTTGTTCTGACCAAAACTATAGGCAAAAACAGAACTGCATAATACCAATAGTAAAAAGAGGCAACAGAAGGGTTTATTCATTATCCATCCTAAAATACACTAAATTTGATATATTTTTTGGGGTTTTCTTTAATGTCTTTAATCAAGGCATTGAGGTTATCGGTTGAAGTTGTTATTTTTTCATATAACTGTTTGTCGTTCAATAACAAGCCAGCTGTTCCTTCTTTACTTTTTAGAGCTTGGGCAGTTATATTTAAATTGGCGGAAAGGATGCTTAAGCTATCCAGGGTTTCAGATAATCTGTCTATGGCAATATTGCTTTCGGCAATAGTATTTTTGAGGGGTTCTTTGTTTTCCGCTACCACTTCTTGCAGAGAAGAGGTTAACTGTTCAATTTTATCGATAGTAGCAATTAATTCCTGTTTGGCTTCTTTTGTGGCATTTCCGATTTCGCTAACTGTGCCATCAGCATTTTCAATTAACTTTTGCGAACTGGAAAGTATACCCTGTGGTGAAGTTATCAGCTGGAGGGTATTTTTTAATTCTTCCACACCAGTGGAGGCTTTTGAAATCAAGGCCATCATACCTTCTGGTGAATTTCCCAGTTGGATTTGTTTTATGTTTAGAGGTTCGATTCCGTTTCCGGGTAGGATGCTTAAGGCTTTTCCCCCCATTAAAGAACTATCTGTAACCAGAAATTGAGTGCCTTCAGTTAACCCAATGCTGCGGTTTATTTTGGCAGTAGTAATAACTCTATCTTTTTCGGCAGTAATGCTTTTCACTCGGCCAACTTCCATTCCGCGATACATTACTTTATCTCCAATTTCCAAACCCATTACATCGGGAAAAGAAACTTTAAGTTCATATTGTGAAGTTCCGGCTAAATGACCTGTCAGCCATAAATAACCCAAAATTAAAATCAGACCAATAACTACGGTCCAGATGCCGGTTTTTATCTGAACACTACGCAAGTTAGGATAAAATTTCTTCATACTTTTTTTATGTCTTTAGCTGTTTTTTCTCTGCTGCTGGGAAGAGGACATTATTTAATATTAAACGATAACCTGGCGAATTTTTATGTAACTCCAAAATGGTCTCTGGATCGCCAACTTTATGTTCATAATCCTCAGGATCGTGGCCACCATAAAAAGTGAATGTTCCTTTGCCAATATTACCATGGATATATTTAACTTCATTGTTGCCAGGGACCTCGGCTAAAATAATTACATTCTTCTTCACCTTATCTTTGAAAAAAGAAGTGGTCTGACCCAAAAAGCCGTCAATAACATTGGTATGACACTGAGTAAGCATTGTGGGAACAGGATCATACTTTGCGCTGAAATCAAAAAGCTGAAAATAATCGGCTTCTGCACCTCGCAAACGAGAATAATCACTGGCATCAATATCGGAAAATTCATATTCATAAGGATTGGGCTTCAAAGTGAAATTTTCAAAGGCAAAAGTTCGAGAAAAATCCAATTTACTTTGATATTGAGGGTCTATTCCATCACCATCTATTGTGGCATCTACAATATCTATATCTTTGGCTGCTAAAGCAATATCATAAGTATCCGTAGCAGCACACATTGCAAACATAAAACCACCATTTATTACATAGTTACGAATCTTTTCCGCTACTGCGTGTTTAAGCTGCCAAACTTTTTGAAAACCGTGTTTTGCTGCCATCGCTTCATTTACGCTCACATCATTCTGATACCAACTTGTATTACGATAAGAACCGTAAAATTTGCCATATTGACCCGTAAAATCCTCATGATGCAAATGCAGCCAATCATAATCCGTAAGCTTGCCTGCCAAAACTTCATCATCCCAAACCCGGTCATAATCAATCTCGGCATATTCTAAAGCTAAAGTAACTGCATCATCCCAGGGAAGGGCATTGGGAGGAATATAAACAGCTATTTTGGGCTCTTTTTCCAAAGCAATGCTTTCCATATTATTCGCTTGAATTTCTGTTAAAATAGCAGCCACATCGGAAGAAGTTACATTTTCATAACGCACGCCACGAATGTTACATAAAGAAGTTAAATTGCCTGAATCAGGAAAGAGAAAACTTCCCCCTCGATAATTTAACAGCCACCTGCCAACTAAACTTTCCTTAAGACCCGCAAAGGCAATGCCATAGGCCTTTAAGTGATTGGTTTGCGTGTTATCCATCGGAATTAATATATCTGCAAATAAAGGCACAAAACTACAACTGCCAATTATTATTAGAATCGGCAAAATAAAGCTGATACCCCTTACAGCAACACACGCAAACACTTTTCTAAACAAGGATTTAATCCTCCTCATTTCCCTTTTGCTTATTATAAGCCATTTCTGTGCCATAAAAGGAAATTATCTGTTCCGCTGTCAAGATAAATCTCTGTTGCTGGTTTTTTTACCCTGAAAAACACTTTAATTAGTCAAAAGCTCTGAAAGCCAATATAAAAGAATAAATACATAGCGGGCGTAGCATTCAAAACTTCTTAAATTCTGTCAAAACTCTGATAGCGAATATAAAAGCATAAATATCTAGATAGAAATAAGAGTTTTATATTGAAAGAAAAAGCTCCCTATTGGAAGGAAAGTTCTGTATTAAAGTAAAAGTCCCAGCGGGACGACAG
>DJGX01000002.1 GCA_002432865.1 Cloacimonetes bacterium UBA5835
GTCGCTATGATCGTGTCGCCCTTTGAGTTAAAATCGGCTTTGCTTGTGATCTGCCATACAATTTCATTCTTTTTTCCTATCTTTGAATAAGGTCATTAATAAATTCATAGAATATGCCGATTTTGACTTAAAGGCGACAGCCGACAGATTATTTTCGCCACCATCGCTATCTTTGTGTCGGCCCAAGGGGCTTTATCAATCTCTTAAATGAACATCCGTTATAAAATTAATCCTCAAAATAAAATCCTCTTAATCCTTAAATCCTGAAATCCTCGTTTCAAATGTTTAATCCTGAAATCCTTGTTTCTAAAGCAAAATCCTAAAATCCCACAGCATCCTTTTCGCCCTCTGCCTATTTTTTGCTTCGCCCTAAGCTCTCTGCCCTCTGCTATAATAATCCTGTTCATCCCAAACTGAATTATCATTTTTTAAATATTATTATAAAGTTCTAAACGAACCAGGAAGGAGGATTAGATCTTGAATAAAAGTTAGAGTAACAAATTAGAGTAACAAATTAGAGTAACAAATTAGAGTAACAGGATTAAAGTAAGGTTTTAAAAAGTGGTGGGTGATACTGGATTCGAACCAGTGACCTCTACGATGTGAACGTAGCGCTCTAACCAGCTGAGCTAATCACCCTTTTAGAATGAGATATATGTTTTATTTTAAAGGAGCCCAATAGGACAAAATATCAAGTTAAATATCTATTAAAAAAGAAAGTGGTGGGAGATACTGGATTCGAACCAGTGACCTCTACGATGTCAACGTAGCGCTCTAACCAACTGAGCTAATCACCCACTTTAATTGTCAAAATTCCCAGCAGGGATTTTTTGTCAAGCCCGGAATTGGCACAGGACTATTTTTATCTACAATCCAGGTTTTAAGGGGCGGAAATAGTTTTTCTTATAGGAGTGTTTATTGCTGGGTGGAAACCTGTTGCGGATATCTATCGTTTCTACGGAATAAGTACTTTATCCTTGAAATCCTGTAATCGCGTTCCTAATATCCAATTTTCAGATATTCAGATAGTCTTTTTTATTCCAGGCTATTAAATCTGCGTGATTACCGAGAGATTATTATGTTGCATAAAAGGGACGGTAATTTGCCTATTTGTATAATAAAGGGGACGGTGGCTATTTTAATTGTGCGCTAAAAAGGTATCTTCTTTCCAGCAATGATTATAAAAGCAGGTTCTGGAATAAAAGTTGCATATAATTATGGTATTATAAAAAAGGGGGAGAAGAAAAATGAAACGGCTCGCTCTATTTTTTTTAATCCTTTGCACCTTTTCCGTTATTTGGGCAAATCCCATAGTGGAAAATTTAATCAGCAGATTCTGGTTTGAGGAAAATAATTTACTGACGATTGAATTGAGCGCTTTTATAGGTTTAGCTCAAATTGAAACGGTAACTTATCTTGATGCTGAGGACTCTCTTACTATAACTGTTAATCCTAATACTACGAATGTTCAAGTAATTTATATTCCCCAAAGCTGTAATACACCAGCGCAAGGATATTTTACTATACGAGTGTTTGGAATGCAGGATGAAATTGTTCGTTGGGGAGAGGGTTTGGAAAACGATTTAAGTCCGCTAAACGGAACTCAATGTGGTATTCAATTGCTTTATTCTAATTTAATTGGAGATAGTATCTATGGTTGGGCAAAAGACACATCACCTTCAGCCTGCGGTCCTAATTATTGTTCTGCCAGATTTACTTATCGGGTTGAATGTACTAATTTAAGTGGATTGCCTGTTGCTGGTGTTTCTGTTTATCACAGTCAGTGTTGTGGAAATGGATTTGATAATCCAGCTATATCTGATGTGGCAGGTATTGCTACAGACGAGTTATGGCCTATGAAAACGCATCTTTGGGTGCAAAATCCGCTAACTAGTGAAACGGTTTTTAGCACTCATTTTTTTGCTGAGCCATCGGAATTAAAGGTTTTTTCGGTGCAATTACCTATTTCTGTGGAAGATAGTGTTTTGCCTGAATCTGAGGGGAGGCTTTCTATTCATCCTTCCGTAATATCTTATAGTACGGGAGGAGTTTTACATATTGCTTATGACGAGAAGATTTTAGGAGAAGCAGAGCTGATTTTATATGACCTCAAGGGGCAAAAAATTTGTAAGACAAAATACGATAAAAAGGAAGTGGATTGGCAGCTTCCCAAGCTTGCTAATGGCGTATATTTTGTGCGTTTAGCGAGCAAAGGCAGAGCATTGGGAACAGCTAAACTGATTGTTATCAAGTGAAATATGTTTTTCTGTCGGTTCTAATTATCGGGTTAGCAACCCTTTCTGCTCTCAGTTTTGAGGCGGAAGACCTTAATTTTTTCCTAAATGATAACTTATGGGTGATGGAGGGTTTATATTATTTTGCTAATTATGATACGACAGCTGTTTCCCAACTAATCTATTTTCCCGTTTTATGTGATAGTGTATGTTCACCTGCTATACTAGAAAAAATAGAGATTCACGAAGGTACAAACTGCCAGATAACTATGTTGCAGCAAATGGACAACGGGTTTTCATATCTGCTTTTCCTACCTGCAAAAGCTTTATGCACGGTGCAAATTATTTATTCTCAGCACCTGAAAGGCAATTATGTAAAATACATTCTCACTACGGCAAATAAATGGGGAAGGCCATTACCCTATGCAAAATATACTTTAGTAAAGGGGAAAGAGGTGCAAATAACTTCTCTTCCTTTTCCGGTTCAGGAACAGGAAGCAGATAAATATGTGTGGGAGTTCTATGATTTTACTCCCAAGAAAGATTGGGAAGTGTATTTTGTGCCTCATAGGGAAAAAAGCGAGGAATAAAAAATGCCTAATTAGCTCTGCTGTTTTTTTATTATCAGAGTTGGAAGATTTTAGCAACAGATAGATAATCAAGGAGATAAAAGGATAATTACGATAAAATGCAAAAAGAAAGAAAAAAGGATTTGACAGTTATTCAAGAAAAGAAGAAAAGACACACAACTAATTTCAATAAGTTGAGGAAAGATGAAAATATTAGTATTAAATTGTGGTAGTTCATCCATTAAATATCAGCTAATTGATATGCAAACGGAGAACTTAATTGCAGAGGGCATAGTAGAAAAAATCGGGGAAGACATTGCACTTTTTACTTATAAAAGCACCAGATTTACCAAAAAAAAGCGGGAAATGGTAATTGATAATCATGAACAAGGTCTGCAGCTTATACTGGAAGCATTAATTGATCCGGTTACTGGTGTCTTGAGTGGTTTAGATGAAATTGATGCAGTAGGTCATCGATTGGTACATGCAGGAGAACATTATTCCGATGCGGTTGTTGTTACAGATGATGTAATTAGGGTATTGCAAGAATGCGTATCTTTGGCTCCATTACATAATCCTGCTAATTTAATTGGCATAGAAGCTGTGAAAGTTAATATGCCAAATTGTCCTCAATGTGGTGTTTTTGATACTGCATTCCATCAAACGATGCCTGCTATGGCATATTTATATCCTCTACCTTTAGAATTTTACACAAACCATAAAATACGGCGTTATGGATTTCATGGAACCAGCCACAAATATGTAAGTCTGAAGGCGGCTGATTATTTAAAGAGACCTGTGGAAGAGCTGAAAATGATCACTTGCCATTTAGGTAACGGAGCATCCATAACTGCCATAAAAAATGGAAAATCAGTTGATACTTCTATGGGTTTCACTCCTTTGGAAGGACTAATGATGGGAACCCGTTGTGGAGATATCGATCCTGCTATTCCGATTCATTTGCAACAGCAGCTTGGGTTTACAGTTGATGAAGTTAATACTATTTTAAACAAAAAAAGCGGAATGCTGGGCTTAAGCCATATTTCCAATGATATGCGCGAAATTGAAGATGAAATATTAATTAAGAATAACCCAAAAGCTATTATGGCTATGGATGTATATTGCTATCGGATAAAAAAATATATAGGCAGCTATTTTGCAGCTTTAAACGGATTAGATGTCCTGGTTTTTACTGGCGGAATAGGTGAAAATATGTCTATGTTACGAGAACAGGTTTGCCGCGAAATGGAAGCAATTGGAATAAAATTAAATTTGGAAGAAAATTCAAAACGCATTGATGGTATCCAGGTTTTGAGTGCAGAGGATTCTAAGGTTATTGTACTTAAAATACCTACCAATGAAGAGCTGATGATTGCTCTGGAAACTGAAAGTTTATTAAGGCAGGAAAAATGAACAAAATGAATCAGTCATTTTACCGGATGCTGTTTGACAAGTCACCGGTATCTTTATGGATCGAAGATTTTACTGGAATCCAGGCAGAACTGGAAAAAATGAAAAAAAGGGGTATTTCTGATCTTAGAACTCATCTGAAATTGCATCCTGATCAACTGGATGCTTTGGTAAATAAACTAGTAGTTGTGGATGTAAACAACGCAACTCTATCTCTTTATAAAGCTAAAGATAAGCAGGAGCTATTGAATAATCTGCAGCTAGTATTTAAAGGTGAAGTAAAAGAATATTTACTGGAGTCTTTTATTGCGGTTGATGAAGGAAAAGAGTATTTTGAAGGGCAGGGTATAAATTATGATCTGGAAGGCAACAAACTGTATTTTAAAATTACTTGGAGCATTCCTGAAAGTGAACAGAAAGATTATGAAACTGTGATTGTTGCTATGCAGGATATGACAAAGTTAACTTTAACCAGTAATGAATTGGAAAAAAGAGAAGCGCTGTTTCGTTGTATTTTTGAACAGTCCTCGGAAGGAATGCTGTTGCTTGATAATTCTGGTACGATTATGATGGCTAATGAAACAATGGGAGAACATCTTGGTATACCCGTAAATAGAATAATCGGTTCATATCTGTGGGATGTTTATGAGGAATTTGGCAAGAAAGTTACATACGAAACCAGTTATGAATTGAGCAAAGAAAAGGTACTAAGAGTTATTTCCGAACATCAGGATAGACCCCGAGAAGCACAATTCTCCTTTCTGGATAGCCGCCATAAAGTATATGCCCGCAAACACACTTTGATGCCAATTTCTACAAAGGATGTAACTCTGTATGCTTTTATTTCTACAGATCTCACTCCGGCTTATCGTTCTGAAAGAATTACTGCTATTCTTCATAAAATCAGCCATGCAGTTAATACTACTGAGTCATTGGATGAACTTTTTCATATTATCCACGATTCCTTAGCAACGATTATTGATGCCACAAATTTCTATATTGCTCTATACGATGGGAAAAACAATATGATTACCTTCCCTTATCTGGTTGATGAAATGGAAGAAAATGCTTCTCCGGTTGTGGCTGATGACAGTAAATCTCTAACGGCTCAGATAATTAATGAAGCCAGACCTTTGCTTTTGGATGCTGACGAAATTCAGGATAGAGTTAAAATAATTGGAGCTTATGGAGTTGAATGCAAAAACTTTTTGGGGATTCCTTTAATCCTCTCCGGGAATGTGATCGGGGCGTTAGTAGTTCAGTCATACACAAAAACAAATCTCTATGATGAAGAAGATCAGTTGCTGTTGGAATCTGTTTCTGAACAAATTGCCTTTGCTTTGCATAAGAAGCAGGCAGATGATAGTATTAAAATCCTAATTCAGGCAATTGAACAAGCCGGAGAAGGCACTATAATCTTTTCTCCGGAAGGAAATATTAAATATGTAAATTCCATTTTTGAGAAAATTATCGGTTTTCGTAAAATTGATTTGATCGATAAACCCTTCGAATTTCTTCCTTTTGAATCGAGTAAAAGATGGAATATGAAACAATCTTGGATGCGTGTTCGTTCTTCACAGCCCTGGCGGGGAAAAGTTGATTTAACCAGGAAAGATGGCTCTAAAGCTACTTTAGATATGATTGTGAAACCTGTTATTGATGATGAGGGACGCCTTTCCAGTATAATTGCCAGCTGTAAAGATGTTACTTATGAAATTTTGCAAGAAGAACAAATGAAAAGATCTCAACGGTTGGAAGCGCTGGGACGATTAACTGGAGGTATTGCACACGATTTTAATAATATCTTAAGTGCAATTGTTGGTTATACAGAATTGGCTGCAGATGATCTTATTCCTGAAAGCGATGCCGCGATGAATTTACTTGAGGTTTTAAAATCTGCCACCAGAGCTAAGGAAATGATTAAACAGCTGATTTCTTTCTCTCGTCAGGAAGAATCTAAAACAGAAGTAATTGATTTGGTTGATCATGTAAAAGAATCAGTCCGTTTTCTGAAGTCCTGTATGCCGCGTTCTATTCAAATAAAAGAAGATTATAAAACTGATAAAAGTTCTGTGCTTGCGGTTCCGAGCCAAATACATCAAATAGTGATTAATCTTGGTACAAACTCTATGCAAGCTTTAAAAAGAGATGATGCCTTGATCGAAATATCCGTAGAAAATGTTTCATTTCGCAGTAGTGATATGCAGGCATTTCCAGAACTGGAACAAAGCCAATATTTGAAAATATCGGTTAGTGATAATGGTACGGGAATAGAACCTTCTATCATAGACCACATATTTGATCCCTATTTTACTACTAAAGGTGCTACAGATGGAACTGGTTTGGGGCTTTCCATTGTACATAGTATTATTCAGGCTCATCATGGAGCTATCAGAGTGAAAAGTGAACCCGGATTTGGAACTACTTTTGATGTGTATTTACCTTTATATATATCTGAACAGAGACGGGAGGATAGCACTGAAGAAATTGTAGAAGAAATTGACTACAGCGGAACTGAATGTATAATGTTTGTAGATGATGAACCGAGCTTAGTTTCTGTTTTTAGACAAGGGATGATGCGCTTAGGTTATAAAGTGGAAGGATTTACCGACCCGCGTAAAGCAGAGGAATTTTTTAGTAAGAATCCTGATGCTGTAGATATTGTTGTTACTGATACTACGATGCCTTACATTAATGGTGTTGATCTTGCTGCAAGACTGATGACTATAAAACCCGATATTCCAATAATAATCTGCACTGGGTTTACCACCCTAATTTCTATGGAAGAAGCTCGACAACGCGGTATTCGAGATTATATTATGAAACCATTCAAAATAAAAGATATCGCTATCCGGATTAAGGATATTTTAAATTCTGCAGGGAGTGACGATGCGCCTGGATCTATTGCTGAATAAACTGTGCCTAACTAAAACCCGTTCCATAGCTAAAAATGCCTGCGATAAAAACCTGGTGTTAGTTAATGGAAAACCAGCAAAGGCATCCACGATAATTAAAGCTGGTGATATTATTATTTTTCGGCTTTATAATGCGGAACACGAAATCCGGATAACGCAAATTCCAGAAGGAAATGTAGCGAAAAAGGACAGCACAAAATATTACGAGTTGTTACGCAAAGAAGACCTTTCCTGATCAGGGGCATCTAGCTATGTCCTTTTTTCTGCTTTTATGTTATTCCTTCAGAAGCAGAAAGGAATTGCTGTAACAAATGAAAGGAATAAGAAATTGCTAAAGCGCTTTTTTATCTTGCTTTCGTTATTGATTGCGGGATACCTTTATGCAAACTACACCCTGCAGCTAAAAACTAATAATCTTGTTATATACGCAGAAAGTCCAATTTCCGTTCCTTTGGAAACAATGTTGAAGTCCTTAGATGATAATATTGATAGTTTTCAGATGAATATAGGAGTATATCTTGATCTGCTTGCGCCTGTCTACCTGATTGAAAATAATACAAGTTATCAAACTCTTTCTTTAGGGAAGGCAAAAATAGTGGAATTTAGTGATGCTTTCTATAGTGGGTCAGAACAAAGAATCTATGTGCGTCCTCTTGCTTCAATTCAAGAAAATCATCGCAAGGTTTTGATGCATGAATATATTCATTGGTATCTGGAGCAAATTTTTGAACAGGCACCTTTATGGTTTCATGAAGGGATGGCTACGCATTATGCTCAGCAGGTAGGTTTTGAACAGTTTATTTATTATTTGGAACAGAGTTTTTTGGGGAAGAAAAGTGATCTGTTTCGGCTCAGTTATAGCTATCCAGAAAAAAAAGAAGATTGGTCTTTATTCTATTTATCTTCGGCAATGGCTGTTCGCTATATGAGTGAAAAAAAACCAAAGGAATGGCAGGATTTTTGGGAACTGGCAGCGAGCTATAAGAGAAAAAAAACTAAGGCATCTTTCACCGATTGCTTTGTCCGTGCTTACAGAACTACACTATATGATTTTCATAAGGAATATTCTCAATATACCAAGCGGTTAAGTTATCAATATCTGTTTTGGAGCTTTAATGCTCTTCTGGCTATACTTTTACCGATTATTTTATTTATCGCCTGGCGAATCAGGAAAAAAAGAATGGCAGCTCTCCCCGATTTACCTTTACCGGAAGATGAAATTATTAACGAAGACGAGACTATAGATTAATCACTTTTTGATATATGGAAACCATACAAACCCATCCCTATAAACCTTTCTTGCCTGAAGAAGCTAAAGTTTTACTTCTGGGAAGTGCTCCTCCCTATCGTTTTTGCACAGGATATATCAATGATCTTAAAAATAAGGATATTGACTACTACTATGGCAGCAACAGCAATTTGCTTTGGGATATTTTGTTTTTGGCTCTAAAACCAGAATCAATAAACTGTATTTCGGAATTAAGATTTAGGCAAGAAGAGAGAATAAAAAGAACTGCTTATCAGGTTAATTTTTTACAAAGCTTCTTAGCCGAAAATAAGCTGGCAATGGCAGATATCCTCTTGAAATTCATACGCAAGGATACCAGCGCAGAGGATTATAAACTGAAAGTTTTAAAATATCAGGATATTTTAACAATTTTGTATAGCCGTCCCACCCTCAATAAAATTCTCTGCACCAGCAGAAACAGAGTTCATTATTGGTTAGTGGACTACCTCCAGCAAAAAGAAAAATTGGATTTAGTGAAAATGGACGAAAACCAAACTAAGCTAATTCTAAAAAGCGGGGTTCAAAGAGAAATAAAGATTGATATTTTGCCTTCTCCTTCGGCAAGAAGTGTTATGCGTTATGATAATAAAGAGGACTTCCTGCAAAAAGTATCCGAAATCTACAAACAAAGAATATTGAACAATTAGCGATAAGGACACAATCTCGATGATTTTTTAACTAAAGGGGAGATGTATTCGATCATATTCGGTGTTTTTATCTGGATTTTACCTTTTTTTGCTGTCCTAAAACCCTCTTTTTCGTTCATCTTTTAACTCTTGTAAATTGGGCTTACCTCTCCAACAAGCAATTAGAAAAAGTTAAAATAGCTGAACTGTGTATCAGAGAGAGAAAAAATAAGGGAAAAGATAGATTTATTAGGTTAGGAAAAGTAATGGAGTATTTATATAAAGATAGAGTCCTTACCACCGAAATAAGTTTCCAACATACCTATAACTCGTTTGGCAGTGAGGACTCCTTATAAAGAAGGTTATTTTCCACAAATTAAATCGTGGGTTTCACCTCTCGACTTCTCGACTTCTCGACCTCTCGACTTCTCGACTTCTCGACTTCCCGACTTTTTCACCTTTCCACTTTTTCACCCATTAACTTAGCCAAAACATCTTTTTCTACGCTATCACAAAGCAAATTACATTTTTCCAGCAGATCTTTTGCTTCGGCGTGGATTTTATGTATATAATTTTCATCAGCAATTCCGGGAAGATTAATCAGGATATTATAGTAAGCAGCTTGAGAAGCGCAATTTGCAGTTAAAGCAGCCACTCCAGCATCGGAAAGAGCATTGGCATTACCAATTTTAGCTATTTTTAAGGCAAGTTCGGCAGCGGACATTGCTAAGTGCATAGTTTCCAAAGGAGCATTAATTGCAGCTTGAGTGCATTTTTCAATTTGAGTTTTGCGAAATTCTATTTCTTCTTCGGTTTTTTTGGGTAAACGCATAGCATCCATCATAGTGAAGAAGGCATCTGTATCTTTATCAATCACTTCCAGCGACTTTTCTTTTATTTCCTGTCCAATAGGGGCTAGTTCCATAGCCTCTTTAGCCACATTTTCATATCCTTTTTTGCCAATAGTAAGATTTGCAACCATCGCAGAAAGAGCTCCACTCATAGATGCACAAAGAGCAGCAACGCTTCCACCTCCGGGAGCGGGTTCATCAGTAGAAAGCAAATCACAGAAGGCATCCACTTTCAGGTTTACCAATCGATCTTTTCTGGAGATGGCATATTCAATAACTTTTTTATCTATATCGAAGGGAGCTAATTCTGCCAAGCCCATAGATTGAATTGCTGTTTGCATAATCATTCTTTCGGGGATACCGGTACTTTCGTTCATTCTACTTAAATAAAATTTTCCAGCTTCTAAAATAGCCGCTTTGGGGATTAAGCCAACCAGTTCACTGCCAGTAACTTGAATGCCCATTTCGCTGGCCAGTTCGCGCACTTTTTCCAAAACCAGATGGGGAGGGGTAATTTTATAATTGGTAAGATTTATACTAATTTGAGCGCGATCGTAGGATTCAATGAACCAGCCAACAGCTTTACAGTGAGTAAATAGGCCAGGGATATAGATGGTATTTCCGTTTTCATCTTTCATCAGTTTACCATTTTTATCTCTTGCTGCTCTTCCGCTTTCGCGAATTATTTGAGCTATTTCACTTGCTTTTTTCTTGTCGCGAGTATTGAGGTTTATATTATAGGCAATTAGAAATTCTCTCGCTCCAATAGCTGTAGCTCCACTTTTGGCATTAAAAGTATGGGGACCGAAATCGGGTTTCCAATATGGGTCTTTAGCTTTTTCAGATAGTGCTTCATATTCCCCGCTACGGATATTAGCCAGATTTTTCCATTCTTCTTTAGTGGCTGCATATTCATATAAGTAAACAGGTATGCCAAGTTCTTCGCCAACTCGTTTTCCTAATTTATTTGCATATTCTACGCATTCTTCCATCGTCATTTCCGAAATTGGGATGAAGGGACATACATCGGTAGCTCCCATTCTGGGATGAGCTCCTTTATGTTTACTCATATCAATCAGTTCAGCGGCTTTTTTTATTGCCTGAAAAGCTGCTTCCACAACTGCTTCGGGTTCTCCAGCTATGGTAAAAACAGTTCTGTTTGTATCAGCGCCCGGATCCATATCCAATAAAACCACTCCCTTAACACTTTTAATAGCTGCTGCAATAGCATTTAGAATGGAGCTGTCTCTTCCTTCACTGAAATTGGGGACACATTCCATCAGTTTCATAATTGAACCTCTATCTAATTTATTTTATGTATTTTAACCTTTACAATCTGTTTTGAAGTTGCCTGTAAAACCTGTATAGTATAAGGAGGAACATTAACTACCTGACCCTGATGCGGGATTTTTTCCAAGCGGTCTAAAATTAAACCTGCAACTGTTTCATAATCGCCTTCGGGCAATTGAATACCGTAATCATCTATCAATCTATCAATTTCAGTATCAGCGGCAACCAGCCATGTCTTTGGTCCAACTTGTTGAACAGAGTTTTCATCTTCATCGGTATCATATTCATCTTCAATATCACCAACGATCTCTTCCAGGATATCTTCCATAGTAACAATTCCGGCTGTTCCTCCAAAGGAATCAACAATAATAGCCATACTGCGTTGTTTAGTTTGCATTTCTTTCAAAAGGACATCCAGATCTGTATTTTCAGGAGCGAAGAGAGGTTCGTGAATAATATCTCCTGCAGTCATATCAGGAGAGCAATCCTGTTTCAGAATATCATAAATAATAAGAATTCCGATTATATCATCAATGTTGTTACAATATACAGGATAGCGAGTAAAACCTTCTTTACGAGCAATATTGGCTACTTCAGATAGAGAGGTTTTATCTTGAATGGCAACAATGTCTGTACGAGGAACCATAACATTTCTGGCATCCAGTTCTGAAAAATCCAAGGCATCTTCAATCATCTCAATTTGGTGATCGTTTGTTTCATCTATAGCGGTTTGGGAAAGCAGAAAGGAGAGGTCATCCTTTGTTAAATAATCGTACTGATATCCCTCTTCCAGTTTCAGCAATTTCCGCAAGAAATTGTTCAGCCAGGTAACTATCATTACCAACGGTTTCAGCAGATAATAGAAAAATTGCAATAGAGGAAAAAACAAAGGGATCAGCGTTTCGGCATTATCTCTGAAAATAGTTTTGGGAATCATTTCTCCAGATATCAGCACAACTATCCCTACTACCAAAGAAGTGTATCGAGCATCAAAGACAGGGGCAAAGAGTCGATTTGCTAAATAGGTAGAAAGAGAGGCAATAATCACATTAGCAATGTTATTACCAATTAAAGTGGTACCTAAAAATTTATCGGGTTGACGGACAAACTGCAAAAGAACAGCTTTGCTTTTACTCTTTTTGGCTTCTTGTTCCAATTTTATCTGGTCTATAGAAAGCATTCCCGTTTCCAAGCCAGAAAAGAAAAAACTAAGCACCAGAAAAAAAAGTAATACGATCAGGATCAGAACAATCTGAGCCACTGCCATTTATGTATTCACCTTCTCGTTTCTCCAGGCAATTCGTAAAGCCTGAATAAACTCTTCTATATTTCCTGCCAAAAAGGAATCTAGATTGTAGCTTGTCAAGTTAATTCTATGATCTGTAACTCGGGATTGTGGAAAATTATAAGTTCGGATTTTTGCACTGCGGTCACCGGTTGAGACCTGAGCTTTTCTAGCTCTGGCAATTTCTTGTTCCTGACGGCTTATCTCAGCATCCAGTAAACGGCTGCGTAACACTTTTAAGGCTTTAGCTTTGTTTTTAATCTGCGATTTTTCGTCCTGGCAGGTAACCACAATTCCTGTAGGCAGATGAGTAATTCTCACTGCGGAATCAGTTGTATTAACACTTTGTCCACCATGCCCTGTACTTCTATAGACATCTATGCGCAAATCACTATCCTGGATATCTATATCTATATCTTCTGCTTCAGGTAAAACAGCCACAGTAACAGCAGAAGTATGAATTCTACCAGAGGATTCTGTTACCGGAATTCTTTGCACTCTATGTACCCCGCTTTCAAAACGCATATAGGAATATACATCTTTACCGCTAAGCTGAAAAACAACTTCTTTATAGCCACCCAGTTCGGTTTCGTTCATTGAGATCACTTCCAGTTTCCAGCCTTTCATTTCTGCATAATGGCTATACATTCTAAATAAATCAGCAGCAAAAAGAGCAGCTTCTTCTCCACCTGTTCCTGCCCGAATTTCCACAATGGCATTTTTGGAATCATTAGGATCAGAGGGAATAAGCAAATCGCGCAATTTTAGTTCTGCCTGTTCAAGTTGGTTTTGCAAAGAGTTTTCTTCATCTTTAATTAGATTTAGCATTTCTGGATCGTTTTCGCTTTTTTCCAGTTCCTTCACTTCTTCCATATGTTTTTCCAGTTTCCGATAATGTTTCCAGGCAGAATCAATTTCTTTTAGTTCTTTAAAGCGGCGCAAGCAATCACGGTACTTTTTAGTATCATTGATCAAAGCAGGATCGCTGATTTGTTCCTGCATTTCATTCAGTTCATTTTCCAGGCTTTGTAATTTTTCGAGAGGTAGCAAGAGTGTTATTCCTCCACGATTTTTACATTATGATCACTTATATCCATATCCAGAGCAGCCTTCATAGCAACTAAACCGATTTCTAGCATTTCATCATCAGGTGGCTGAGTAGTTATATGTTGTAAAGCCATCCCAGGAACGGTTAAAAGTTTTACGATAGGATGTTTTAGATTTTTTCCTGAGAATTTCAGCACTTCATAAGAAACACCCGAAATTAACGGCATCAGTAAAATATGATATGCTAAGCGTAAATAAACTGGAACTGGAGAATGCAAAATAAAAGCTGAAACTAAAGTATCCACAATGGAAAAGATCAGGATGCTGATTAATAACACAAAAAAGATAAAACTCGTTCCACAACGAGGATGGATAGTAGACCATTCCTTAATTTTATCTATTATTAAAGGACTGTTATGTTCATAGGCATTTACATTTTTATGCTCAGCTCCATGATAGCGAAACAACCTTTTTATATCCTTCATCAGGGAAATCAAATAAACATATAGTACGAAGAATATTATCCTGATTACTCCAGCAAAGACATTAAACAGAAAATCCTGCCGCGAAAGATGAACCCAATCAGCAAGTTTATATGGTAACCATCCAAACAGGAGAAAAGCTAAGCCAAAGGCAATTATATAACTGACGATGTTTTCCGCTTGTTCTGCAGTTTTGTTTTTACTTTTCACTTTTTTACCCTTGGCTTTCTCTTCTGCTATAAAATCCAGCTCAAAACGATTGGCAGAAAAAGTGAGGGTCTTAATTCCAATAATCATCATTTCAATTAAGGAAATAAAACCACGAATAATCGGCAGCCCCAAAAATTTCTTCTTCTGAGTAATGCTGACAAAGGGCGTTTTTAACAATTCAATACTGCCATCTTTTCGGCGAATAGCAGTTGCCAGAAGATCTGGACCGCGCATCATTACACCCTCGATAACAGCTTGGCCCCCTACGCTAATTTCTTTCTTTTCAGACATATTTCTTCCTAAGATAGAAAAAACGCCATTTTCCCCGATTTCAGAAAACGGATAAAATGGCGTAAACTGGGTATAAAACCCTAATTTTCCTGTTTAAGATTATATTTTTTATTGAATTTCTCTACTCTTCCAGCAGTATCAATAATCTTCTGCTTACCTGTATAAAAAGGATGACATGCATTGCAGATTTCTACCTGCAATTTATCTTTAGTGCTTTTGGTTTGAAATGTATTTCCACAAGCACAGGTAACGGTTACCATTTCGTATTTAGGATGTATTGCTTTCTTCATCTATCTTTTTCTCCTTGAAAATCTTAATCGTACTTATACCACAAATTTAGATGGCAGAATTATGTCAATGCAAAAAGTGGGGAAATTTGGATTGTCTCTCACAGATTACAGATTTCAAAGATTAAAAATAGATAATAGGTCTGGGATGAACAGGATTAAAGGGATTTTAGGGATTTTTTATAATTAGGTGTATTGCAAGAAATG
>DJGX01000036.1:0-647 GCA_002432865.1 Cloacimonetes bacterium UBA5835
TATTTTGTCCCCTGCCTTTTCCTGACAAAGCTGACTCGTTTTGCTTTTGACTCTAAACCGATCCTTTCGTATATTGAAACGAGATTTACATAGTAACAAGATATGTAGTTTCCTGCCTTCTCCTGGCAAAGCTGAAGCTCGGTTTAGAGTTAAAACAAAACTTCAATAAAATGGGAGATGCTGGTAACTAATTTTTTCTATTGCAGAGCATCCTTCAACCTGTGAAAAAAACTACACTCTTTTATTGTTACCGTATAAATGAAGAGTTCATTCGATACTATGTTGTTCTGGAAATAGTTGTAGTTCGGGTGGCTGAGTGCTTTGTTCTTGTTTTAACTCTCAATTTTGAAGTTGGAGAAATGCTTACAATGCAGTTGTCAGAGAAATTATGAGAGGAAACTGGTAATTGGGCTGGCAGTGGCAAAATTGAAAGTCAAAAGCAAGCATTCTCTTTTCGTTTTGACTCTAAACCGATCCTTTCGTAGATTGAAACGAGATTGGTATAGCAACAGTATATTTTGTCCCCTGCTTTTTCCTGTCAAAGCGGACTCGTTTTGCTTTTGACTCTAAACCGATCCTTTTTTGTATTGAAACGAGATTTATATAGCAACAAGATATTTAATTTCCTGCCTTTTCCTGACAAAGCT
>DJGX01000036.1:707-19450 GCA_002432865.1 Cloacimonetes bacterium UBA5835
AACCAAATCTTTCATTGCAGAGCATCTTCCAACCTGTGATAAAAAAACACACCACAATAGTGTTACCGTACAAACGAAGAGTTCATTCGATACTATGTTGTTCTGGAAATAGTTGTAGTTTGGGTGGCTGAGTGCATTGTTCTTGTTTTGACTCTCAATTTTGAGGTTGGTGAAATGCTTACAATGCAGTTGTCAGAGAAATAATGAGAGGAAACTGGTAATTGGGTTGGCAGGGGCAAAATTGAAAGTCAAAAACAAGCATTGTGTTACGGAGAAGTCGTTCTTGTTTTAACTCTCAATTTTGAAGTTAGTAAAATAGCCAAAATGCAGTTGCAAGAAAAAAAATGAGAGGAAACTGGTAATTGGGCTAGCTGTGGCAAAATTGAAAGTCAAAACAAGCATCGTGTTACGAGAAAAGCAAAATTGAAAGTCAAAACAAGTATTGTGTTACACAACAGCAGTCCTCTTTTTGCCTTCTTCAAAAAATCCTTTTTCATTTCTTCTTGACGGTAAGGCCATTACCTAATATAAGGTTTTTTATGCAAATAAACGATATTATAAAGATCATATTCTGGATGCAGATTTTGCCCTGTTTAGCATATTGTGCCTACGCTAAAGGGAATATGTATCCACTCGATTCCAAATATATTAAATATGAAGAATTGAATGATAATCTGGATAAAATCGTTCAGATAAACCCCGATCTTGCCCAAAAACGCATAATCGGTTTTAGCAGTGTAGAATACCTGCCAATTTATGCTTTGCAACTTGGCAATAAAAACGCCTCAGAAGCAATTTTGATAATCGGTCAACATCATGGGGAAGAAGTTATCGGAGTGAATATTGCTTTTACTTTAGCAGAAATCTTGCTAAATGGCTATTCTAAAAATATAAAACAACAACATCTTTTACAGCGCTATCAAATATGGATTGTTCCAACTTTGAATCCAGAGGGTTTTCGGATTGTGAGCTCGGGAATCTTAAAAACCAAACGCAAAAATAATCGCGATACCGATAATAATAAAAAATTAGACTTACGCACCGATGGAGTTGATTTAAATCGCAACTATCCTGTTTTTTGGGATTTAGACCCTGAAACAGATACTAATAGTCCCTTCTATAAGGGCTCCGAACCCGCTTCTGAAAACGAAACAAAAGCTATAGTGGAATTGGCTCAAAACCATAATTTCGTTCTGGCTATCTTTCTGCATAGCTCAATTTCTGGGGCATATAATGAA
The DNA here is from genome assembly GCA_002432865.1 of Cloacimonetes bacterium UBA5835. Classification (GTDB taxonomy): domain Bacteria; phylum Cloacimonadota; class Cloacimonadia; order Cloacimonadales; family Cloacimonadaceae; genus Cloacimonas. Next base: position 1,946 of record DJGX01000036.1, read on the forward strand.
CATATTTATCTGCCGGCTCGTATTAATAATTCTGAACTATTTCAAAAAAATCTTGCCCTGGCAAGGACATATGCAGATGCAACCAAAAAGGATTACCTGAAAGGAAATTATGAAGTTTTTGAGGGCTCCACTTCGGAAGTTGGAAATGCGCGCAATTTCTTCTTCCATAGAATGAAAACACCAGCTTTTTTAGTAGAAATTGGCGGGAAGAATAAACGCGGACAAAGTATTATCCACCCACCTAATAAAACGCTAATTAAAATTGTGGATAAAAATGTAAATGCCTTGCTGAGTGTGTTTTACAAATTGGATAACTAGATTATAGTTCAATTGGTTATGAACATCTCATACAATATCATATTATGATCAATAACACATATTTCTAAAACCTATTTTGTCTGTGAGATATGTGTAATCTATAGTGTGGTTTAATGCTCTGCAGTGTCCTAATGGCGAATTAAAATCCTTTAAATTGGGATAATTCTGCTCTTTGCAAACCTATTCAAATCATTGGGTGACAAAATTTGTACTTGACATAATTCTCAGCTGCCATTTTAATTAAATTGTAATGGAAAAGGTACTTGAAAAGTATCTTAACGGTTTGTATTTTCGTAACTTAATTCTGTTTCGGAAGCTGTGTTCCTTTCTTGTGGAATAACAGAAGCTAAGCAGAATATTTGTTTATTCTAAGGAGAATATATTGTTTTTTTATTTTGAGCCAAAGCCCAACCCTTGTGTACAAAAAAGAGCCACATTTTGCCAAGGCGCAGATAAGATAACTCTCCCCAATTTCTTAATAAAAACCTTCCCTTTTCATAATAAAACACAACCCTCCCCATCCTATTGGGGAAGTGCTGTTTCTCTGTATTTTCACAATTTTCAAAAATGCAAAATCTGCTCGTTTGATTTTTTCCGTAATCTCTTATTCACGCTCCATTATTACTTTTTATATTATAGAAATTCAGAAACATCAAACGCTGTATTTCCCTACTTTCTAGCCTTCAAAAACAAACAGGAAACATCTTCAGTCCTAATACAAACTTCTAACCCAAATACGATTGAAGATAATTCCTTCCATTTACAAAAATCAAAAAAATCTTCATTTTATAAGGAGTTTTTATCATGAAAAAAATGATAATTATTACACTACTAACAGTTACTTTTATGGGTGTGTTAGTAGCAGGTATTACAAATTATTATAATGCCCCAGTTGCTTCTCAAGGAACATACCAAGAGATAACTGGAACCTCAGCTGGAGCAGGTGGAGATGCTTTTCTATCTCCTGCATTGGATATTGGTTTTACATTTAATTATTGTGGAACTGCATACACACAGTTAAAAATGGCTTCAGATGGTTATTTGGCTTTGGGGACATCGCAAACATCTTCTAGTTTAAGTAATAATCTTTCAACAACATCTGTTTTACCAATTATAGCTTCTTTGTGGGATGATCTAACTTCTAATACTATGTCTTATACTACTATAGGAACTGAACCAAATAGAGTTTTTATAGCACAGTGGAAGAATACAAAGTGGAACTATAATGGAACTGCCGGTCAGAATTTTCAAATTCGACTCTATGAAACAAGTGATAAAATAGAGCTAATCTATGGTTCAATGATTACTCCTAATTCTCCAAGTGCTTCTATTGGAATAAACTGTTCCCCTGGTGGCTCTGGAAATTTCTATAGTATTACTCCCGGAAATCCTATAACATATTCCACTACTACATCAAATAACTCAATTAGTGCTATAACTTATCTTACATCCGGGACAACTTACACTTTCACAAAGGTTGATCCCAATGCTCCTCCTTTACCTGCTGTTATTGTCTCTCCTACAAATGGACAAAGTAATGTTTCTAATCTTCCAACACTGAGTTGGAGTTCAGGTGGAGGCATTGTAACAAAATATTTAGTTTATTTTGGTACAGATGGTGGTGGAACTTCAACTCCAGCCAATATACTTAATGGTTATGATAATCTTACATCCACATCTTATACATTTGCTAACCCCTTAACATATAATACAACTTATTATTGGCAAATTGTTCCTTATAATGGTGTTAATCCTGCTGCTAATTGTCCAATCTGGTCTTTCACAACTATGGATGATCCGACAATTTATCCTCCATTTACAGAGGGCTTTGAAAATGGCAACACACATGAAACTGCTGTATTGGGATGGACTCAAGAAAGTGTAAGTGGTTCCAATGTATGGACTGCTAATAATTCATACACTGATTATAACAGAACACCCAGATCTGGAAATTGGAATGCTTTCTTAAGATATAGCAATACAAGATGGATGTTTAAACCAATTCAATTGGAAGCAGACATAAATTATAGAGCTATAATTTATGCCAGACAAAATGCTACTTCTGGTGCAAGTATCCAAATCAGTTATGGAGCAACAGCTTCTGCTGCAGGAATGACTAATGCAATTATATCCAATACAAATATTACAAATGGTGAATATCAACGTTTGGAAGGTATATTTACCCCTACTACAAGTGGTTTATACTATATTGGTATATTAGGGACTCTTACTTCAACACCTTGGTATCTTTCTATTGATGATATTACGATTGAAGAGGTTCCTGATAATCCTGTTTGCTCAGTATATCCTGAATCCTGGGATTTTGGAACTGTTGTTTTGGGTTCATCAGCTACTAAGCAATTTACCATTTCCAATACCGGAGGAGGTAAATTGATGATAAATAGTGTAGAAACAATAGGTGACTATTATAGTATAAGTAGCTTGCCAACAGATACAGAACTTGAAGCTGGAGAAAATACTAATTTTACAGTTAAATATGAACCTGGTGCTGAATCCAAAGGAACTCATCAAGGTTCTGTAGTTATCCATTATGGAGATGGTGGAGAAAAGATAATACCCCTCACCGGTACCTGTGTAGATGCCACAATCTATGAAACCGATATACCTTATACAGAGAATTTTGATGGTGTTACTGCTCCAGCTTTACCTTTGGGCTGGACAAGCTATATAAATTCTACAAGTTCTTATGCAGTTATCCAAACATACACTTCTAGTTCTCCATATACTACTCCAAATCACATATATATGTATAATTCTGGGGATAATAATGCTGCTCTGATTCTTATTTCACCTATGATTGATGTTCCTCTTAATACCTTAAGAACCTCATTTTATGCAATTGGTTCAGCATATGATACTTATACTCTAAATATTGGCACTATGTCTGATCCTACCAATGGAGATACTTTTACGAGTTTGACAACAATTAATTTGACTGGTACATACACAAAATATACAGTCAATTTAAATAGTTATACTGGTAATGATAAATATCTGGCATTTAAACATGGTTTAGGCGGAACTTACAGATCTATATATATAGATAACTTCTTGTTGGAACTTGCCCCATCGGTTATTGAACCCAGCAATCTTATTGTGAGTAGTATTACTGGCAATTCTGCTGTTTTAGGTTGGACAGAAAATAATGTTCCTCCAGCAACAACCTGGGATATTATTTATGGCGTACCTGGTTTTAATCCCAATGCAAAATCAACTCAAATTCAAGTTACTTCCAATCCATATACACTTACAGGTCTTCAGCCAAGTACTACTTATGAATGGTATGTGCGTGCTGTTAAAGATGGTAATACAAGTGTTTGGGCAGGTCCTTCCAGTTTTACAACTGCTCAAATTCCAGCTGAATTACCACTTACTGAAAACTTTGAAGGTGATATAAATTGGACTATTGTAAATGGAACTCAAACTAATAAATGGTTTGTGGGCTCTGTTCCTGCTTATTCAGGAAACTCTGCTTACATTTCTAAAGACAATGGAACCACTTATGAGTATAATAATGGTTCAAGTTCAGTAGTTCATTTATACCGTGATATTTCTTTCCCTGCTGGTGCTCTGGAATATAATTTAAGCTTTATGTTTAAGTGTGGCGGAGAATCTACTTATGATGGATTAAAAGTATTTTTAGTTGATACAGCTACTGTTCCTACAGCAGGGTCACAACTTTCTACAGAACAAATAGGCAATACTTGGTATAACCTAACTACTGCTTGGACGGAAAAAACAATCACTATCAACAATGCTGTAGCCGGTACTACAAAACGCCTGGTCTTTTCCTGGAGAAATGATAGTTCAGGTGGAACACAACCCCCTGCCGCTATAGATAATATTGAACTTACTTACACAATGCCTAATCCTTCTCCTGAACCACCAAGTAATCCTGTTCCTTCTAATGTGGCTACTAATGTTCCATTAAATCAAATCCTTTCCTGGACAAATAATGGCACAGTAACAAAAGTTGATGTCTATTTTGGGCTAACTGATAATATGGTATTGGTTTCTGAAAATCAAACAGATCCCTTGAATAGCTATGATCCTGAGCTCGAATATAGCAAAACATATCAATGGAAAATTGTGGCTAAAAATGATGTAGGTGAAACAGCAGAAGGTCCTATCTGGACTTTTTCTACAATGGCTGATCCTACTATAAGTGTATTTCCTTGGATTGAGACCTTTGAAGATGATTCCCCAACAAGAGCTAACTGGACTCAGATATATGTATATGGAAGTGATTCCTGGACTTTTGCAACAGGGGCTAGCAGCGGTTATATTAGCACTGCTCATTCTGGAACTAAAAATGCCAGATTTGTTGGATCATATAGTGAAGGAATAACAAAACTGGTTACTCCACCTTTGAATCTCTCTTCTGGAAATTACAAATTATCTTTCTGGTATGGACAGGAAAATTGGTATGATGATCAGAACGAGCTAAAAGTTTACTATAGAACAAGCTTATCTTCAAATTGGGTAATGTTAAATCATTATACTGATAATATTGATGAATGGACACTTGTATCAGGAATTGTTTTACCTGAACCAAGTTCTACTTATCAAATTGCTTTTGAAGGAATTAATAATTATGGCTATCCAAATGTCCTTGATGATATAAAGGTCGAAAAAGAGGTTGATATTCCAGCTGATACGCCAACAGTAATTCAAGGAACTACTGTTACTTCTACCATACCTTTAGATATTAATGAGACCATTGATGAAACTAATCCGGTAGTTCTTTCCCTGCCTAATTATGATAGCTTAACTAATCCGATTGTTTTTGGTCTTACAGGAACAGGAATGGGAACGATAACTGTAGAAGTTGGTCCCGGAACCTGGTATGGAGTTATTTATTATAGCGGTGCATGGAATCAGGGTGAACCCTATCCTTGTGTTGTTGGAGCAGGATTAACAGGAATTGTCACTTTTGCTAATGTAGATTTTAGTGCTAAAGGTGATGTAATAGTTGTTTTAGATGAAGGCACCGATCCAACTTTACCCGTAACTCTATCTAATTTCACTGCTGTAGTAACTTCAGAGAATTTTGTTAATATTGCCTGGACAGCAGAAACTGAAACGAATCACTCCGGTTATAATCTTTACAGGAATGAAGCAAAGGACTTGGATAATGCGATTAAGATTAATGCTCATCTAATTGACCAGGGATCAGAAATTGGAACTCAGAACAATTATTTCTATACTGATTTTGAGGTCTATACCAATATAGTGTATTATTACTGGCTGGAAAGTGTTTCACTAAATGGAGCCAGTGATTTCTATGGTCCTTTAACGGTTACTATTGGAGATCCTACTCAAGAACCATTGCCTCCTGTTGTTCCAATGGTTACAAAATTGTATAATGCTTTCCCCAATCCTTTCAATCCGAACACTAATATTCGTTATTCCCTGAAAGAAGCAGGTAAGGTAAATATAGAAATCTACAATATGAAGGGACAGAGAATTAAGGCTTATCATCAAGAACATAATGCTCCTGGATACTATCAAGTTTCTTGGGATGGTCGTGATGAAAATGGCAGAGTTGTTTCCAGCGGTATTTATCTATATCGTTTAACCACAGGTAAATACACAGCAGCCAAAAAGATGATATTAGCAAAATAAAAGGTTAACAACTTATTCAGTAGCGGAGCTTTCCAAGGCTCCGCTTTTTTTTTAAGAACGACATCCTGTCGTTTTCCTTACACCAGATTATGTAGTTTCCGCTAAATTCTATAATAGCTTGATAGTATGTTTATTGTGGGTTGATGAGGACATCAATCTTCCTGGAGAAAAAGAAACCCCGAGCTAAATTGGCTCGGGGTTGATTATCATCTGTTTTAACGAATTACTTCATCATTATCATTTTCTTAGTGCTGCTATACTTTCCAGCATTCATCTTAAAGAAATATACTCCACTGGCTACAGGATGATTATTGTCATCCAGTCCTTTCCAGACAATAGAATAATTACCTGGCACTAAAGTTTCGTTAACCAGAGTAGTTACTTTCTGTCCTTTAAGGTTATATATCTCTATAGTTACCGGTAGTGTTTCCTTCACGCTATAGGCGATAGTTGTTTCCGGATTGAAAGGATTGGGGTAATTTCCCTTCAATTCTGTCCGGACAACAGGAGCCAGTTCATCATCGTTACTAACAATATGACCGCCTTCGCCATGAATGCTTATATCATCTGCAAAAAAGATGAAAGCATCATTAGAAACGCAGCGAATTCCGATATATACATTTTGGTTATCATAAACAGAAAGATCGTAAATATACTCTGTCCAGTTAGTGGGAACTTCCACATAATCATTTCCAGTTATATATTGGAAACCTTGAGGATTTATATGAGACTGAGTAGATATTCCGATACGAAAACGTTCCATTCCATATTGGGCAGTATGGCTCTTAGCATAGAATTTTAGAGCAGCATTTGTACCCAGATAAACACGAGGAGTAATCAACCAATCATTATTAGGAGGCGTTGTAGCTGCAATGCTGGCAACCATTTTTGTTCCACTATGAGGAATAATAGTAGTAGCAGGGGGAACAGTTGAAGAGGGATTGAACACAATGAAAGCCATAGGACTTCCGCTACCCGGAAATTCTATCCCTGTAATAACATAAGTTGAAGATAGATCCACATCCAATGAAGTCCACGGGGCAAACATTGTAGCAAAATCAGGATAGCTTTCAAAATCATCTGTAAAGAAAGCAGGAGCAAGCTGAATATTTACAATTGCTTCAACGGTTGCAGGAACAGATTCTCCACTTGGATACAAAGCACTTACGCCATAAGTGTAAGTTCCGTTAGCTAAGTCAAGATCAGAATAAGTAGTATTGGTAGGATCAGAGATAGTAGTTAATAAGGCTCCATTACGATAAACCTTATAGCCGGTAACAACCCTATCTTGAAGATTAGCTATTTCTTTATGCAACAGACCAAGTTCACCACTGTTTTTCACAGGAGGATGAAGATCAGCAATAGGTTTCATTTCCATTTTTTTCAAAGTGGCTCCCTGGCTTACATAAGTACTAATTAACCAGTTATAGGTAAGAGCAGGTTCAATAGCAAGAAGAGTACTCCAAACACCCTGAAAATACATCATATTGCCTTTACCATCAATTTGAGGACCAATGTCACAACCTGCAGGAAATCCCACCATTGTATTGCAATTATAGCCAATCCATACTTCGCTGTTAGCTGGAATCGTTACCGGTGTAGTTAGCGCATGGACATTCCAGCTGTCTATAACAGGATTTTGAATTTGGTGAGAATAAACCAAAGTTCCAGCATTATTAGCACTTCCGCCCGTCCAGATTTTCACTGTATAAACACAATTAGCTTCAGCAGGAACAAATTTAACCTGAGTGATAGCATCTCCTACATAAGGAGCAAGATCCGCAACAGGCCAACGATGTGCCACATCAAAATTAGCTGCAGAATTAGTTCCGATGCTGTTTCCCAAAACATCGTTACACCAAGTAATCCACTGTCCGGGAGGAGGTGGTTCAGGATTTCCCCAATTCAAAGTAACATCGTTACCATCCACGGTCGCTGTTAAATTTGTAGGTGGTAACAAAGGAGCTACAATAGTTACACTTACAGGACCCGCAGGGACTGATTCCCCAGTTGTATAAAATGCTGTAACAGTATAGCTATAAGTTCCCACAGCCAAAGCTAGATCAGTATAATCAGTAGTGGAAACATTATTAATAGTATCAATCAAGTTACCATCACGATATACCTTATAGCCCAAAAGGTCACGATCGATATGTTTGATTTCTTGTTTAATAGTGGGAGCAGGAATACCTACTACTCTTTCTATAGTTCCAGGAACAGATGCAACATAAGGATACACTTTTGCATCAGTAGGATTACCGATAAACACATCATCTACCAGAAAGATGAAAGCATCACTAGAAACACATTGAATACCAATGTAAATACTTAGTCCCACATAACTGCTTAAATCATAAGTATATTCTGTCCATTCAACTGGTGCCTGAATGTAATTTGTTCCACTAATAATATTGAAGTTTGCTGGAGCTGTTCCTGATGTAGAAACCCCAACCTTAAAACGTTCCAAGCCATATTGAGCAGTATAACTTCTTGCCCAGAATTTTAAGACAGTGCCTGCTGTAATATTTAGTAGGGGAGTAATCATCCAATCATTATTAGGAGGGGTTGTTGCAGCAAAACAGGCAGCCATTTTATTTCCGGTATGAGCTGTCAGAGTGGTTACAGCAGGAGTTGTAGCACTTGGATTAAAAATAATATATGCTTGGGCTGCATATATATTTAGCCAAGAAAAGCCGCTAATTCCATAAGTTGAGCTTTGGTCAACATCTACTAAAGTCCATGGGGTGAATTCAAGAGAAAAATCAGTATAGGTTTCAAAACCATCAGTAAAATTTGTAGGAGGTGGAGGAACTGCACCAGGAGCATCCCAATCCAAATGTACATTATAGTTATCCTGTACTGTAGCAGTTAAATTCTGGGGAGGATCTAACTGTTCTACAATGTCCATTACGCTGAAAGTATCCAAATAAATGTAGAATTTGTCAGCATCACTATGACCGTGAAAACCAATGTAATAGGTTCCCCCTGAAACAGAAGGTAGAATTATTTCAGCTGTTTCATAGGTAGTATTGGTAATATTCAAATTCTGCCATAGTAAATTTGTTAAACCTGCAGCTGTAGGTGTAGTTCCCCAATAGACAGACAATTTTTCCTCATAGTTTGATCCGCCTCCACAATAATAGAATTTTATCTTATAATTGTGAGTATCAGTGAAAACAAGCGGGGGCGAAATCAACCAATCATCCATAGCTATTGCTGCATTGTAACGAATGCGCATTGAATTAGGTGGAGTTTGACTATTAGCGTTATATGATTGCCAAGTATAAGTATCATTATTGGCATTGATAACTGTCCATCCAGGAGGTAGATCTGGAACAGTTACCAGATCAAAATTCTGTTCATAAGGATAGGTAGTAACAGTTGGATCTGCCAAAACTGTAAAGCTCCATACAGGACAATCAACTGCATCTCCAAACTGGTTGAAGGGTACAATTTTCCAATAATAGGTTGTGCTGTAATTTAGGTCGTTGACAGGATCATACACCGTTGCAGTTTGGATAACACCACTCACTATATTAGTAGGAGGATTATCGGTTCCAAAATAAACCTTGTAACCGTCTACAATGCCTCCACCCGTAATCCAAGTAAGATTTGTACCAATAGGAACATTTATAGCACCATTGGCAGGATGAGGATTTTGAGCTGCTAAAGGTGGTTCACCCGTTACAGGAGGTGTGAAGGTAAAAGTTAAACCATTAGCAGGAAAAACAGAAGCACTAAGAGTACAGGAATTGTTATTAGCCGTTCCAGCTATAGTAGCAGACCAATCAGTTGTAGTTGTCCGATTATTAAAATCAGCATTGGAATCACCTCTTAAGCCCACTTGCACTGTGTTTGCAGTTGAAGCAGTTACAGCAGTAAACGGTCCGTAAACAAAGACCACCTTATTGCCATTTTCTTGAAGTTGAATTTGAAAAGTAAAATCATCATTTGCAGTTGCAGTAGGACTTCTCCGCCAATTTTTCCATTGAATCGTAAAAACCCGATTGGGAGCAGTCCCACTACTTAGGGACATTAGAGTTCCTTCTGCTCTGGATTTGATATCGCGGGAAAGAACCGCAATAACATTGTTTGTAGAAGTTGCAGAACTGATCGGAACAGTACTTGTTGCTACAGTATCACCCATAGCAATAAAACCATTGGAAGCGATGCTGATAGTAGTATAATCAACATCGTTATAGGTAAAAGTAAAGCCCAGTGGAATGGCTATAAAACATTCATTGTCATTTGCACTGGTACCGTGAATAGTCCCCCCACTGATTTCAGTAAATGTCCCCAATATAGAGGTAAAAGAATATTCGCTAACTACGGCGAACACACTTAGAGCATTCACTAAAAAAAACAGCAGAAGGAGGAGTTTCAAAACTTGAGTCTTCATAGTATCTCCTTTCTTTTAGTAATTCACTTTCTTATTCTACAGAATATTTTGGATGTTTACATAAATCCATTATCCAAAATGCAACTATTGTACATTATAATAGCTTATAATATAATGTCAAGCAAAAACTTATTGGGAAAAAGGGAATTAATGCGTAGCACAAAAAAGGATGTGTTTTTATTTATATTAAAAGCATAGCCCTACAGTTAAAGCTTTATGAAATACGCACTCTTCCTTTTTAATAGAATTTGTAGGTCTGAGGTCTTTTCCCTGAAAAATCGGGAAGTTGAATTCCTTTTTGAGTAGAGAGAGTTATTACCCATTCTCCTTTTGTACCTTTTTTTTGGTTTAGGGCAAAGCAGAGTTCAATGGAATCCCATATCAGCGAAGGGTTATGCATTTTAAAACCTGTGCCTTCAGTCAGCAACACATTTTTTGTGCTCATTTGGGATAGGTCATCTGTGGCAAAGGCAAAATCCAGAAAGGTAAATAATCCTATCTTAAACCCCCAAATTGTATAGGGAATAGCCATATCATTTTCTATACAGGAGCGCAAGATTTTGTTCCCTTGTAAGTTCCAGTTTCCCCTATATCCTGATAGGGACGAAAGGTTCATTTTTTCTTTAGGATATCTTTTACTGCCGATTATAATATTATTGTTGCTGAAATATCTATAGCGGAGAGCTCCATATTGTTTAAGTGGTGAAATAAGTAATGGTTCAATAGCCAAAATGCTTTGTTCGGTACCTGTTGTAGTAATATATGTTTCGAGTGCACTCGATACATAAAGATATGAACCGCTACCAAATTTATCTGCTCGAGAATAATGTGTGCCAGCAAAAAGTCGATTGCGATATTCTCCAAATTCATAACCCAAGAGATTTTCCCATAAATAACCAACAGGTATAACATCATTCTCCAGATAGGAGCTCACATCCCGTAAAAAAGTGTAACCCGTTTTACTGAATGCTATCGAATTTAGGGCAAAAATGTTTTCGTGCCAAGGTTTACCGCTATTATCATTTACTTGTGGTCTTTTGGGAAACCAGTTTTTTTCTAAAGAACCGGCCACATATTTGTAAGCATTTGCCTCTTTATCTTTGTAGGCAAAACTATGTGCATACCAAGAACCAAGAGTAATTTGTTCTGTAGTAACAGAATCTACGGGTGGATGGGTATAATTTCTGGAAAGTTCAATTCCTCCTGAATGGGGGATAGCAGGATACAAAAAAGGATGGCTTAAATACAAGTCCTGGGTTGATATTCCTGAAAATTCTTTCCAAAAAGCATCAATACGCAAGAAGCTACCTTGAATATTGGCATTGCTATAATAGCTTTCCCAGCTCTTGGATTTCAGAGCTTGTGGATCTATATGCCAGATATGTTTTAGCCCTAAACCCAAGCCAAGGATGTTTTGTTCATTAATCTTAATCCGGTATTTGTTATGGGAGATAATTTTACCGCTTAGTTCCAAGGAAAATTTATCTCTCACCAACACAAAGACATCAACTGTCCCATTTTCATTTTCACTGATCAGCAGTTCGGCTTCTCTCAGATATGGTAAATCCTTCAAATATGCAAGATTACGGTTCATTACTTGTGGGTCGAAGCTATCGCCTTCAGCAAAAAAAAGCATCTTCTCTATTATCCAATCCCGCGTTTTATAATGAACGGAATTTCCCAAAGCCAAGATTTGATTGTATATGTGCTTATCAGGTTTATCGGGAAGCAGATCAAACACATCAAGATTAACTATGAAAATATTAGCAATTGTCTTACCGCTATATTGTATAAAAGCTGTATAAAATTCTTGTTCCTGTTCGCGTTCTGTTTCCACTTTAAAAATAAGAGGATAAATCCTTTTATAAAGCCAGTTTTCTGTCCAGAGCTCGGGGACTATTGTTTTCAAGGAATCAGTAATTGTAACATTTTGAGCTTCCTGGCAGTAGATTATACTGCAGAAGAGCATTAGGGTAAGAAAGCAGAATAAATTGATTACAGCTTTTTTACTAAACGATCGTATCGAGCACGGGGAGCATTTCTGCCAGAAATTCATTCCATCTGTTTTCCAGAATAGCCTTTCTTGCCAGTTGCATTAGTTCCTGATAGAACCATAAACTGTGAATTGTGGTAAGCCGCATTCCCAAAATTTCGTTCATAGTAATTAAATGTCTTATATATGCACGGCTGAAATGAGTGCAAGTATAACAACCGCATAAAGGATCAATGGGCTTAAAATCATCTTTATAGCGTGCCGCCTTAATAATCATTTTCCCATAACGGGTAAAAATACTTCCCTTGCGGGCATTACGAGTTGGCATCACACAATCAAACATATCAACTCCACGGTCTATATTATTCAATAAATCACTGGGAGTTCCAACACCCATTAAATAGCGAGGTTTATCATTAGGCAAAATATCATTTAAAAAGGAAGTAATCCTAAACATATCTTCTTTTTCTTCTCCCACAGCAAGACCGCCTATTCCATAACCCGAGAAATCCATATCTATTAAAGCTAAAGCAGATTGTTCCCTTAGATCCTCATAAATTCCACCTTGAACTATTCCAAAAAGTGCCTGATGTTCACAATTGGTAAATGCTTTTTTGCCTCTTTCTGCCCAATCTAAAGTAGTAGCCAGCGATTTTTCTACATATTGCCTGGTAGAAGGATAAGGAGGGCATTCATCAAAGCTCATAATTATATCTGCACCAAGAGCTTCTTGAATTTCTATCACTTTTTCCGGGGTGAATATATGAGCAGAACCATCAATATGGGATTGGAATTTTACGCCTTCTTTACTGATTTTGCGTAAAGCAGCTAAACTCATAACTTGAAAACCACCGCTATCTGTTAAAATAGGATGATTCCAGCTGATAAATTTATGTAAACCACCTGCTTTTTGCACTAATGAATGTCCGGGGCGCATATACAAATGATAGGTATTGCCTAAGATTATCTGTGCCTGAACTTCTTCTAATTCTTTGGGGCTCATTGCTTTCACTGTTCCCAGTGTGCCCACCGGCATAAAAACTGGGGTCAGTATTTCACCGTGATCTGTTTTTATTATTCCTGCTCTTGCTTTTCCACAAGTTCTTTGAAGAGTAAAATTGAACATCTATTGCCTCAATGATAACTGACGGATTAGCAACTTGGATATATCTGCATAGAAAGCATATAGCATCAATAATAGCAGTAGGGCAAAACCAATTCTCTGTAAAAATGCCTGAATTTTAATTGGTACAGGCTTTCTGAAAATACCTTCAAAAAAGGCAAAGAATATATGTCCACCATCAAGAATCGGTATTGGCAATAGATTCATTATCATCAAAACTAAACTAATGGAAGCCAAAAAGATGATTAGGGAACTAAAACCTCGTTGAGCAACTTGTTGACCCATTGTAGCAATCATTATAGGTCCCCCAACATTGTTTTTTAACTGCTCTGGTTTCATAATCAGTTTGTATAAGCCCACATAATTCATCACTATAAAATTCAATGTGCTCCTTGCGCCATAGCTAATTGCTTCCAAAGGATTATAATTGATAACTCTTTTCACCGGCATATATTGCGTGATACCAATCATTTTTTGATTTCCCATAGAGACATTTTCCTCCAAAGCAATACTGCGGATCAAAATCTTTCCATTGCGTAAAACAGTAAGTTGAACTTCCTCATTTTTAGAGCCAATTATCCGTTCGCGCATTTCATACCAATTGGAAACTGCTACACTATCTACAGCCAAAATTTTATCACCTGGTTTTAAACCTCCTTTCCAAGCAGGCATTCCAGTAAAAACTTCTCCAATTGTAGTATCCACTTTTGGCTCAAGAGACCTAATTAAAGAATCTATTTGTGTAGGAGCAATCTCCAAAGTGGCTTTTTGTCCATTGTGAATATACTCTATAGTATTATTTTTTTTATCGGATAGCTTAAGTAGAAAATCTTGAAAACCTGTAACAGCTTTACCATTAATGCTATATATGCTATCTGCAGGACTGAAATGTTCTGCCCAAATTCCTTTAGCATTTTGAATTACTGGCAAAAGATCTTCTTGTTTTTGCGGCAACATAAAGGCAATAATAAAAAGTAAGATCCCAAAAAGCAAATTAGCAAACGGTCCGCTGAAAGCTATGAGAGCTCTTTTCCACCAAGATTTCCCAACAAAAGTGTCATCTTCTTCTAAGTAGATACTCTCTTCTGGATTTTCTCCTTTCATTTTTACATAACCACCCAAAGGAATCCATCCTAAACTGTATTGTATGCCGTTTTTTTCAGTTTCCCAAATCGGCTTCCCAAAACCTATAGAGAATTTTTCAATGTTCACCCGAAATGAGCGAGCTACCAAAAAGTGACCTAATTCATGCACAAAGATCATTAGCCCGAAGGCAATTATCGTGATTAATAATGTTAGCATAATGTTACGCTTAAATCCTGATTGCCTATTCCTGAGCTTTTTGTTTTGCCAATGTAATAGCTATATAACTTGCAACATCTGTAGCATAAGTTCCAGGCCCAAAACCTGCATCATAACCAAGTTCAATAGCAAGCTCAAAAGAAATACGCGGTCCACCACAAATAAACAGCATCTTATCACGCAGACCCTCAGCTTCTGCAAGTTCGATCAAGCGAGTTAAGTTTTTGATGTGAATATTCTTTTGCGTAACTACCTGCGAAACTAAAATTGCATCTGCATTCACTTCTCTGGCTTTGGCTAAAAGGTCTTCACAGGTAACTTGTGCACCCATATTTATAGCATTAAAACTGTGATAGCGTTCTAAACCATAACGATGATTATAGCCCTTCATATTCATTATAGCATCTATTCCAACTGTATGTGCGTCACTTTCAATACAGGCGCCTACTACTGTAATTTTTCTTCCTAAGTGTTCTGCTACATAGGTATCGGTTTCTTCCATAGTCATAACCGGAGTTTCAACTACTTTTACTTTTATTTTGCTGATATCTACTCCTGTGGATGTAACAGCATAAGCAATAAAATGAGTGAAACCCTCAGTTAAATCTCTCATACTAGTAATTTCTGCTTCATCAAAACCCATTTGTAATAGTAGTTTTCTGGCTGTTTCTTTTCCTAAAGCATCACACGAAACTGGCAGCGTAAAAGAAAGCTGCATTTTGCCATCATTTAAGGTATCTCCATAGGGACGAATTATATTCTTGCTCATAATCCAAGCTCCTGTTTCATACTTTCCATACAAGGATTGTAATATGAACTATCTTTCATAATTACACCTTCCAGACCTTTACCGCTGTTTTCGGGACGCTTAATTTCTGCAAATTCGCCCTTAGCCATAGCACTAAAAAGATCTTCTTGGGCAACTTTTTCCAAAAATTCTGTTGCTTGTGCCAAAACTTCATTAGCTCTTTTGGCGATAAAACTATCTTCTGTTAAACATAAATCTTGATTTAATCCCTTAATCGCTCTAAATATATATTTTGCATTTTCGATAGCTAAAGAGCGATCTGCTAAATGAGGAGTATGAATTGCCTCCGTCATCATTCCTAAAAGCTGTACTCCCTGTTCTGTTAACTGACCAACAAAATTGAACATCGCATTCAGCAAATAGGTATGAAATATATTGCCACTGGCAAACTTTGTTGGAGGCATATATTTAACCGGTGAATTAGGAAAGAGGGTTTTTGTTAAAAGGGCATGTGCCAATTCATAACTAAAGCTGTTTTCAAGCTCAGGATCTATCTCGTAAGCATGCCCCAAACCCATTTTTTCCGGTTTAACACCACTTAAAATAGCAAAACTCTCATTTATCAACTGACTTGCAGTAACCGTATATGCTTTTTCTACAGCATCGGAAGTAGTTAAATAATTATCTTCACCGGTCTGAATTTCAATTCCTGCATAGGCATTTATCATTCGCGCAAAATATTGATCCAGCAAGGTTCGCTTAGGATTAATATCCCGAAAAAGAATACCATACATAGCATCATTTAACATCATATCCAATCGTTCCATTGCCCCCATAGCTGCAATTTCAGGCATACAAAGTCCACTGGCATAATTAGTTAAGTGAATATACCGTTTTTCTTCTTCCGAAACCTCATCCAGAGCTTTGCGCATAATCCTGAAATTTTCCTGGGTGGCAAAAGTGCCACCAAAACCCACTGTCGTAGCTCCAAAAGGCACATAATCCAATAGCGACTGAGCCGTTGAACGAATAACTGCAATCGCATCTGCACCTTCTCTTGCTGCTGAACGAGCTTGAACCACATCTTCATATATGTTTCCCGTAGCTACAATTACATATATTGCTGGTTTGGGACGGGGCTGATATTTGGACAAAAGCTCTTCACGCTTATGTTTTTGGCTGGTTATTTGAGCCAACATCTTATCGGTTAAAGGAGTAAGAGTTTCAAATATTGCGTCGCCAGAGGCAAGAGGAATTTGACTGAGGTCTAAACCCTTATAGGCAACTTCTTCGGCTATTTCTTGTGCTGTAAGCCTCTTGTTTAACATTGCATTAGCCACCCATATCGCTGCTCCTTTTGAAATAGCAGAATTTTCCACTAAGTGATCTACTACCACATTAGGTAAAGGTTTACCGTCTTTAAGTGCACCATCAATTCCCATCAGTCGCAAAACTGTCCTTTCTATTGCTACGGTTGTGTAGCCATCAAAAAGCCAGGTAAATGCATTTGTAATCTTAGATGCAGCATTATGTGCTCTGTTTACCATTTCCTGATTAAGGTCTAATTTTAGCATTTATCTCTCCAGTATATTGAAAAGTGAAGTTTTTTCTATAATTTTGGAACTGCCTATAAAGTCAAGGGATTTTGTTTTTCTCTTGCTTGATCCTTTATTACCTCTCCTCCTTAACTCCTCATCCACTCATCTTCCTCTCCTCCTTAACTCTTCCTCAAAGAGGAGGGGAGGGAAAGATGAGGAGCGGATGATAATAGGTCAACTACTCAGGAGTAAACAGGAATGAATGGATCATAGTACAACTTTTTGAGCTTCAATATTGATGAGATGAAAAAGATTAGGGGACCTCACTTGTCAAGTCTCTAAGTTCAAAAGTTTAAAGTTCCAGGTCCTTTTTCGGTGATTTCGGTGTCCTCGGTGGCTAAAAAAATCCTCTAATCCTTAAATCCTCTAAATCCTTAT
>DJGX01000036.1:19555-20400 GCA_002432865.1 Cloacimonetes bacterium UBA5835
CGGTGTCCTCGGTGGCTAAAAAAATCCCGTTTCTAAAATCATATCTGGGTAATCCGTGAGAGATACCAAAATTACAAAGGAGGGTAGCTGTAACTAGCTACCCCAAAATAGTTTGTCCCTGAATAACACATTTGCATTAAAGCACAAGGAGATAGTTCCCTTTCTTTAATATTTTTCTACAGCCTTATCCAGCTCCTGAAATGCTTGTGATGCTTTAAATTGATTGTAAAGTGCTTCTTCATTGCGAATAGTTTCTGCTAACTTCTTATTGATTTCGTCCTTGGGTATCTTTATTTGAATCCAAGTTTTATAGCGAATTCCTTCGGGCTCATTTACTTTTCTGGTTTCAATGCTGCCGGTAATCACACCTGTAAATTTTGCTGAAGAAACTGCTTTTACAACATTCTGAGTAAGCGCCAAAACTTGAGGGTCTTTAACGCCAGCTTCTTCTTCATAATTTTTCAGCATACCATTAACCAAAACTTCTACATATTGTGCCGCTTCCTGAAGAGCATTGGCTCTGGCAGCATTGATTGAGGCATTTTCGGAAACCTTGGTTGCTTGTCCATAAGTACAAACATAGTCTTTTTCAGGTTGACTTGCCCACCAGGATGGACGGTAAACTACTTCTCCTTGTGGTTTGGCTTCTGCTTTTTTGTTTGAACTGCATGCGGCAATCATAACTATAACTGCCAGTAACACTAAGAGTAACATAACTTTGTGTAGCTTCATTTTTCCTCCCCTTTAGGGTTGTAATTCTTTGGTTTTTCTACTTTATGAAGTTAATATTACAATATAACCATAAAGACTATAGATGTCAAGTTGAAAATAATTGGCATTCCCAT
>DJGX01000038.1:0-6699 GCA_002432865.1 Cloacimonetes bacterium UBA5835
CAAAGTTCAAAGTGCGGGAGTTCTTAGTTCAAAGTGCGGGAGTTCGTAGTTCAAAGTTTTTCATTCGGTGTTTTCGGTGCCCTCGGTGGCTAAATACTCTTCTATAATCCTCTTTTCTAAAATTAAATCCTCGATTCTGAAGAAAGACTGGACAAAAAATATCAGCAAAACAGCAGTAAAAGCTTGACAAAAAACAGAACTTAAAAATAATAATAATAAGGCGAAATAGAGTTAAATTATGATAGATAAGATTAAGCATAGCCGGAAGATCGTTGTTGCCTTTGTCAGCGTACCAATTTTGATATTGTTACTGGCAATGGTTCTTATTGCTATCAAGCAGAATCTGCTGGAAAAGAAATATACTTATTATAGCACTGTTGTAAATGCAATGGGTTTATCTAACCAAACTCCTGTTTTGTATAGAGGTTTTGAAGTTGGTAGAGTGCGTAATTTCTCGCTTGCGGATGACGGTAATATCGGCATAGAGTTTTACATTTTGAATCGTTATAAAAATATAATGGTTAAGGGATCAGTTTTGGTTCGTAATACCAACCCATTAACTGGCAAAACGACCCTGGAGTTTATTCGCAATCCTAATTCATATGAACCATTACCTGTGGAAAGTAATATTCCGTCTTCAGATTTTTCGGAAGGTAAACAGCAGCTAAAATTAATTGCTCCTACATTAAGTGATCCGATTTCTGTTATTATTGCAAATTTGGCGCAGCTTTCTACTGCTATCAATGAAGATAATAATGCAGATAAAGGTTCCATTCCGCGGATGCTGGTGAACTTAGCAGATGCTTCTGAAAAAGCAAATGCAGGTTTGGATAATGTGCAAAACATAACCAGAGAGCTTTCTATTTTAACGATGAACCTAAACAAAGATAATAATCCTGAAAGTGGAGTTCTGCTAAGGACTTTGAACAATCTGGCAGAGCTAACCTATAATTTAAATAACAGAATGACTGAGTTAGAAGATATATTGGCAAGCGTGCAAATTGCTTTAGATAATTATAAACAACCCGATTCGCTATTAATAAAACTTCTTGATCCTAATAGTGATAAGATCTTAAAGCCACTTTCTGAAACTTTACATAATTTGGAAACAGCAACAGCTGAAGTGTCTCAAATTCTGGCAACGGTTAATAATCCTGAACTTAGAATGCTGCTTAATAATCTGAATGACAGCTTGGCCAAAGCCCGTAAAACTCTGGAAGCATTAAATAATAATCCTCTTTTGCGAAAAGGAATAAGTCCGGCTTCAACACAAGCCACTCCTTCCTCAAAAAGAATGCATGAGGTTCCCAATGCGCAGTAAATGGTTATTGATAATCTTATTAATCCTTTCTGCCTGTTCTTCTATAAAAATACCTGAATGTCCACAGGCAAAAATTGATGCTGACAATCAATTGCGTTTTGCTTCACAATTGGAATCAACTAAAGATTATTCTGCTGCTGGAGAAAGCTATAACTTCTTACTAAACAGCTATCGTTCTTTTGCCGATGTAAAAGGGATGCTGAATTGTTTAAGTGGTTTGGCTCGGATTGCACTGGAAGAAAACGATGATAAAGCTTATCTGGAAAAGAGAATGCAGATGGCGGAACTGATTCAAACTTCCGCTAACGAGCTGAATTACTATCTACTGCTTTTGGATATTTATTATTATCAGCGAGAAAATGACCTCGTAGCCATTTCCGAGAAGGCTATTATTACTAAAGATTTACCTTGGGAAGTTTCCGTAAATTTGGCAACAGCAAAATTGCAGGCAGATAGCTTTCTGGGAACTGCCACCGGCAAACAAGTTCAGGAACTAAACACTTTATCCAATAAACTGGAAAAGCAGCTGAAAAAAGGCAAAAACGCTAATAATGAATTACTTTCTTCTGCCTGGTATGCGCTTG
Source organism: Cloacimonetes bacterium UBA5835 (assembly GCA_002432865.1). GTDB lineage: Bacteria > Cloacimonadota > Cloacimonadia > Cloacimonadales > Cloacimonadaceae > Cloacimonas. The sequence continues at coordinate 1,906 of DJGX01000038.1, forward strand.
CCTATTATTATTTTCGAAATTCTAATTATAAGAATGCCTATGCCTTTGCCCATAAGGCTCAGGAACTGGATTATCGCTATGGTAATTTTTCTGGGATGGCTCATTGCTTGTGGCTGAAAGGTCAAATTGCTTTTGCCGAAAATAAAATATCCGAGGCCCAAAGCAATTGGAAAAAAGCAGAAGGTATTTTTATTTCCTTGAACGATACACAAGCTCTGCAAAAACTACGACAGGATATTAATAAACTGCCGCAAGAGCAAATGAAATGAACAGCAAAAAAAAGCGGCTGGCAGAATTATTTACCAATTCAGGTGAATTTATTTTACCGCCAAAATGATATGAATTATGAAATTACTTAGATCCGTTTCCCTACCTACTTCTTCAACAGCTCTGAAAAGAGTGAATGTTTTGTTTGAAGATAAAATACTTAAGCTTTCCACAGATGATATTGAAGTGGAAGAAGATGTTGAAATAATTGAAGCTAAGGGACTCCTTATGCTTCCTGGTGCTATTGATCCTCACACTCATATTTTAACCCAAGATTCTGAAAATGCTTCAGACCTATCCCGGTTTACGAAAATTGCCTTGGAAGGGGGATATACTACCCTCGCGGAATTAAGCTATCATACACCTAATCCGATTTTTGATAACCGCTCGCTGAAAAAAAAGATGGCTTTTATCAATGCCAATTCTTTTACTTCTATGGCTCTTTGGGGGCATATTGATATGGGCGATTATCCATATCATTCAGAATCCGCACAGGAAATTTGGAGCAAAGGGGTTGTAGGAATATCTTTAGCTGTTCCATCCCCCAATCCAGCAATTGCTGATATTAGCTTTACAGAAATAATGGATCTCTTTCTGGATATCTACGAAAGCGATACTTCCTTTGCTTTTCAAGGCTATGACAACGAAAATCATCAGGCATTTAGTTCTACTGCTCAACTGGAAGCAATAAAAAAAATCTTACGCAGAATGCAAGAAAATCCAATTCATATTCCGCGTGTTTCTTCATATCCTACAATTGAGTTTATTAATAGTGTTTCCAAAAGAAGCGATATCTCTTTTGCCATCTCCCTTGTGGATATGATGGCTCTTTACAATCCTGATATATTTGAAACTCCCTTTAATTGTGATTTTACCGATTATGCTGATCTGCTTTTTGAACTGCTGCGCACTAATAAAATTTATCTGTTATCCAATTGTGCCGCTCCTCAGGAAACAAATCCTGAGTATTGCGAACTCTTTCAAGGTAGCGATCCGGAAATGATGAGTTATTCATATTTGTGGGTACTTTCTGAACTTTGGAAAAAAAGGAGAATTCCGCTTGCTACCTGCATCAAAATGACCAGCGAAAACGCTGCTAAGCGTTTAGGAATATATCCTGAAAAGGGTTCTTTAGATCCTGGCTCAGATGCCGATTTTGTGCTTTACGATCCAGAAACAACAACTTTTATAACAGGTAATAAAGGAAAAACAACAGAACTGATAGGTGGCTTTAAAGCTGTTTATCTAAAAGGAAATCAAGTTGCCGGAGAAAACTGCACAACTCAGAAACAGGGCTCATTTTTTGCCCGAAGCACAAATCCCAAACGTAGACATAATAAAACTACCTGGATCTAAATGAATCTGTATGTAGTTTATCCGAAAGGAGTAAACACCTGCGGAAAGACAAATATATGAGGATAGTACTTAATATCTACCCAAATTATACCATATAGAAGAAAATAAGCTAGCCAGTTCGTCCCTGGAAAATATACCGTAGTTCACCAACGGACTTTATTTGTACCTGTTTTTTGAAAATATTAGTTCAGTGCCTCAGTGGTAGGAAATGTCCATATACTATTTGGCTTTCTAATTCAGATTTTTTTTAAGAGGCAAAATTCCTGATGAATTGTAAAAACGGTATGTTACTACTTCCTTATTAACTGAACTTATTACAAACGGAGATCCTCTTTTTCTTTACTCTCTCTTTTGAAACAAACAATCAAACTTGACAAATATAGCCCGATCTCATTTATTTACATAAGAGGAATTTATAAGGGAGGAATAGTGATGAACAGATACATACTTCAGGGTGGAACGATTATTACTTTCGATAGTCAAAACCCGCTTTTGGAAGAGCAGGCAATTTTGATTGATGATGGGATGATTGTTAAAATTGGCGATCTGGAAGATTTTAGAGATGAGGTCTGTGAACGCATTGATGTAGAAGGGAAATTTATCTTACCGGGGCTCATAAATGCTCATCATCATTTCTATTCTACTTTTGCCACTGGCTTAACGAAAACTGCTGTTTCCCATAACTTTAGTGAAGTTTTAAGTAATCTTTGGTGGCGGCTCGATAAAAACCTTCTGGAGGAGGATATTTATTACAGTGCTTTAGTTTCAGCGTTAACATCTATCCGCAAAGGAACAACCACTATAATTGATCATCATTCTTCTCCTTTTTGCGTGCAGAATTCTTTGTCTCAAATTGCCAAAGCGATTTTGGATACAGGCATCAAGGCATCTTTGTGTTTTGAAGTTTCAGACAGAGATGGTGCAGAAATTGCCCAAGCTGGGATCGAGGAAAATTACCAGTGGCTAAAACACTGCCAAAATAATCCCAATCCTTATTTGAAAGGACTTTTTGGTCTGCACGCGGCATTCACTCTTTCCGATAAAACCCTTTCCCAAATAGCTGAAAAAGTTGTAGAACTTAATTGTGGTATCCATATTCATACTGCAGAAGCGGAAACAGACGAAAAATATAATGTAGAACATTACGGTAAAAGAGTTGTGGAACGCTTAAACGATTTTAATCTACTAAATAGTAAAAGCATTCTGGCACATTGTGTTTATTTGAATGCCAAGGAACTTATTTTGGCGGCGGAAAAAGGAGCTGCCATAGTTACTAATCCGCAATCCAATTTAAATAATGCCGTAGGAATTGCCGATGTTTGTAAAATGAAAGAACTGGGCGTAACAGTTGGTCTCGGTACTGATGCAATGACCAATAATATGCTGGAAGAATTACGCATTGGAGTTTGGGCACAACATTTGAAACAAAATGATCCTTCTCGTGGCTTTACAGAAATAACCTCTGCCCTTGTTTTCAATAATCCAATTATAACGCAAAAATATTGGGGTGAAAAACACGGAACTATAAAAGAAGGAAGTCCGGCAGATATTATTGTGGTAGATTACGAACCCTATACACCTCTAACGGAAGCAAATTGGATGGGACATCTGGTTTATGGAATATCCCAAGCGAAAGTGGATGTAACTATTTGCCAGGGAAGAATTTTGCTGTGGGAAGGAGAATTACTGCTAAATCTTGATGAACAAGAGATAATAGCCAAAGCAAAAGAGTGTGCAGAAAAACTTTGGGATAGGATGTGAAGAAAGTGGGGTGGGGATTAGATATAGTTTTAGGTTTTATTATTATGTAATAATCCTTGAAGTCCCTATAATCCTGTTCATCCCAGACCTATTTATTTTAGGTAATCTGCGTGAAAGATAATTTAAGGAGAAGCGATTATGTATAAAGAAATTTATGAGCGAGCCAAACACTATGAAGATACCAATGCTCGTTTCCTGATGGACATAGTAAAAATACCCTCATTTTCTACTAAGGAAAAAGAAGTAGCGAAGCGCATCCTGAAAGAAATGCAAGAAATAGGCCTGAACGAAGCATATATTGACCCTTTGGGAAATGTGATAGGACGCCTGGGCTGTGGGAAAAAAGTGATTGCCTTCGACGCACATATAGATACTGTCTATCCGGGAGACCTTTCGCTGTGGGATTTTGATCCTTTTGACGCTCATTTGAAAGATGGTAAGATTTGGGGTCGCGGAACCGTTGATCAAAAAGGTGGAATGGCAAGTATGATGACAGCCGCGCGCATTATCAAAGACCTGAATTTGGACAAGGATTTAAGCATATATTTTACCGGTACGGTTATGGAAGAGGATTGTGATGGCTTATGTTGGCAATATATTTTAAACGAAGGCGAAATTAAGCCCGAACTGGTTGTTATTACAGAACCTACAAATCTTAATATCTATCGTGGTCATCGAGGCAGAATGGAAATGGAAGTAAGCGTGAAAGGACTTTCCTGTCATGGTTCCGCTCCCGAACGCGGAGATAATGCCATATATAAGATTTCGCGTATTGCTTTGGAAATAGAAAAGTTGCATCAACACTTGCGTTCAGATGATTTTTTGGGTAAAGGCAGTATCTGTGTTACTCAGGTATTTTTTACTGGACCAAGTCAATGTGCAGTTCCGGATAGTGCTCGCCTGCATTTAGACCGACGCTTAACTTGGGGAGAAAATAAAGAAAGTGCTGTTGCCGAAGTTCAAGATGCTTGCATAAAAGCTGGCTATCCTGATGCCCAAATAGAGGTTCTATCCTATGCAGAAAAGGCATATACGGGATTGGTTTATCCCACCGAAAAATACTATCCAACTTGGGTCACGCCTTTGGATTCTGCTTATGTGCAAAATGCGGCTGATGCCTATTCTAAAACTCTAGAGATAGAGCCAGTTATAGATAAATGGACTTTTTCTACCAATGCTGTGGCAATTGCCGGTATGAAAGGAATTCCTTGTATTGGCTTAGGACCTGGCAATGAAATATATGCCCATTCACCTAATGAAGCAATCCCGATTGAACATTTAACAAAGGCAGCTGCGTTTTATGCTGCTTTGGTATATAGATTGGCGCAGGGATGAAGAGGTCGAGGGGTCGGGGGGTCGAGGAGTCGAGGGGTCGAGGAGTCGGGGGGTCGAGGAGTGGAAAGGTGAAAC
>DJGX01000038.1:6784-16554 GCA_002432865.1 Cloacimonetes bacterium UBA5835
AGCGGCGGACGCCGTTCCGCCGGGAAAAGTGGAAATGTGAAAAAGTCGAGAGGTCGAGGGGTCGAGAAGTCGAGGGGTGAAAATCCTTGCTACCTTGTTCATCCCAGGCCTATTTCATCTGTATGAGGAATAAATGAAAAGTAACTTGAGTTATTACCGCTGCATTGAATGTGGGAAAGAATTTGATCCCAACGAACTGCATTATCTTTGTGATGAATGTGGTAGGGATTATCTACCCGGAATGCCCTTAAAAGGAGTTTTGGAAGCTATATTTAACTATGCAGAAATAGGAAGAAGATGGAAAGAGAGGCCCGACCCGCTTTTATTCAGTGCAGTAAATCCTGAATTTTATCCTCCACTTCCGGTTGGGAATACACCTTTTTTTAGAACGGAGATTATGGGTTTAGAAAGCGAGAGAATGGCGTCCCCCAGCTACCCAATTGGAATTAAATTTGATGGTTTAAATCCCAGCGGAAGTTATAAAGATCGTGCCACTCAATTGGTAGTAGCGGATGCTTTGCAAAAAGGAATTACAGAAATCGTAACTGCCAGTACTGGAAATGCAGCTTGTTCACTTGCTTGTTTAGGTGCCTCAGCCAGATTAAAAATTGTTATTTTTGCTCCTGAGAGTGCTCCTCCGGCAAAACTTATTCAAATTCAAGTGCATAATGCAGAACTGCATAAAGTTCAGGGTAGCTATGATGATGCCTTCAAAGCCGCTTTGGAATATACTAAAACCCATAATTGTATGTGTAGAAATACAGGTTATCATCCTTTGACTATAGATGGCAAAAAGAGCGCCGGACTGGAGATTTATATTCAGAACGGTTTTAAGGTTCCAGATTGGATAATTATTCCGGTGGGGGATGGAGTTATTTTAACTGGTATCTACAAAGCATTTGTGGATTTGCAAAGAGCCGGCATTATACAAAAATTGCCTCAGCTTTTATGTGTGCAGGCAGAAAGCAGTGATGCTATTACATCTTATTGGGAAACAGGAAGATACAAGGATGCTGAAAATCCTATTACCATTGCCGATTCCATCAAAGTTAAAACACCGGCATTAGCGCATTGGTCAGTTAAAGCATTGAAAGAAACAAGAGGAAAGTGTATTCGGGTGAGCGATTTTGAAATTCAGGAAGCACAGTTAAAACTGGCAGCAGAAACAGGTGTTTTTGCTGAGCCATCTTCGGTGGCAACTTTGGCAGGACTGCAAAAAGCGCTTGCCAAAAAATGGATAAATAGTAACGAGGATATTGTTTTACTAATTACCGGTCATGGTTTGAAAGATCCTGGAGCCGTAAAAATATGAAAGCAACCGGAATATACGATTTTCATGTACATATAGGCGAAACTATTGGCGGACACCTTTTAGCTGATAGCTGGAAGAGTTTCAACCGTTTATATGAGCATAACGGTTTAGAAGGCATTGGTGTATTTGTAACCGAAAGCCCCAATGAATCCCTTTCTGCCAAATTATCCAGAATGCGCAAAGCTTCACGCAGTTTTTCAGGAAAGGTTTTTTGGCATCTAACTCCCAGAAACCTGGATATGCGTAAACTTGAAATCATTTTCAAAAATGATACCGATTTTAAGCTGTATACAACCTATCGCGAAAGTGGATTATATCAAAGCTATGAAAGTATTGAACATTTTATGATAGATATGCCAAATCCGAAAAAGCGGCTATTGATACACTGTGAGGATGATGAAATTATCAGTGAATATAGTGAGCGTTACCCTTTTCATAAACCTTCAGACCACTGTTTGCGGCGTCCAGAAAAAGCAGAAATTAGGGCAGTGGATAAAGTGCTTAACTTGTCCATAAAACACCATTATCCTATTCATTTAGTTCATATTTCTTCTCCGCAGGCAGCGCTTTTAATTCAGCAGGCAAAAAAGGAAGCGGATTATATTACTTGTGAAACAACACCTCATTATCTGCTTTTGAATGAAGAGGTTTTGAATGATCTGGAAGGTCATCGCTGGCTTTGTTCTCCACCTTTAAGAAGCGAAAACAGTAGAGGTCTTTTATTGGAACTTTTACAAGATGGGATTTTTGATATTATAGCCAGTGACCATTGTGCTTTTCCTACGGAGACAAAAGATATAGGAGCTTTGTATCCTGCAGAAACTCCAATGGGAATTGCTGGAAGCGGAGTTCTTTTTTCTTTGCTGGCCGAGCAACTGGTAGCAACCGGAAAATTGAGTATGGATCAGCTTTTCACTTATATAAGCATAAATCCGGCTCGACTGATGGGTTTCAATATAGAAGAAGATAAACTCAATTGTGAACGATTGGGAGCTCCTATTCCTGTTGTTCCCAGTTGGGCAAATACACCTAATCCCTGGCTTGATTTTTGGAGTCATTATGAATTGAGGAGGCATCATAATGAAGTTTAATAATGCCTTTCGTAACGATGCCATTGCCAAAGTTACCGGCAGAGCAAAATATGCCGATGATTATAAGTTGCCCAATATGCTTTATGCCGTCCCTTTACATTCTCAAGTTGCCAGTGCTATAATAAATAACATAGATTCTACTGAAGCGCTTAAGCAGAAAGGTGTGGTAGCTGTTTATACGGCAAAAGATATCCCCGGCAACATCAAATATGGCCAGATTATTAAGGACTGTCCTACTCTCGTTAATAAAAGAATTCGATCCGCGGGGGATGTTCTTGCTTTAATAGTGGCAGAAACCCGAGAAATAGCCATTTCAGCTTTGCCATTGATAAAAGTGGAGTTATCAGAATTACCCGCTGTTTTTGATCCCGAAGAAGCGATAAAAGAGAACAGTCCTATAGTTAATCCTGATTTTGGGAGCAATATTTGTAACTACCATAAAGTGCGAACTGGCGATATAGATAGAGGCGAAAAAGAAGCAGATCTCATTATTGAACAGGAGTTTAATACTTCACGCGTGGAACATTCTTATCTGGAACCGGAAACAGCACTGTGTTTTTTAAGACAGGATGGCGTTTTAGAAGTGCTGGGTAGTATGCAACATCCTTTTTCTACCAGAAGGTTTGTTGCCTCCACTTTGGGCTGTAAATTAAGTGAAGTGGAAGTAAAAAATATACCAATGGGTGGAGGCTTTGGCGGCAAAGATGACACAGCAGCATTAGTTTGTGCCCGGGCAGCTTTATGTGCGTATTTAACAAAAAGGCCTGTGAAGTTAACTTATACCAGGGAAATGAGTATGCAGGAAAGTTATAAACGGCATCCTTACAAGCTACAATACAAAATGGGGCTAAAAAATAACGGGAAAATCGTCTTTATGAAAGTTCGGATTGTAGCAGACGGAGGTGCATATTGTAGTGTAACTCCCTGGGTAACTTGGCGTTCCACAGTTCAAAGTTGTGGCTGTTATGAGGTTCCCAATGTGCAGAGTGATGTTTATGGTGTTTATACCAATAACATTTTTTCTGGTGCTTTCCGAGGTTTTGGCTCGCCGCAAGTAAATTTTGCCATAGAACAATTAGTTGAGATGGCAGCAGAGAGATTAAATATGGATGCCACTGAATTGCGTAAAATAAATATGGTGCATCAGGATTCCGTTACGATCACCCAGCAGAAGCTAAATAATCATACGGTTTCTTTAAACCAAGTTATGGAAAGCGTTTTGACAGAGATTGATTATGCAAATAAAGTGAAAAAATGTAGTTTTGGCAAGCCTGAAATTGAGGACTGGTATGGAATCGGCTATGCAATTTGTTATAGGGGGGTTAGTTTAGGAGCAGAAGGAACCGATATGAATAGTGCCATCATTAATATTCAACCTGATGGCAGCGTTTTATTGGAAACCGGGGTTCACGAAAATGGGCAGGGAGCTCAAAGTGCGATGATTTTAATTGCCTCGGAAGAACTTGGCATCCCTAAAGAACTTATTCGTTATCGTTTACCTTCCACTTCCAATATTCCCGATGGAGGATCTACAGTTGCTTCCAGAGGAACAATTATGGGTGGTAGCTCAGTTATTAATGCTGCCAAAATTATTAAAGAGCGTCTCTGTGCAGGAGTGGAAAAAACCTATAATATAACGGACTGTACCTATAAAGACGGTTCTGTATATTCTGCTCAGGGCAATGTAATAGCCGATTATTTTGAGGCAGTGCGTTTATGTTATGAGCATCAAATTTATCCTTATGCCTTCGGGGTATTTTCAGCTCCTCCAATTAGCTGGGATGAAAATACCGGACACGGAAATGCTTATTTTAGTTGGATCTACAGCTGTCAGGCGGTTGAATTGAAGGTAAACAATAGAACGGGTAAAATTACTCTGATGAATCTGGTTGCCGCTCATGATATTGGCAAAGCGATAAATCCGGCTTTACTGGAAGGTCAAATTTACGGAGGAATGGCTATGGGAGCAGGTTATGCTCTTTATGAAAATTTTCCTCTCATTAATGGCAAGCCACAGGTTAGCAATTTTAACAAATATTATGTCTTGCGTAGCACGGATTTGCCTGAGATGACGGCAATTATAATTGAAAATTCAGACCCCAATTCCCCTTCCAAAACAAAAGGAATTGGAGAGCCGGCTTTGGAAATTACTGCTCCGGCAATTGCCAATGCCCTTTACAGAGCCACCGGAAAAAGATTTACCGATTTGCCTATGGCACAGCAAGTAAAGGACTATGTTCAAGGGAGGCAAAAATGAAAATTACGGTTAATGACATCGAATATAATGTCCCCAAAGAATATGCTGAAACAAAACTTTCTACCTATTTGCGGGAAAATCTAAAATTAACCGGAACCAAAATCGGTTGCGACATCGGAATGTGTGGAAGTTGCACTGTTTTAGTAAATTATCAACCCAGGCGTTCCTGCCTGCTAAAACTAAAAGATGTCTGCGATAAACAAATTATCACGATTGAGGGACTGGCAAATCCAGATGGAACTTTACATCCCGTTCAGCAGGCATTTATTGATGCTGGAGCTATTCAATGTGGTTTTTGCACTCCAGGAATGATTTTAACTGCCTATGCCTTTTTGCTGAAAAATAAAAAGCCCACTCGCGAAGAAGCGAGAAATGTAATGAAAGGAAATATTTGCAGATGCACGGGCTATCAACAAATTATTGATGCAGTGATGTTGGCTGCAGAAAGAATGAATAAATTGTAACTAAAGCAGATTTTGCAGAGGGCAGAGAGCTGAGGGCTGAGGGCAGAGGGCAGAGGGCTGAGGGCTTAGGGCGGAGAGAAAAAATAGGCCTGGGATGAACAGGATTATTGGGATTTTAGAGATTGAAATTTGGAACTGAGGATTTACAGGATTTCAAAAAAAGTCCCAGCGGGACGACAGGTAATAACGAAGGGTTTCAACCCTTTCAACTTTATAACCTTTTATTTTACAAATAACTTATGCTATCTTCCAAAAAATAACACTCGTAGGATCAGCTAAATAGCAATTACATTTCTTTCAATAGACCTCTAATTCATTTTGTTAGTAAAAAAAACGGGCATCCGAGGACACCCGTTTTTTAAGGACTGCGCTATTGTTTTTTTAAGCTGAATTACTATTTGCCAGTTGGGGTCTGAGTTGCAGGAGTTTCGCCTTGAGTAGGAGCAATAGTAGTATCAACTTGAGGAGTTGTTTCCTCAATTGGAGCTGTCTCTTCTACTTGAGGTTCTTCTGCTTTCTGTTTGCAACCAGTAACAAGTGTGCTGATCAGCAACATAGCGAGTAAAGTGATTAAGAGAACTTTTTTCATTGATTCCTCCATAAGTAAATTCCCATTTGGGTACTTAGGTTTTTTTGTTAGTTATTGGCAAGACATATAAAAATTTGCCGATTCTATTGAAGGCCTGATAGGGTAAAAACCCTTGTCGATCCTTCACACAGTCCTTAGACACATCTATATACTTGTTAATATAAGACAGCTTTTTTACAGTTCGCATTCTTGGCAAGCATTTTTTTTTAGATAGCTAGATCAAGTCCTAAATGAATCATCCCAGAACCAAGGTCTGATAAGTGTTTATCCCTATATCCCAAAGCGTATTCTAATCCTAATAAACCTAAGCGGGTATTTATTTTAATTCCAAATCCCGACCCAAAAATATCTGTTTTTAATTTATTATTTTCTTTTCCAATAAACCCCTGATCAAAAAATAAGTAAATTCGTGATTCTGGATTTAGGCGATAACGCAATTCATAATTAATCCAACCCAAGCGAAAGGAGTTAAACTCATCCTCGTAATAACCTCGTAAAGTTCCGTAACCGCCCATTTTATACTGTTGCCATAGTTCTGCTTTCTTATTTTCCAAATTGCGAATTTCCACTCCTAAAAAGCCAACAAAATGATTGCTAACAGGAAGATAACCTTTTGCTCCTGCTTCTGTAGCTCCGAATAAATGCTTTGTTAAGTTGCTCCCTGTTAGACGGTATAGAGCTTTAAATTCCAAACCTTTATAAGGATTTATGCCACCTTGAGAATTTTTGTAATTCCAAAAGGCAGCAATACTTTGGGCATTTTCTTTAGCGATAATGGCAGGAAAGCGAGAACCGGGACTTAATTTTTCGCTGGCGAGTTCAATGCCTAAGCTGTGTTTAAGCATCTGATAATATATATCAATTAATCCTCGGGTTTTTATCCAAGTGGAATCTTGTTGTGCTCTATAAAGTTCTAAATCCGCAGCGATTGGAATTCTAGGTATACCAGATTCATGATAGGTTAACGATAATTCGCTAATTGAAGAAGGAATTTGTTTCCAGAAAAGGTTTATGGCGCGATCTGTTCCCCAAAGGTTTAAAAACTGCAGTCGGATTTGACCTGAGAGTTTTGTTGTGTTATTAATGCGATTCATTCCCAAAACGCCTTCCAGATAGGTCATTTTACCTTCTTCAACATTTATTAATAAGGTATTATCGTTTATAGGCTCAATGAAGCATTGGCGGATGTAACTCTTGCGAAGGATGTTTTCTTGTGCTTGCGTTATGGATTCCAGAGTAATGATGTCCAAATTATCTAATCCGGAAAGCTGCAGAAGGGTTTTATCCTTCGTAACTTTATTTCCGCGAAAGATATAATTATTTACGCGTAAAGGTTTGCCTTCTTCAATACCAATATATGCGGTTAATTTATCTTCCAGAACTAAAGAATCAAGCTGAACTTTGGCAAATAGATATCCTCTGCTATTATACAGAGAAAGAACCTGCTGCATAATTCCTGGCAGCTGATTTAAATGGTAATTCCTTTCGGGGGAGAGCAGCAGAAATTGATATAATTTTGCTTCGCTGAAATATTGCATACCTGCAAAGCGGATTTGCATTTCGTCGGAAGGAGCTTTTTCCTGAAGATGAAAAAGAAAGGAAAGAGTTTCTCCCTCTTCCGGAATAAGATCTGGAGCAGAGATCACGATAAAATATCTGCCCATATCCTGAAAGTACTTATAGAGTTTGGCAGTTGCATTATTAATCAGCTCAGGATTGTATTCCTGTCCTGATTTTATGCCACTGGCTTTTATTAATTCAGATTCTTCGATTCCGGAAATACCAACAAAATTTACTTTTCCAATGGTTAGCGCCAAAAGCGGTGAGACGAAGACAAATAAAATGTAGATTAAATAATAGCGTAACTTAGGTGAACAGCACACCCTTATTCCCTATCTGCTCTCAAAACAGAAAGAAAAGCTTCTTGAGGAACAGTAACCGATCCAATTTCTTTCATCTTTTTTTTACCTTCCTTCTGTTTTTCCAATAGCTTGCGTTTACGGGAAACATCTCCACCGTAACATTTTGCCAAAACATCCTTCCGTAATGGTGAAATAGTACTTCTGGCTATTACTTTACCCCCGATTGCCGCTTGTAGGGCAATTTTGAAAAGATGCTTGGGAATAACTTCAGAAAGGGTTTCGGTAACACTTTTCCCCCAGTTATATGCTTTATCGTGATGGCAGATAAAACTCATCGCATCTACCTTCTCTCCATTAATCAGGATATCCACTTTCACAACATTGGCTTCTCGGTAGTCCTTAAAAGTATAATCAAAAGAAGCATAACCGCGGCTAACTGTTTTCAGTTTATCATAAAAATCGAAGATAATCTCTATTAAAGGCAGATCATAATGCAGAGCAACTCTTTTATCATCTATATATTGAATATTATTTTGGATGCCACGACGCTCATTAGCCAGCTTCATAACATTGCCTATATAATCGGTTGGAACAATTATTTCCGTCTCCATAAAGGGCTCTTTGATGGTTTCAATAATGCTGGGATCAGGAAAATCCACAGGATTATTTATTTGAAGTTCTTCTCCACTTTTCAGGGTTATTAAAAAAGGAACACTGGGTGTGGTAGCTAATATGGGAAGATTATATTCCCGTAAGAGACGCTCTTTAACAATTTCCAGATGAAGCATTCCCAAAAATCCACAGCGAAAACCATATCCTAAAGCTGCTGAACTTTCCTTTTCATAAACCAGAGACGCATCATTTAATTTTAGCTTGGCGATGGATTCCACCAAATTTTCATAATCCTCTCCATTAATAGGAAAAATACTGCTATAGACCATAGGCTTAGGTTCTCTGAAACCAGGTAAAGGAATTTCGCAACCACCTTTGGCTAAAGTAATTGTATCCCCAACTCGGGCATCAGCTACTTCTTTGATGTTGGCAATAATATAACCTGCTTCTCCACAGGTAAGTTCATTTTGAGGCGAGAATTTTAAGCCCAGATAACCAATTTCCTCAATTTCATATTCTTTGGCGGTTGAAAAGAGCTTTATTTTATCTCCCTTTTGCAGACGGCCTTCAAATATACGCACTAAAACTACAACTCCCCGATACATATCAAAATAGGAATCAAAAATCAATGCTTTAGGGGTTGCTTCAGGATTTCCTTTGGGAGCTGGTAAATGAGTAATAACTGCATCTAAAAGTGCTTTTACACCCTCTCCAGTTTTAGCGCTTACTTTTATTATATCATCTGGCAAACAACCTAATATTTCGCATAAATCAGTTTCTGTGCCTTCAATATCTGCCTTGGGAAGATCAATCTTATTAATAACAGGCAAGATTTCCAGATTGTTATCCAAAGCCAAATATAAATTACTCATTGTTTGTGCTTCAATTCCTTGAGAGGCATCCACTAATAAAATAGCCCCTTCACAAGAAGCCAAAGCACGTGAAACCTCATAGGAAAAATCCACATGACCAGGGGTATCAATCAGATTCAAAACATAATCTTGACCTTGGTAGTTATGAACCATACGCACAGCATGACTTTTAATAGTAATTCCCTTCTCGCGTTCCAGATCCATACTATCTAAAACTTGTGAGACCTCTGTTCCTTTGCCAATTACATGTGTTTCTTCCAGAAATCTATCTGCTAAAGTGGATTTACCATGATCTATATGAGCCACAATGCAGAAATTGCGGATAAACTCCTCTTTCATCTAAGTTCCTTAATTTGTCGTTGTTATCTTATAGTTCCCTTTGGGGAAATTATAATACATTAATTAGTAAGATCCATTGCCGTACTTAGTTAACTTCCTGCCTGGGCAGAAATAACAAGCGGCTTTTTAAAAAGAAATAATTTTAGTCCATTTATGTATACTATCCCTTTTTGTCAATCACTTTGGGAAAAGCTCTTCCCTCGCCTGCTTTTTATTATCGTTTTGACTCTAAACCGATCCTTTTTTGTGCTGAAACGAGATTGGTAAGGCAACAATATATTTTGTCCCCCGCCTTTTCCTGACAAAGTGGACTCGTTTCGTTTTGACTCTAAACCGATTCTTTTTTGTGTTGAAACGAGATTTGTATAGCAA
>DJGX01000038.1:16623-17094 GCA_002432865.1 Cloacimonetes bacterium UBA5835
ATAAAATGGGAGATGCTGGTAACCTATTTTTCTATTGCGGAGCATCTTCCAACCGGTGAAAAAAAAACTTCACTCTTGTTGTGTTACCGTACAAATGAAGAGTTCATTCGATACTATGTTGTTCTGGAAAAAGTTGTAGTTTGGGTGGTTGTGTTCTTTGTTCTTGTTTTAACTCTCAATTTTGAAGTTGGTAAAATAGCCAAAATGCAGTTGCAAGAAAAAAAATGAGAGGAAACTGGTAATTAAGCTGGCAGTGGCAAAATTGAAAGTCAAAACAAGCAGGTCTCTTTTCGTTTTGACTCTAAACCGATTCTTTTTTGTATTGAAACGAGATTTGTAAGGCAACAAGATATTTTGTCTCCTGCCTTTTCCTGGCAAAGCTGACTCGTTTTGCTTTTGACTCTAAACCGATTCTTTCGTATATTGAAACGAGATTAGTAAGGCAACAAGATATTTTGTCCCCTGCCTTTT
>DJGX01000028.1 GCA_002432865.1 Cloacimonetes bacterium UBA5835
AATATAATCTTCTCAAATCCTAAAATCCTTGTTTCTATGATTCAAATCTGTCGTCCCGCTGGGACTAAATTATTTGTTCTTTTTTTTCGCCGGGTTAAAACCCGTCGTTAGTATGTATCGTTCCTAACGGAACTGTTTTCATTATATGTCTTTCTTTTCGAGGGGCTTACGCCACCATCGCTATTATTGTGTCGCCCTGAGGGGCTTTTATTGGCTATATAATTCAATCCTGTAAATCCCTTTCATCTTGTTCATCCCATACCTATTCTTTTTCTAATCTGCGTAATCTGCGTAATCTGCGTGAGATAAACCCTCTACACTTCCATTATCTCTTTTTCTTTTGCTTTTTCTGCTTCGTCTATTTTTTTAATCCAGTCGTCGGTTATATCTTGGAGTTCTTTTAGTTGTTTTTTTTCTTCATCTTCGCTGATTTCGCTATCCTTTTTCTGTTTTTTAACCAGCTCATTAGAATCGCGGCGAATATTTCGGATAGCAACTCTGGTATCTTCGGATATTTTTTTTATGCTTTTCACAATATCTCTGCGTTTTTCTTCGGTCAGGGGTTGAAAAGGTAGGCGAATAACATTTCCATCATTTTCTGGAGTAATCCCAATATTGGCAGCTAAGATAGCTTTTTCAATATCTGCCAGAGTGGTTTTATCCCAAGGTTGAACAACAATCATTCTCGCTTCTGGAATGGAAATATTGCATAGTTGTTTAATGGGTGTAGGTTGGCCGTAATAGTTAATTTTAATATCATCCAGAATGGAAGCACTGGCGCGTCCGGTTCTGATTTTGGAATATTGATGCAGCATAGAATCAAAGCTTTTCTGCATTTTTTCTTTAGTAATTTCTTTATTAGCTTCCATAATAACCTCTTTAATATTAGCTTAGTTTATCTGTTTTAGGGGTGAATATAGGTTCCCACTTCGGAATTGGTGAGGGCTTCGATTAACATATCCGGATTACTGATATTGAAAATTTTAATAGGCATTTCATTATCCATAGCCAGAGAAAAAGCAGTTAAATCCATAACTCCCAAACGATTCTGAACACATTGTTGAAAGCTGGCACTTTTAATAAAATGGGCATTTTTATCTTTTTTAGGATCTGCACTATATAGTCCATCTACATTAGTTGCTTTTAAAACAACATCGGCTTGAAGCTCAACAGCTCTTAAAACTGCTGCTGTATCAGTAGTAAAATAAGGATTTCCTGTTCCACCACTTAAAAAACAGATCTTTCCTTGTTCCATAGCGCTTAAAGCCAATTGTGGAGTGTAACGATCAACAACTTTATCCACAGCCAGAGTGGAAAGAACAACACTCTCAATTCCTTTAGAACCAAGAACTTCTGCCAAGTAAAGGGAATTCTGGATAGTTGCCAGCATACCTATACTATCCAGAACTACCCTGTTTAATTTTTTATTTTTCCAGGTTCCGCCCCTGAAAATATTTCCGCCACCCAAAACTATACCCAATTCATAATTCTGATTATGAACTGAAATTATAGCATCAGTAAGGGAATTAATTAATGCCTCATCATAGGCAATACCTTTTTTCCCGGAAAGAACTTCTCCGGAGAGTTTTAGCAGCACCCTATGGATGTTTTCGCTTTTGTAAGTAACTTTCATTAACTAACTCCCCACTGTATTTGTATGAGTTGCAATAATTATCTGTCTATTTTATTCGCCACCTAATTGATAGCGGATAAATCTGGCAATCTGAATGTTCTCACCTGTTGTAGCAATAGCGTTAGTTAGCAAGTCCTTAACTGTTTTAGTACTATCACTGATCAATTCTTGTTCCATTAAGGAATGCTCACTACAGTACTTTTTCAGGTTTCCTTCCACAATTTTTTCTATTATTTCAGGTTTCTTACCTTCGTTAACTGCTTTATTATAAGCGATTTCTTTTTCCCTATCCAAAATAGCAGGATCAATTTGTTCAGGACTGATAGCTAAAGGATTAGTAGCAGCAATCTGCATAGCAATTTCGTCTGCCAAAGCTTTAAATTCGGGAGTCCTGGCTACAAAATCTGATTCACAATTCAGTTCCAGAAGCACTCCAATCCGGTTGTTGAAATGTATGTAAGAATGAATAACACCTTCTTTAGTAGCACGGCTTGCTTTTCCTTCTGCTTTACTGATTCCGCGTTCCCGCAGGTATTTTATTGCCTCATCAATGTTTCCTTTTTTTTCAATTAAAGCTTTGCGACAATCCATCATTCCTGCGCCGGTTCTATCTCTTAATTCTTTTACTTGTGCGGCAGTAATCTCAGCCATTTTTTTCTCCTTTTTAAATAGGGGAATAAATTCACTTTACCTTGTAGCAAAGCTATTTCTTCCCCCGATTATTTGTGCTTTATAGTTCTGTTTCCGTTAATTCGGGAACTTCAAATTCTTCTTTTTCTCCTGATACTGCCAATTGAGCTTCAAAATCTCCTGGTTCTTCTTCTGTAAGTGCTTCTTCATTTTCTGCTTCAATGTTTTCACCTTCTGAGGCAAGACCACGTCCCTCAATAACTGCATTAGCCATAATATCAGAAATTAGATTAATGGCACGAGTAGCATCATCGTTACTAGGTATAACATAATCAATAATATCCGGATCGCAATTTGTATCTACCATAGCCACAATCGGAATATTCAAAATGCGTGCTTCGTGAACAGCTATTTTTTCATATTCAGTATCCACAATAAATATACATCCTGGAAGGGCATCCATCTCGCGAATTCCACCTAAGGAAAATTCTATTTTATCGTGCATTCTTTTCATTTTTTGCTGTTCCAGTTTGGTATAACTGTTTATAGTTCCATCAGCAACGATTTCTTCATAATATTTCATTTTATCTATGCTTTGACGAATAGTTGCCATATTGGTTAGCATTCCTCCATACCAACGTTGGTTAACATAAAAAACTCCAGCTTTTTCAGCAGCTTCTTTAATTGCTGCTTGTGCTTGTTTTTTGGTCCCAACAAAAAGAATATACTCTCCTTTGGAGGCAACTTCTTTAATAAACTGATATGCTTCATTAATAGCATCAACGGTCTGCTTAAGATCAATGATGTGAATCCCATTGCGTTTAATGAAGATATACTTTTTCATTTTGGGATTCCATTTAAAGGTCTGATGCCCAAAATGGACACCTGCCTCGAGTAATTGTTTCATAGTAACTACGGACATTTTTTCTCCTGATAGACGGTTATTAAGTTTCTTCCGGACGGTGTAAGCAATTCAGAGAAAATTTTTCCTCACCGCCTTGCAAGCGTTCCGGAAGTTTATTTTTGGTTAATAGTAATTGTTTATAACTCATAAAGAATAAACTGACTAATCAACGCTTGGAGAACTGGAATCTCTTTCTGGCTTTGGGACGGCCTGATTTCTTGCGTTCCACCATTCGGGGATCGCGAGTTAAAAAGCCACGAGGCTTAAGTATCGGACGTAAGTTTTCATCATATTCAACTAAGGCACGAGAAATGCCATGACGAATAGCTCCTGCCTGACCACTTAATCCGCCGCCACACACATTAGCATAAACATCGAAGTTATCGGATAAACCAACAGCTTGTAAGGGCTGTTCAACAATCATTTCCAGGGTTTCTCTCTGGAGGTATTTTTTCATATGGATATTGTTGATAATGCGTTTTCCGGTTCCCGGCGTGAGCCGAACTCTGGCTACGGCATTTTTTCTTCTTCCAACTGCATCAAAAGTCTGCATATTTTTTCTCCTAAATCTCAAGTTCTATCGGTTTCTGAGCTGAGTGTGGATGTTCAGCTCCCGGATAAACTTTCAGCTTTTTAAACATAGCGCGTCCCAGCTTATTTTTGGGCATCATACCTTTTACGGCATGCTCAATAATCCGCTCGGGATGCTTTTCCAAAACTTTAGCATAAGGAACTTCCTTCAGACCATCCGGATAACCACTATAGCTTTTATAAACCTTTTGCAATGCCTTCATTCCGCTAACATGAACTTTAGCTGCATTGATAACGATTACATAATCGCCAGTATCAATATTGGGCACATAATACGGTTTATGTTTTCCACGTAAAATTGTGGCTACTTTTGTGGATAAGCGGCCTAAGGGTTTTCCTTCTGCGTCAACGATATACCATTTCTGGTGAATATCGGAAGGGCTAGGGGTAAGGGTCTTCATCGCTTCTCCTTTATATATTTTTCTATTCAGATAGCCAAAATTTTGGAATATAGGATAGTGTCAAGAACTGTTTTTTCAAATTTTGGAAAAGTAGAGAGAATAAAGAACTTAAATGAAGACAGAAGAATTACGATAGATAGGCGAGATTACCAAGCCTTAGAAAATAGCTATTGCATAGTACTATTGGTAATATAATAAACATTTTGCTTACCAAAAAACTATCTTATCCTCAGAGCTGATGAATATAAAAGTTATTTTACAGGAACCTCTAATAGGTCGGTTTTATCATTTATTGTTGGTTTGCATATATAATATATTCTAAAAGCTCGTTACCAAAATTAGTATCTGCCTAATTTATGATGAATCTACCCCATTTTGTTCATAAATTGATTGACATAATAATGCTTCCCTTTCTATAGTGAAATTTGATGAAAAATATGGAGGATAAAATGAAGAAGTATCTGATAACAGGTCTTTTATTGCTGGTGATTGTTTTTGCTTTTGCTGAACGCAAAGCCTTGGTAATTGCCAATTGGAATTATCCTAATGCAGTGTTAAAAAGTCCAAAAGCCGATGCTGATTCAATTGCTGCTGCTCTGGAAGGAGTGAATTTTAATATTACCCGACTTAATAATGCTAATTTGAATTCAATGAAATCTGCTATCGATACTCTTGCAGCTCACCTAAGCAGTGAAGATGAAGTAGTTTTTTATTTCAGCGGGCACGGAACAAACTATAAGAATGTCAATTACTTAGTTCCTGCAGGAGTGAATTTAGCATCTCAGCTAACTATTGATAATAACTGTTACAGTTTATCTGCCTTAAGCAACAAATTAAAAAATGCCAAAACCTCAATCATAATTGTGGAAGCATCCAAAATTTGGGGTATTCCAGATGGTAAAGCAACTAATCCCAAAACCTTCGTAAGTATGAAATCTGCTACGCCCAAACAGGTAATTATATTTAGTAGCCAGCCAGGAAAAATAGTACAGAATTCTAATTTAACCAAAAGTGTTTTCTCTATGGCTATGGCTAAGTACATTGCTACCTCGGAAGTTGGGTTAAATGAATTTTTCCCAGTATTGAGCAATGAAATTATGCAAAAAACGGGAAATGCTCAAAAGCCATGGATTTCAGGCACATTAAGTAATGATTTCATCTTTAATACTAATCTCCAGAAAGGAATGTGGAAATCTCCCTCCCCTCGTCCTAAAATCGGAGGTGGCTCACTTTCCTGGTAACCTTATTGAAACTCAGTTAACTGGATAAAAATGAATTTCTTAATTTAGGAGATTCGTTTAACACTTATTTCACGGATATATTATAGCTAGGAACATAACAGCTACTTCCGTCGTAATTTTATTGTAAGCAATGAAGTTATCAAAGCGTAAATCATTTCTGGTTTGTATGTAAGTTGTGATTCTTCATTTCCGCAGTATTTTAGCCATTCTATAAACTCTTGGGACAGTAAGGACTCATATCGATGGCTGATTATATCTCACTATTTCATCATCACATTTTTTCATTGACACAAAGTTTGATTCTAAGTAGTTTGACTATACAAGGAAGAATAGATTAATATGGATATTATTAAAACAGAAGACATCGTGAAGGATTACATCTTAGGCAAAGTAAAGGTCCGCGCTTTAAATGGAGTAAATCTTCATATTCAGAAAGGTGAATTTGTTGCCATTATGGGTCCCTCTGGTTCAGGTAAAAGCACTTTAATGCACATACTTGGTTGTTTGGATAAGCCTACAGCTGGAGAATATTATTTGGATGATATTCTGGTGAGCAAAATGCCTAAAGCAGCTTTAGCTGCAGTAAGAAATAGGAAGATTGGCTTTGTTTTTCAATCCTTCAATCTTCTCCCGCATTTAAATATCTTAAAAAATGTAGAATTGCCCTTGATGTATGGAGGGATGAGTCGTCATAAACGTCTTGCCAAAGCCAGAGAGGTTTTACAAAATGTAGGATTGGGAAATCGTTTGAAACATAAGCCCAATGAACTTTCTGGCGGTCAAAGACAACGAGTTGCCATAGCCAGAGCAATTGTTAATGACCCATCAATTTTACTTGCCGACGAGCCGACGGGTAATCTTGATTCTCAATCTGGGGGAGATATCTTAGAAATTTTCAAAGATTTACATAGTCAGGGTAATACTGTTATCATAGTTACCCACGACCAAGCAATTGCTTCCAGAGCAGAAAGAATTATTAGAATTAAAGATGGAAAAATAGTAGATGGCAATTCCGATAGCTGAATCCCTAAAACTTGGTATAGCAGATATATTGATGCGTAAAGTCCGCAGCATCGTAACCGTAATTGGTATAATTTTAGGTGTGATGTGTATAATGGTTGTTCTGGCCATTGTTAACGGAATGAATAAAAGCACTATGAGCTGGATGGAAGAACGCGGAGGCTTAAGTAAAATTGAAGTAGAACAAAACTGGCAGTATGATTTTTCCAAGGGAGGCGATCCGAGCTTTACTTTAAAGGAAATTCGTTATTTACAATCTCTTCTTCCAGAAGCAGAAGCCTTCAATCCATCCGTCCAGGAATGGGAAGCAATAATTACTAAGGGTGATATTCGTTACAGCACTTCTTTAAGAGGTGTAATGCCTGATTTTGTAAAAGTAGAACAGTGGGATATAGCTAAAGGCAGATTCATAAAGGATATGGATATAGATCTACATAGCAATGTAGTTGTAGTTGGCTCAACTGTAGCTAAGGAATTTTTTGGTAACAGCGAACCCTTAGGTCAAATTATGTCTATTGGTAATCAGCAATTTACAGTCGTAGGCGTAATGTCAGAAAGATTTATGCAATCTCAGGGTGGGCAAATTGGAATGGGAGATAATGCTTTAGAATATTTAAATCAGCGCTGTTTTATTCCGATCTCCACTATGATTAGTAAAGTAAATCCTATCAGCAAAATAAGCTCTATTGATATCAGGGCAAAAAGTCCGGAAGAAGCAAAAGAGCTAAGACGCAAAGTAGAAAACATCGTTCTGAACCTGAAAAACGGAAAACGTTTGTTTCAGGTTACCTCTGCTAAAGAGCAAATGGATACTATGCAGGCAAATGCTAAAATTATGGAAGCTATATTTATTTTAATAGCTGTTATTTCTTTACTGGTAGGAGGAATCGTAATTATGAACATTATGCTTGCTTCTATTCGAGAACGAACTCGCGAAATTGGAGTTCGCATTGCAGTAGGAGCACGCAGTAGAGATATTTTTCTGCAGTTCTTGGTGCAAACGATTCTTATTACCTCTTTGGGTGGAGTTTTAGGAATTCTCTTTGGATTTGCTATTTTGGATAAAGTGGGTTCCTATTTACAGATAGAAGTGCTTGCCTCAGTCCAAATGATCTGGGTTGCGCTTTTGGTATCTATTGGTGTGGGACTTATTTTTGGTGTAGGACCAGCGATCAGGGCTTCGCGTCTTGATCCTGTAATTGCTTTAAGAGAAGAATAATGAGTAAAAAAAAGCAGAAAAGCAGCTTTTTTCATAAACTCTTTCTCTGGCTGTATTCTTATATCAATGTTGTGATTGTAGACATAAAAAAAATCTATCAGGCATTAACTGTAGCCCAACAGCGGAAACTTATTATAAACAATATTTGGAATTTCATCAAAAACTTTTACCAGCGTTTTATGGGCGAGGGTATTTTGAAGGAATCAGCTAGTTTAACCTATATCACTATCCTAGGTTTTGTTCCCTTTATAAATTTTCTGGTATTAATAGCTCCCGATTTACCATTTCTAAATCTGCGAGATAAACTAAGGGAACTGGTAATCGAAAACTTCATTCCGAGCTCAGCAAATGCTATAATAAGCTTTTTGGATAAGCTGATTATGCCCAAAGTTGGCTTTAATATCTTCAATTTCGTTATTTTGATTGTAAGCTCATATTCACTGTTCAATGTAATCAGAAGTACTTTCGACCGTATTCTTAGTATGCAGTTAAAAACTTCACAAGATACTATAACGCAATTAGTAAAATTCTTCGGCACAGTTGTTTTCGGGTTGTTAATTATCGTGTTACTCTTTTCCAGTTCATCCATACCGATTATTTCCCGTTTATTAAAATCCCGCGTTTTACAGTGGATAATGGTAATTGTTCCTTTTGTTTTACAATTTTTAGCTATAATGTTTTTGTATATGCTACTGCCTTCAGTTAGAATTAATCGTGGTGCACTATTTAGAGGTGCTTTTTGGACTACTGTTATCTGGGTGATTGCTAAATCTGCATTTGATTTTTATATATATAACTTAACTAATTATCAGGCACTTTATGGAGTTATGGCAGTGCTGCCAATTTTTCTGCTATGGATTTATATTAATTGGGCTATTATCTTGGGAGGAATGGTTTTGGTAAGTGTAATTGAGAATAAGAAAACTGGTGGTTTCTTAACTAAAGAACCTCATAATGCAGTTCGCATAACAATGGAACTATTTACGAATCATAAACTTAACCAGCGGTTGGAAGGTCTACTAAGTAAAGATGATCTAAAAAAACTGGTTGAAACCCTGAATGAGGAAGAAGAAGATAAATGAAAAAATATGCATTAATTAGTGTTTCAGATAAAACTGGCATCGAAAATTTGGCTGTGGAACTGGAAAAACTTGGCTACACTATTCTTTCCACTTCCCATACGGCTGAGTACTTAAAAAAATACTGTCAGCAAGTAGTGTTGGTTTCTGATTTAACCAAATTTCCGGAAATTCTGGAAGGAAGAGTTAAGACCCTACACCCAATTATTTATGCCGGAATTTTGGCAGACCGGCAAAATCCTTCTCACGAAAAAACGCTTTCTGAGCTGAATATTGATCACATAGATGTTGTAGCCGTAAATTTGTATCCTTTTGCCGCCGTTCGTAAAAAAGAAAATGCCAGTGAACAAGAGATAATTGAAAATATAGATATTGGCGGTCCAGCTTTAATTAGAGCCGCAGCCAAAAATTATAGAAATGTTACCGTTTTGGTTGATCCTATGGACTATAATCATACCTTGGAACTGCTAAAAGAGAATAGTATTTTGCCAAAGAACTATAGTGCTTATCTGGCAAAAAAGGCATTTAGCAAAACACGGGATTACGATTCTGAAATTGCCGCTTATTTTACGGAAATGGAAACTGTAGCCAAAGACGCTATCCCTTTTCAGTTAAGCATTTCTGCCTCGTTAAACCAAAATTTGCGTTATGGTGAAAACCCTCATCAAAATGCCGGTTATTATACAAATACTAGTGCAGCTTGGGAAGTTTTGCATGGCAAGGAATTATCTTTCAATAATATAATGGATATTGATTCTGCTTTAAGAGCCATTCGTCTTTTTAGTGAACCAACTGCCATTATTGTAAAACACTGTAATCCTTGCGGCATTGGCAGTGGAGAGAAATTGGCAGAGGCATATACAAAAGCTTTTGCAACAGATACGGAAGCACCTTTTGGGGGAATTGTAATCGTGAATCGTTCGCTGGATCTGGAGACGGCAACCCTAATCAATAACATTTTTACCGAAATCATTATTGCTCCTGATTATGAACCGGGTGTGCTGGAATTCTTGAAGAAAAAGAAAAACCGACGCCTAATTCGCTACGACCTTTCTCTATTGGCAAAACCTATTAACCCTATAGAAATTAAAACATTAACTTTCGGATATTTAGCTCAGAACTGGGATCTGGTAAACGAATCCATAGAAAACTGGAAAATAGTTACCGAAAAACAACCTACTTCGGAAGAATTCCAAGCCCTTATCTATGCCTGGAAAGCTGTGTCCATCCTAAAATCCAACGCCATTGCCATCGCTAAAAAAGACAGAACATTAGGGCTTGGTTGTGGACAAACATCTCGCATTGATGCAGTTCAATTAGCTATCTGGAAAGCTAAAAAATTTAACCATATTTTAGAGGGCTCCGTTTGTGCCTCCGATGGCTTCTTCCCTTTTCGGGATTGTATAGATGTTCTTGTTAAGAACGGAATTTCTGCTATTATTCAACCAGGTGGTTCCAAAAACGATGAGGAAAGTATTGCTGCCTGTAATGAATTGGGCATCACTATGCTCTTTACCGGTTTCCGTCACTTTAGGCATTAATCGTGACAGAGAAAGGAAAAAGTTGATTTCTCGTTCTACTTGAACTGGAAACCACTTCTTTATTCTAAAGCAACCAAGTTCATTCCACAAGTATATACTTCTATCTTTGTTCGCATCTTTGATAGTTATATTTTAGTTGGGACTGAAATGAAACATATATAATTCTGTTTGACAGAAAGAGGCAGGGAAAAAAGGTTGTTAAAAATACGGAAGGAGATGTGTCCGAGTTGGCTGAAGGAGCACGATTGGAAATCGTGTAAACGTGTGAGCGTTTCTAGGGTTCGAATCCCTACATCTCCGCCATTATTTTTCTCTGTAGATTAAGCTTAATAAAGGGACTTATATAGCTATTGAGTTTATTTAATAGCTGCTAATTTAATTTGCTGTCATTTCAAATTTGTTTATATTATGAGGTAAGGAGTTTATAAATTATGAAATCAAACAAAACCTTTCTGTGGGGCTGTTTAATCTTTCTGGTTGCTTTTATAGCTGCTTGTGTTCTTGGCTTTATATTTACCTTTGGTTCTGCAGTACCCAAATCTGCAAAAATTCCTACCAATGCTTGGTTATATTTAAATCCGAGTGCTATGATTTCGGACTATAATGAAATTGAAGATGTAAAATTTTTTAGTGTAACCTCATTTAGTGTTCAGGAAATTAACTCCAAAATAATAGCTGCAGCCAAGGATAAGCGCATTAAAGGTCTGTTGATTGAACCCAAGATGATTATGACCAATTATCCTGCTTTAGGTGAAATGTCTTTAGCCATAGAAACTTTCCAAAAAAGTGGTAAACCGATTGTTGCTTTTGGGGAGAATTTTTCCCAGGCAGATTATTTACTCGCATCCTGCGCAGATAAAATTTATATGGAACCTTCAGCGTCTGCAGGTTTGGCTTTACAGGGCGTTTCAGCTAATATGATGTTTTACAAAGAGATGCTGGATAAATTGGGCATCAAAATGCATATTTTACAATCCGGAGCTTATAAAGGAGCTGGTGAACCATATTCTCAAATGGAATTAAGTAAAGGCACCAAAGATAATATTGATGCTGCTTTACAAGGGATTTATAATCATTTACTTACTTTTGTGGCTAAAAACAGAAAATTGGATCCTGCTGAAGTAAAAGATATTTTTGAAAATAGGGACGATTTTTTTCTTACTGCAAATAAAGCAAAGGATTTAAAGCTAATAGATTACGCTATGGGGCGTGATGAAATGCTGAGCAATTTAGGGCTTAGTGAGGATAATTTTATCAAGATTGGCTCCTATTCTCCATCTTCTCCAAAGAGTAAAGATAGCAAAATAGCAGTAGTCTATCTAAATGGAAATATCACGCCTTCAACAAATTATGAATTCAGCAGCCAGAATTATATCAGCTCTACCAAAGTTAAAAAAATATGTAAACAAATCCGTGACGACAAAGATGTTAAGGCAGTTGTTTTAAGAATAAACAGTCCCGGAGGTTCTGCTTTGGAATCCGAACTTATCTATCAGCAGTTAATTAAGCTGAAAAAGGACTATCCTCTTGTTATCTCAATGGGAGGAACTGCTGCATCTGGAGGATATTATATTTCTTGTGCAGGAGACTATATAATAGCCGATCCAGGAACTTTGACTGGTTCAATTGGAGTAATAGGTTTAATTCCAGAAACAGTGGGGCTGGGGAAAAAAATCGGAGTGCGCTCACAAACTATAAAATATGGTAAATTTGCTGGTGCCTTCAATCTTTTTGAAAGCTATGATTCTGCCTTAATTGAATCCTTAAAACGCAATTCCACAGGAACTTATAATGAGTTTCAACAAAGAGTGATGAGCTGTAGAAATATAACTCCTGAACAAATTGAATCTGTAGCTGAAGGACGCATATTTAACGCAGAAGATGCTTTAGAGAATAACTTGATCGATGAGATCGGAACTCTGGATAAGGCAATTAATAAAGCTGCTTCCTTAGCTAAGGTAACAACATACAGTTCTACAAATTATCCCAAAAAAGCAAGCTTGATGGAAGTACTCAAAGAATCTAACTTGTTGAATGTGAAAGAACAGATACAAATATCCAACACTCCCGAATTACAAATGGAAAAATATCTGAAACAAATTTCCCCAACCGGCGAATGGCTATATCTTATGCCCCTAAAATTGGATTAATATGAAGAAAGATTCTTATAATACAGAAATAATCGTTAATGTGCATCCCCTCGAAAAGCGGGTTGCTGTTTTAGAAGATAATCGCTTGGTTGAACTTTTTGTGGAGCGTAGAGAGCAGCAAAATATCGTTGGCAACATCTATAAAGGTATAGTAAAAGATGTTTTGCCTGGAATGGGTGCAGCTTTTATTGAAATCGGATTAGAGCGAACTGCTTTTTTACATTACAGTGATATTGTGATGGATTTTCTCGATATTTATGAAAGTGATCAACCCCGAACAAAAGTTAATCCTGAAGATTCCTCACAAATTGATAAACTCTTGAAACCGGGCCAAGAAATCGTTGTTCAAATACACAAAGGGCCTATCGGCTCAAAAGGAGCTCGGTTAACAGGTCAAATATCCATTCCGGGTAAATACCTCGTGCTTTTTCCTAATAAAGATAAAATTGCTATTTCCCGTAAAGTATATTCTCAAAATGAACGCAATCGTATCCGCAACCTTCTCTCGGAGATAAAAGACCCTGGTTATGGTTTAATTGTACGGACAGAGGCAGAAGGATGTGAAGAAGATGATTTTGTGACAGAATACAAAGCCCTGCTTAAAACCTGGCGCTTAATAGAAAAACAACTGAAATATGCCAAAGCTCCAGTTTGCGTGTTCGAAGAAAATGCTTTGGAAAACTATCTGATCCGTGATCTTTTTGGCGAAAATGTAGATCGCTTAGTAATTGACGATAAGAACTTTGCCCGTAGAATCATCTCTCAATTGGAAGATATTTCTCCTGAATTGATTAGCAATATAGAGATCTACAGAGAGGACTCCCCTATTTTTGATGCCTGGGGAATAGAAAAAAAAATAGAAACCGGACTATATAGCAGAATTTACCTTCCCAGCGGCGGAAATATTAAAATTGAACAAACAGAAGCATTGGTAGCTATAGATGTTAATACAGGTAGTTTTACAGGAAAAACTCATTACAACGAGACAATCCGTAAAACTAATCTGGAAGCCGCTGCTGAAATTGCTCGTCAAATCCGCCTGCGTGACCTTTCCGGAGTGATTGTTGTCGATTTTATCGATATGGTTGAAGAAAAACATAAAACCGAAGTTCTGGATATGCTGAAAAAAGGACTGCGTCGTGATCGTGCCAAAAATAAAGCTTATCCTTTTACAGAACTTGGCCTTGTGGAAATTACCCGTAAACGTATGCGCAACACTCTGATCTCCAATTTCTCCGATCCTTGCCCATTTTGTAACGGTAGCGGAAGGATCTTAAGTAAGAATGCAGTAATCATGCGTATTTATCGTTGGCTGAATCGCGGCGATTATTTTGTTAAAAATAAAAATTTGCGAATAATGGTTCATCCCGATTTGTTAACTCACATTAGCCAACATAGCGAAGATTTTGTGGCTTATGAAAACCAAATCGAATTTGCTGCAGAACCTTCTATTAGGATTGACCAATTTAAGGTTTATACTCTTCCAGACCTGGAAGAAATTACTTCTAAGTTTTCATAATACAATTTTGTTACGGCATCGTGGACCCTTGTTCACGATGCTTTTTTTTGTTTTATAACATTTACAGTAAGTGCTTATCTTTCATTTTAATTGCCTACAGCAGTTTAGTTCATTAGAGTCCTCTTCTTTTACACAACAATGATATTCGCCTGTCAACTTTTTTAGGACGCCTCATTTCCATTTAGGCGATCCTCTAATAATCCGCTAACCCTTCCGTAACGAAACTAAGGAATCGTTAAAAAAATGTTAGAGTGTGATAAAAGGAAATTATGTGCTGATAGGATAAGTATGCTTCTTTCGCCTCGTTATGTTTAGATATTCTGTTCTAATTCAAAATACACTTCAGCTATTAAAGAAGCCGCATAAAGTTATAATTATTATCATTCTTTATAAAGCTCTTAGCTATAGCGGATAGAATCTGTTTAGAATCAGAACTACTTTGCTAAAGTAGCATAAACTCTATTGACTAATTCTTGCTTTAATAGTACGGGCAATTCTTCTATCCAAAACATATCTGGCATCTCCAACAGCTACAATTATATTCGGTTCATCGATATTATTTCTAAATACTGTTATTGGTGCTCCCAAATACAGACCCCGTTCAATTGTTTTTAAATTGTTATTATGAATAACTGTGGCATTATATCCTTCTGGTATTTGATCAAGAGCAAGACATTGATTAGGTTCACAGGTAAACGCTTTATGTTTTCCCCAATGGCGAAATCTTAATCTATTTTGCCCGAATCGCATATCTACTCCCTATACTGCGTAAATTGATGTAAATGATAATAAAAATTACTCCGATAACTGCAAACCAAAAAATGGATAGAGCATTAAAAGCCAAAATTTGATAAACTAAAGTAGCCACCATCCAAGCCAGTACAGTTAAATATCCGAAATCAAAAAGCATCCATTTAAAACCATGCTCCTTAAACAGCATTGTTAAAGCTGCTGCACAAGGTGAATATAGCAAAATAAAAACCAGATAAGCAAACACAGAAGCATTACTGCCAAAACCCTTTTTGATATTATCCGTCAAGTGCTTGATTGCTCCTTCGTCTTCCGAATTTTGGTAGAGACCTTGTAAGGTTCCCACAATTGCCTCTTTGGCAAAAAGCCCACTAATTAAAGCTACCGAAGCAGGCCAGTTATCATTTTTAATACCCATTGGCTGTAAAACCGGAGTAATCAGCTTACCACCAAGTTCTAAAAGCGGAGTTTTTTCGTTTTTGTTTCCCACCGGGATTTGAATAACTTGCAAAATATTAATTATTACAATCACCAGCAAAATAGTCTTCCCTGCTCTCAACAAAAAGCTTTTCAGCCGATGCCAGGTATGCATAAAAATCCCATTAATAGTAGGAATATGATAGGCAGGCAATTCCATCACGAAATCTCCAGGCGCACTCTTAAAAATAGTAGCCTTTAATAATAAACCGGTTAAAATCCCCATTATTATACCCAAAAAATAGAGAGCAAAAATAACTATATCCGCTCGCTGCGGAAAAAATAACATTACCAGATATGTATAAACAGGTAGCTTTGCCCCACAGGAAATAAATGGAGTTAAAATTGATGCAAAAACACGGTCTCTTGGTTTTTCCAAAGTCCTAGTTGCCATAATTGCCGGAACTGTGCAACCAAAACCTACAATCAAAGGAATAAATGCCTTACCTGGAAGCCCGATTTTACGCATAAATTTATCGGCAATAAAAGCTGCCCTTGCCATATAACCAGAATCTTCCAGAATAGATAAACTTATGTATATAAAGAAAATAGGCGGAATAAAACTGCCTATGGTGACCAATCCACCTCCCAAAATTTCACTGAAGAAATAGATTAGCCATTGCGGAACTGACATCAAAGTTAATAACTTGCCAAATTGCTCTACAAACAACCAACCCAAATAAACATTAATAATCTCTATGCAGGGCTGGCTAAGCTTTACAGCAACCAAAAAAACCAGATACATCACAATAAAGAATATTGGTAAACCAATATAACTATTCAGTACAACTTTATCTACCATATCGGAAAAAGTCCACCGGCTTTTTCTTTTCCGCTTAACTACATCTTTTATTAACCCTCTAATATAAGCATAACGATCATCAGCAATTACAACTGCCGGTTCCTGGCCTCTGTGCTTAGCAATAGCCATTCTCTCTTTTTCTACAAGCGATCTTTCTTCCTCAGTTAAATGAGAATTTATTTCCGCATCACCTTCAATTAATTTTAGCGCTTGCCACCTACTTTTAATTAAAATCGCATAAGCATTTAGTGCTGCATCTTTCTTAAATCTGCCTGAAACTGATTTTTCCGGATCTTCCAAACCTGCCTTAAGCACTATCTGCCATATATTCTCCAAATGTTTTTCCACTACTTCATCGTAGTGAATCGTATCCGGAACTGGTGGCTGCAAAACATATTCCTCTACTTTTTCCAATATTCGGGAAACATCAATACGCTTATTCAAAACCAAAGGAATAACTGCAAAACCCAAATGCGAACTTAAATGCTGTGTATCTATCACAATTCCATTATGCTCTGCAATATCTACCATAGATAAACACATAATGAGCGGTGCCCCTAACTCCATCAATTGAACTGTTAAATATAAATTCCGTTCAAGATTGGAAGCATCTACAATGTTAATAATTATATCCGGTTTTTCAGACAAAATGTAATTACGAGCTACAAGTTCATCCGGACTTTCCCCTGCCAGAGAATAGATCCCGGGAAGATCTATAACTTCATAAACCTTATTATTAAAGCTGCATATCCCAGATTTATGCTCTACTGTTACTCCCGGCCAATTGCCAACCGTTTGTCTGGAACCAGTTAAGGCATTGAAAAGCGTGGTTTTGCCAACATTTGGATTTCCAGCAAGTGCGATTATAGGTCTATTTCTCATCTGATTGATTCTCATTCTCATTTGGATTACACTTCCAACATAATCCCTTTACGCTCAATTCTATATCTTCGGGCTTAAACTTTAAATCTTTTGCCTGTTTAGCTAGCGCAGGATAAAGCGTGTTCAAATCCGTCTCTAACAAAGCACCACAATTTCTGCAGACCCAGTGAATATGTTTTGGGTGACCAAAAATATGCTCATAACGCTCTCTGCCTTCACTACGATCCGCTCTCTGTACTAACCCCGCTTCCAGCAATAAAGGAATTGTTCTGTAAACTGTCGCCAAAGATATTTCGTTGGTCTTGCTCCTAATTCTGTCATAAAGTTCTTCAGCATTAAAATGAGTATGCATTTGAAAGACCTCATCCAGAATATAACGACGCGGCTGAGTGAACTTAAGTCCTTGCTTATCAAGGTATTTTCTAAATATATCAGCATATTCTTCCATTATTTTGTCTCCTACTATATTGAGAATCATTTACAATATGATTCAGATGCCCTTATTTGTCAAGTGCGATTTTTTCCCCTCCGCTAAGTTGTTTATTTTATATCTGTTCTCTTTATACATCGAGAGCTTTTCTAATGAATATCAAAATTATCGATACATCGTGATTATGGATGAAGCTATCTGTTTTTGACTTTAACCGAACTTCAGCTTTGAAAGTATCAGGTAATGAAATACTTTTCCTGTTATATCAACTTCTCGTTGCAAACATTTCAGATGGGTTGGGTTGGAATTGTTCGTTATTTGTAGCTTCGAAGTGATTTTCTGTTTTAACTCTAAACCGAGCTTCAGCTTTGAAAGTATCAGGTAATGAACGAATTTTCCTGTTGCCTCTGCTTCTCGTTGCAAATTCAAGAAGGATCGGTTTAGAGTCAAAACTTCCACCGATGCTTGTTTTGACTTACAATTTTGCCACTACCCTCTCTGTAATAACATACCTAAAATTATAAACATTTCCATCCGAGCTATAACTGGTCTCCCAACTTCAAAATTGTGAGTTAAAACAAGAAAAGAGCACACTGGCAGATGAGTTACAGCTTTGAAAGTATCAGGTAATGAAATACTTTTCCTGTTATGTCAACTTCTCGTTGCAAACATTTCAGATGGGTTGGGTTGGAATTGTTCGTTATTTGTGGCTTCGAAGTGATTTTCTGTTTTAACTCTAAACCGAGCTTCAGCTTT
>DJGX01000049.1:0-78936 GCA_002432865.1 Cloacimonetes bacterium UBA5835
CTTTTTTGTGGGAATGCCTTAAAAATCAGATAAGTCGAAGTATCTTATCAACTCACTGCCATAGTTGTTTTCTTAAGATAATTAATAGGATCATAGCACTGATGTCGGTGATAGAATATATCATCCATAATATGTTACCGTCATTATGAATGCGCATCGTTAGACAAAATATAGGTTTATCTTAAATTATCGTAGCGATGATAACTCCTAACTTTCCATAAGATTGAATAATATTAATGAAGCTAATGATTAATTTTCGAAATATCTTAAAGCTCGGTTGGCTGGAGAACGAAGAGGACATCGTTCATCCTGCATACAGATTACTGCATTCTGTATTTTTTCACCCCTTTCAACCTTTTCTTGCTTTAAGCCACAATTTCGATTATTATATTATAAGCAAGGAGGATAAAAAAATGACATTAGAAGATAGTTATCGGATGGTTATTGCTGCTGAAATCATAGCGCAAAAGATGTATCAGGCTTTAGAGAAAAGTTTTGCCAAGCCAGAGACCAGCAGCGTTTTTAAAGAGCTCGTAATATTGGAAAAAATGCACGAGGAAAAAATGCGGCTTGTTTTTGCTAAGCAATTTCCTGGGCAGGAGATAGTCTTTTCTGAAGAGCCGGTAAAAATAATCCCGAAGGTAGATTTGAATGATCCCAAGGAAGTACTAGATTTTGCCATTAGCAAGGAAGAGGAATCAATAGAGCTCTATAAAAGCATGGCAGGCCAAACTACTGAGCCGGAAATTAAAGAACAATTATTGCAATTTGCCAATGAAGAAGAGGGGCATAAATCTATTTTATTGACTGAAATTCAGCGTTTACAAGGTGCTTTGGAGTGGTTTGATCCTTCTGAGTTAACTGGATTGATGGAGGATTGAACATATTTTATGGTAAATAAAGATCAGACAACCCTGTTTGATAAGGATGAACTCAGCAACAAAACTGTACCTTTGGCAGAAAAATTAAGACCTAAAACGCTGGAAGAACTATTGGGTCAGACAAAATTGATAGCGGGGAATTCACCATTAAGGCAGATGATAGAAAGTGGGGAGTATCATTCTTTTATTTTATGGGGACCTCCTGGAAGTGGCAAGACAACCATAGCCCGAATAATTGAACAAAACAGCGATTATCATTTTATTCATTTTTCTGCAGTCCTTGCCAGCATCAGTGATGTAAAAGCAGTAATGAAGGAAGCAGATTATCTTCATCGAACACAAAATCATCGTAGTATTTTGTTTATTGATGAAATTCATCGGTTTAATAAAAGCCAACAGGATGCCTTTTTACCTTATGTAGAAAGCGGGGCTATTATATTAATTGGAGCAACTACAGAAAATCCTTCTTTTGAAGTAATACCGGCTTTACAATCCCGATGTACCGTTTTTGTTTTAGAGCCCTTAAGTGAAAGTGATTTAAAGATAATTTTGCAGCGTGGTTTTGCCGAATTGAAACTGGAAGAAGACGAAGATATTATTAGTTGGATGGCTCAAAATGCCGGAGGCGATGCGCGTAGAGCTCTAAACGATTTGGAGCTGGTTTTACCTTTTATGAAAAAGAAACCGCATCCGAGCATTGATGAACTGGCAAAATTTCTGGCTAAAAAAACAATGTTTTACGATAAAAATCGCGAAGAGCATTATAACTTAATTTCTGCTTTGCACAAATCGTTACGGGGTTCAGACCCTCAAGCTGGACTATACTGGCTGGCAAGAATGTTGGAAGCAGGAGAAGACCCTCGATATATTGTCCGTCGGCTGATTCGTTTTGCCAGTGAAGATATTGGCTTAGCAGATCCGAATGCCTTAGTTCAAGCAATAGCAGCCAAAGAAGCAATTCTTTTCATCGGAATGCCAGAAGCAAGCAATGCTTTAGCTCAATTGGTAGTATATTTAGCTACAGCCCCAAAAAGTAACTCTCTTTATACTGCCTATGCGGAAGCAGCCGAAGATGCTAAAAAAACAAGCCACTACGGAGTTCCCTTGCATATCAGAAACGCGCCTACAAAGCTGATGAAAGACCTGAATTATGGAAAGAACTATCATTACGATCACGAATATGAAAATAAATATTATTACCAGAAGTATTTTCCAGATCAAATGCCAGAAAAGATATATTATAAACCTGGCGATTACGGTTTTGAAAAGGAAATTCAAAAACGGATTGACTGGTGGGCAAAACTTAAAAAGGAACAAAAGTAGAAAGCTTTGTACAGTGCAAATTTAATAGTAATTATCAATTCTACCCGATAGGCATTTTGTCGTTGCACATACAATCAAGTTTTGTAGTTATTGATATTATATATAGGAGTGAGGAAAGTAGTTAGTGTTGCTAATCAGATTAGCTACAGAATAAAAAACCCCTTCGTTTGGAAGGGGTTTAGGTCTTTGACTTAGGAGGTCGCACATTAAATGACCTAGGGGGAAAGGTCATTAACCGGCAAGGGGGCGCCGGTTATTTGAGATTCATTAAATACAAGTAAGCATATCCTATACCAAATATTGATTCTCTGCTATATGTTTATTAAATATGAAGATAGCTAATCATGCTGTTATTTTTGGCTGATGTATTTGTAGAAAACAATACACATATTGTTGAATAAGATCTACAGTCATTGGTAGATTGCAGCATTCTATCGTTGTGTTCAGCTAATAGTTGACCTAATATTTTGGAGCCCAAATATGTCTCCTACCTAATTAGCTATAGTGGAACTGAGGTGAGGCTACGGAGCAAAATCCCAAGGATGCACCATTTGATTCCCACCGTAGCTAATTAAGGAAGAATCAAACTACATTTCGAATTTCGATTATAAGGCAAATAAGGCAAAGCTAGTAGATGTTTAGCACAATAAGCGAAAAGGATATACAATTCTAAGGCAACAATTACCCTTCAGCGAACTTATGTTGTTTGCATTATCAACCGGAACACAATGGAATTTTCTATTCCATTGTGTATTATACTTCTGAAGATAAGCTATAGATCGCTATCCAATCAGTTATTTAAGCTGTTCGGTTGTTTACTTTTCCTTTTTCCCATTCAGGGAAGCTGCATAGGAAAACATTTGATCTAAGGTTTTGAATCGGTCAAACAGAGCAATAGCTTCCATTAACTGTTTATCTTGCGAGATGGTTATTTTATATGCTTCCGCATCGCCTTTAACTTTGCGTACAAGTTCGCTTTTGATGGTTGTTCGGATAAAGGAATCAGCGCTATCTACATCTGCTTGAGTATATTTGATGCCATTTTTGGAAGCATAGTTTAGAAAGTCGTTCATAGTTTTATCGCTGATTTCTGCTTTTTCGTCGAACTGGTGGTTATGGGCAACCAGATAATCCACTGCGAAATTGAAGAAAACATTTTTTCGACGCAATTCTACTCCGAAAAGAGTGAGAAAATCGCTTTCGACAACAATATCGGGTTGAATTCCGCCACCGCCATATACCTTTCGATTATTAGCAGTATAATAAACTTGTTTACGGTTTAGCTCAGATTCTTGTTCCAGGTCTGCGGTACTAACTTCTTTACCTTTCAATATGTTATCGTTGCTCATTTTATGTATGCAGCGTCCGCTTTTGATATAGTAATAAGCAGTAGTAATTTTAATACCATTTCCATTGGAAAGAGGGATAAGCTGTTGTACACTGCCTTTCCCGAAGGTATTCTTACCCATAACCAAACCCTTATCCCAATCTTGTAAACTTCCGGCAAAAATTTCGGAAGCACTTGCAGAAGCTTCATTAACTAAAACGATAACAGGATAATTGCGTTCTTTAACGGCATAGCGGGTATAAAGTTGTTTATTTTCGGTGCGTCCTTTAGTTTCTACAACCAAACGATTCTGTCCGATAAATTCGTTAACTGTATCTACTGCTTGGTCTAGAAGGCCACCAGGATTCCAACGCAGGTCTATAATTAATCCTCTGATGCCTTCGCTTTCTAAGTTATTCAAGGCAGCGCGCAGTTCGGAAAGTGTATTTTCGCTAAATTGGGTTAGGCGAATATATCCGACTCCATTATCAAGCTTAAAGCTATAAGGCACGCTTTTGATTTTTATAGTTTCGCGGGTAATTTCAAAATCTATGGGTTCAGCTAATCCAGGACGGCTGATAGTTATTTGAACTTTTGTGCCTACTTCTCCTCTCATTCTTTTGATTGCTTCGTCGGTAGATAGGCCAACCATAGATTCTCCATTAACCTTCACGATTTTATCTCCGGCAGTAATTCCCATCCTGTAAGCAGGTGTACCTTCTATAGGAGAAACCACAGTTATATAATCACCAATCTTATCAATTTGAATTCCCAATCCACCAAAAGCACCTTTAGTAGAAGTAGTAAATTCTTTAAATTCTTCAGGAGTGAAATATGTGGTATGAGGGTCTGTAGAACCTAACATACCTTCAATGGCAGCTTTAATCAGTTCTTCGTCATTCAAATCGGTAACATAATATTGTTTCAGCTTATAAAGAACTTCACTGAAAAGCTGTACCTGAGAATATAAATTTGTGCTTTGAGGACGATTTTGGGCATAAGCATTAGTTGCTACAATAAGCAACAGGGCACTAAGCACCCAAATGCTGATTATCGAGATTAATGCAAGCTTTTGTTTCGGTTTAATCATTTTGTTCTCCTATATAGGTATGCAAGGAAGCAAGAATCTGACGGTGAATTTCCTCAGGTTGGCTTTCTCCCTTAAGGACAATATATCTGGAATGGTATTTCCTGGCAATAGATAAATACTGTTCCCGCACTTTTTCGTGAAAACTGATAGTCTCCTGTTCCAAACGGTCTAAATTGCGGTTTTTAATTCGGGCTAAACCAATTTCTACTGGAAGGTCTAAAAGGAATGTTAAATCTGGGTTTCGACCATAAGTGGAAAATTTTGTAAGCACATTGATTAATTCTTCATCCAAATCTCTTGCAGCTCCTTGATAAGCATAAGTGGAATCAAAATAGCGGTCACACAGAACAATTTTACCTTCAGCAAGAGCTGGCAAAATAAGTTCTGCAGTGTGTTGAGCTCTACTGGCGCAATACAAAAGTAATTCGGTTTCAGGCCTCATTTCTTTAAGATCTGGATTCAGTAAAATATGTCTAATTGCTTCGGCTATTTTTGTGCCTCCCGGTTCGCGGGTTGTGATATAAGGAATTCCTTTTTTCTTTAGAACTTCTTCCAGCATTTGGATTTGAGTGGTTTTCCCACTTCCTTCTATGCCTTCAAAAGTAATAAAAAGTCCGTGAGGTAAAGAGCTTTCACGGTGATAGCTTTCACCGTGCGAAGCACTCTTCTTAAATGATTGTGTCATGTTTATAGTGTTCATCATCGCGTTCAGGATTATCCACCAAAAAATGTGCGCCTCGGCTTTCTTTTCTCATTAAGGCACTTCTAACTACGGAAATAGCAATTATGGCCATATTACGAGTTTCCACTACTTCTTTACGGACAGAGTTATGCTGGTAGAAATTATTTATTTCATTATAGATATTTTCCAGGCGGGAAAGTGCATATTTTAATAATCTACGGCTGCGTCTGATTCCTGCATAACCTTGCATAATGGTTCCAATAATTTCTCGGTTATGACTTATTACTACCCATTCATTTTCATTGAATTCGCCAATTAGTTCCCATTCAGGGATAGATGGGAACGAAACTTCTTCTAAATTGGATGGATGATTTCCTGCTTTGTAAGCCATTACCAATGCTTCCAATAAAGAATTGGAAGCTAAACGGTTTGCTCCATGCAATCCACAACAGGCAACTTCTCCTGCAACAAAAAGATTGTGGATATCGGTGATCCCTTCAATTGTAGAAAGTACACCTCCACAAAAATAATGAGCTGCTGGAGCTACAGGAATAGGGTCTTTTGTAAAATCTATACCTTTAGCTTTTAGCATATTATTGATGGATGGGAAATGGCGTAACAAATGTTCTGCTGGGACATTAGTAGCATCTAAATAGCAATACTTATCTCCTCGCTTTTTAAGCTCGGTATCAATTGCTCTGGAGACAATATCCCTAGGAGCTAAATTTCCTTGGGGATGATATTTTTCCATAAAAGTACTACCATCCAGAAGGCGTAAAACTGCTCCCTCTCCTCTAAGCGATTCGCTTATTAAAAAGGTTTCGCCATCCGGACTCCAAAAAGCTGTAGGATGAAATTGCACAAATTCCATATTTGCTAATCGTGCTCCTGCTAAACGAGCCATAGCCATTCCATCTCCAGTAGCAACTTTAGGATTAGTATCCGGGGCATAAATTTGAGCTGCGCCTCCAGTAGCTAACATAGTTTTTCGAGATTTAATAATATCTACGCGGTTGTCTTTTATGTCTAAAATATAAGCACCCCAACAAGAAATTCCAGGAATAAAACCTTCATCTTGGACAATGTGATGCTGAGTGATCAGATCGACAGCTATACAATATTCATAAATTTGGATATTGGGATTACTAATGCACTGCGCAATTAGTGTTTCCATAATTTGATGGCCGGTAGAATCAGCTGCGTAGGCAATTCTCCTACGGGTATGACCTCCTTCCATAGTAAGAGATAAATTTTCCAGGCAGATATCGTAATTCGGATCTCTCCGCGTAAAATCTGTTCCTAAATCTATAAGATATTGAATTAATTTAGGCCCTGAAGAAATAATTTCAGAAATCACTTTCCGCTTACCCAATCCAGCTCCTGCCTGATAAGTATCCTCGATATGAGCTTCAAAGGAATCCAAAGTATCTATTGCAGCAGCGATACCACCTTGGGCATGGTCTGTATTGCAATCGTTAATAGAGCTTTTGGTTACTACTGCTACTTTTCCATATTTGGAAACTTGCAGGGCATATACCAAACCGGCGATTCCACTGCCGATAACTAAATAGTCATATTCATAAATCATAGCCATTATACACCATTACTACAGCATCCTCTTCAGGGATTCTATAGTAGTTTTTACGGATTCCAATTTCCTGGAATCCAACCTTTTTATAAAGATTGCGTGCTTTGAAATTGGAGACACGCACTTCCAAAAATAAGAGTTTTACTCCATCATTATGCATTATTTGCATCGTTTCTGTAAGTAAGAATTCACCTAATCCCATTCCTTGAAAATCGGAGCGGACGGCAAAATTGAGGATACTTTTTTCCTCTTTCACACCATAATAAAAGATATAGCCAATAACTTCTTCATCTTTTATTAACACGAAAGACCAGGAATTTGTAAGATTAGCAAATGCTTCATCAGACCAGGGATCAGAGAATGCCTCTTGCTCGATTTTTTTGATAGAATCAAGATCTTCGTCTTTTGCTAATCTTATGCTATAT
This sequence comes from Cloacimonetes bacterium UBA5835, assembly GCA_002432865.1. Lineage (GTDB taxonomy): Bacteria > Cloacimonadota > Cloacimonadia > Cloacimonadales > Cloacimonadaceae > Cloacimonas. The sequence goes on from DJGX01000049.1 coordinate 7,317, forward strand.
GAAGCATCCATTAAAACACTCTATTATATTTACATCTTCTCCGGAGCACTAATTCCCATCAGCTCAAAACAAATTCCCATAACCTTTTTTACCGTAAACAGTAACATTAACCTTGAATGGGTAAGAGCAGGGCTTTTGGGATTTACTATTTGGTATCTTTCATAATAATGATGAAGTAAAGAAGCAAGCTCTTCCAAATATGTTGTTAAACGATGAGGCTCTCGATGAACAGCTATCAGAATTAACAGTTCAGGCAGGTCTGCCATTTTTTGGATTAATGCCAGTTCTTCTGGTTTGGTCAGTTTATTAGCCATATCTTTTGTAAAGTGTTTAGGAAACAACTTTTCGCTGCGAGCTTTTTTGATTATATTGCAGATACGGGCATGAGCATACTGACAATAATACACAGGGTTTTCGTTATTTTTCTTTAGCGCTAATTCCAAATCAAAATTAAGATGAGCATTTGCCTTACGAGCAATGAAAAAATAGCGAGCGGCATCTTTACCTACTACACTTATGAGCTCATCCATAGTAACGATTTTTCCTGCGCGTTTACTCATTTTTACTCTTTCGCCGCTTTCGAAAATATTAACCTGCTGCAGGAAAATAAATTCCAAGATAGAATCGTCATAATTCAAAGCACGAAAGGCAGCTCTGATTCTGGGAACATAACCATGATGATCAGGGCCGAAAATATCAATCAATTTTGTAAAACCGCGTTGGATTTTAGTTAAATGATAAGCAACATCTGGAACAAAATATGTGATGGATCCATCAGATTTCATCAATACTCTATCTTTATCATCGCCATATTTTGTGCTGCAAAACCAGATAGCATCTTCTTTTTCGTAAGTACAATCTGCTTCAGTTAGATAGGAAAGAACTTCTTCAACTACTCCTTCTGAGCGTAAAGTTTTTTCCGAAACCCAGCCTTCAAAAACCACACCAAATTTTTCCAAAGAATTTCGTTGCATTTCTAAAAGCTCGGAGAGGGCAAATTCTTTCAAGTGTTCCAGACGGTCTTTTTCTGGCATCATAAAAACTCGGGTGCCTTCTAAAGCATTCAAACGGTGTGCGAGATGTTTTACATACTCGCCATGATATGCTTCGTAAGGGAATTCACCTATTTTTTCTCCGTGAATTTCTCGTAAACGCAATTCCAGCGATTCTGCTAAAATATCAACTTGGTTACCTGCGTCGTTAATATAAAACTCTCTGGCAGGGTTATAACCTACATATTTCATAATCCTATAAATAGTATCACCAAAAGCTGCGGCACGGGCACTAACAATATTTAAGGGGCCTGTTGGATTGGCACTTACAAATTCCAAAAGTACTTTTTCTCCGTTGCCAAAATCGCTTGATCCGTATTCTTGATTTTTGTATATCTCCCAAAAAACCTGCTGATATAAAGAAGGTGCAAGATGAAAGTTAATAAAACCGGGCTTGGCAATTTCCACCTTTTTGTATGCCTTATTCTTTTTCAGTTCTTTAACTATTTTTTCCGCCAGCTGCATTGGATTTTGCTTATTTTCTTTGCCTAAAACTAAAGCGGCATTGGTAGAATAATCGCCAAATTCAGGGTTATTTGGAATTTCCACAGTAAATTCCTTCTCATGGCTTAGTTTTAGGGTATCTAAAGCCTCAATGATGTTATTACTAAGAAGTTGTTTTATCATTTATTACTCTCTTACGATGTTTTATTTACAAATTTGGTAAGAAGGTCGTCTATGTGATAATACTCTCTTGTTTCAGGTAAAAAAATATGCACAATCAATTCTCCAATATCAATCAAGACCCAATGTCCATATTCCAGACCTTCTTTACTAAGCAGCTGCAGATGGTTTTTCTTAGCCATCTCCATAAGGTAACTGGCTATAGCTTTATTATGAATATCAGCAGTGCCTTCGCAGACGACTATTGTATCTGTATAATCGCTTTTTTCTTCAACATCATAGATGCGTATATTTTCTGCTTTTTTTTCTTCCAGCCAGGAAATAACGGCTGTTAATTTATTGTTTTCCACTAATCTCTTCTTCCTTTTTTGGGTATAAATTGCTCATAATCTCTGCCGACGATAATTTCAAAATCAGCACTATAATATTCATTGTAAGCACTTGTCCATCGCTGGATTCCGGTCATTTTTTTCAATCGTTCCAAATCCTGCATATCTCCTTTACGAATAACGATAATGGTTTTATCATAAATCGGCTTCGGAGTTTGTGACAAACTGACTACTTCAATATTCTTATCCTTCAGTGCTGAAGCAAAATCCGCAGCTAAATGTTCATAACCACAACCATTAGTAACTACTATCTTAATTGATGGAAGCTGGTCTTCTTCGTATCCAGTTTTGGGCTCAATAGCTTTATTTCTTAATCCAAAGAAGAGCACAACTGCTGCCGTAGCAACAAGAATAAGGATAATCGGAAACCAAATTTTCCTTCTTGGGGGCAAGTTATTTTCAGGCGGGTTATTTGTCAAATTCAACCGTTAATCTCTTTATTTTTTATAAGGTTGGCAAATTCAGGAGCCAGTTTATTATAGGCATTTTCGAAAGATTCCGGAATTACTCTTTCACCACCAATCACGCTCATAAAATTACTATCACCATTCCAACGCGGAACAATATGAATATGAATATGTTCTGCAATTCCAGCACCAGCAGCACAGCCAAGATTAATACCAATATTTATTCCGTCGCAGTTATACACGCGAGTTAAGATCTGTTCTGTATCTTTTAATAAAGAACACATTTCCAGCCAGATTTTATCATCCAAATCGGTTATAGATGCAGAATGCTGATAGGGGATAATCATTAGGTGACCATTGTTATAGGGATAGCGATTTAGCATTACATAGCAATTTTTAGCTCTATACACAATCAGGTTTTCTTTGTCATTATCAAGATTTTGGCAACGGCAAAAAATACACTCATCCGTTTTCTCCCCTAAAATATAATCCAATCGCCAGGGTGAATAAAGGTAGTGTTTATCCATATTATTATCGTTTTGATTATTCATACTGTGTCTCTTCAATTATATGAGAGCCATAATGTAAAATGTGGTGTTCAGGTAAAACAGCGTTAACCAATACATTATAACCTTGCATAATGGCTTCTGTAGAAACATCACTATTTTCCAGTAAGCAACAGGGACCAATAATGCATCCCTTTTCCAAAGTACATTTTCCTTTGATAACTGTGTTCTGATAGATTTCTACATCAGGTTCGATTATCACATCATCACCTATATAGACGCTGGCAGGATTATGAATGATAACTCCGTTATTTAGCCATTTTTTACGGATACGGCCTATATAGATATCTTCCAAAGCGGCCAATTCTTCCAGAGAATTTACTCCTGAAACTTCCATCAGATCTTCCAAAACTACATTGGAGATTTTTTTTCCTGCTCTGGATAAGATTTCAACTGTGTCGGTGAGATAATATTCTCCTTGATGATTATTATTAGAGGTCTGCTTTAAGGAAGTAAATAGGTCTTTTGCCTTAAAACAGTAAATGCCGGTATTCCATTCCTTAATTTTTCTTTGTTCATCGGTGGCATCTTTAAATTCTTTTATTCCACAAATTTCGCCTTCTTTATTGCGTAAAATTCGTCCATATTTTCCAGGGTCATCTAGAAAGGCAGTTAAAATTGTGCAGGATGCCTGTTCTTCTTTATGCTTTTCATAAAGTCGGATAAGTGTATCAGCAGTAAGTAACGGAACATCTCCACATAAAATTAGAACATCCTGATCATAATTAGTAAACATAGGTTCGGTAACGATAACGGCATTTCCTGTTCCTAATTGCTCTTGTTGTTCCACAAATTCTATCCTCTCGTTATCTTCAAGAGCGGCTATAACATTATTTTTCATATAACCAACTACAATAAAGACCTTGTTACACTTCGTAGCTAAAGCAGTATTTACCACTCTTTGAATCATTGGCTTATCTGCAATTGGCATAGTCACTTTAGCACGTTCGGATTTCATCCGAGTCCCTTTTCCTGCAGCCAGAATTATCGCTGCCAGATCATTCATTATGTTCCTCCCTTGCTAGTAATTCATAATATATTTCATTAATGGTTTTGTGCAAAACGGGATGGATAGCATCAGGAATAAGTTCATTTAATAAACGTAAGATAAATTCCCGATTTTGTAAATCCGGATGGGGAATAATAACCTGGGGCCAGGGTTTTTTTAATGGAGATTTTCGGCTATCCAAAACTAAATCACCTGCTAAAAGGATATCTATATCTATATTACGAGGGCCCCATTTAATCCTTCGCAAACGTCCCATAGACATTTCAATATATAAAAGATTTTCCATTAAGTCCTGCGGGTTATCATTACTTTCAATCTCAAGCACCTGATTAACAAAATCCGGCTGATTTAACATTCCATAAGGTTTTGTTATTATTCGGCTTGATTTACGGAGAATGCTTATTCCAGATTCGGTAGACAATTGATAGATGGCTTTATCCAATTGACTATTGGGGTCGTCTAAATTGGATCCAAGACAAAGATGATAGATCATAACTATGCATTATCCTTTTGGTTATTTCTATCCCTGCTTAGGATTACTTCCACAGATTTTAAATTACCTTGAATAGGTACAGAGGGTTTGTGAATACATATTGTTAGCTTTTCCAGTAAAGGAAAATCCGCAAGTAATTTATCTGCTATGGTATTAGCACAATTTTCCAGCAAATAGAACTGCTGGCTTTCCATTATTTCCTTTATTTCTAAGTACACTTTGGTATAATCTATAGTATCTTCCAACCTCCGAATACCTTTATCTATAGAGGAATTGGTATATAAGGTTACACTAACAATAAATCTTTGGCCTAAAGTCCGTTCTTCTTCCTGGACTCCATGATATCCATAGAATACCATTTCGTTAAGTTTAATTTTCACAATTTCCTCGCAACGCTTATTTTCAAGCGTTTGCCATATTTTTTATCGATTAACCGTACTATTCTGAAGGATAAACCCATAGCAACAAAACCTATTAAGATAGACACAAATTCGATGAACCATAGCGACGCTATGATAAAACCCAAAAATAAAAATATTATAGGTACACCAAAAACTAACAAGGACACCAGAGTTCTACCTACAGGAGAAATATCTAATTGAACTCTATCGTTCACTTGTAAGGGAAGATCGGTTATGATTTCAAATTTCGTAGGCTCACTTTCTTTGAAACAAAAACCACGCATTGTACAACTTTTACAGCCGCCTCCAGGTTTTATTTCTACTGTAACACAGTTACCTTCAACCTTTGTAACAATACCGCTATCTTCAATAATTTCTGCATTCATTGTTGTGTACCTTGTTTAATTCGCTCTATAATATTAGTACTGCTTAAGCCGGCGATAAAATTCAAGGAATAAACTTTTCCTCCTGCTTTTTGTACAATATCAGCGCCTACGATTTTTTCTATAGGCCAATCTCCACCTTTAACTAACACATTGGGTTTAATCAGGTCTATCAGTTCGTAAGGTGTATCCTGTTCAAAGATACATACATAATTTACCATTTCCAAAGCTGCCAAAACAAGGGCTCGCTCATTTTCTGGAATAATAGGACGCTCATTTCCCTTTAGGCGTTTTACGGAGGCATCACTATTAACTCCAACAATCAGAACATCTCCCATCGCTTTGGCTTTTTCTAAGTATAGAATATGTCCCAGATGTAAAATATCAAAACACCCATTAGTAAATATAATCCGTTTTCCCTGTTTGTGCAAGTTTTCACTTAGTTCGGCAATTTGATTGTAAGGAATAACTTTAGTATGGAGCATTAAAGCTATCCAAGATCTCTTTTGTAGTAACACTTGCAGTGCCTTTTTTAGCTACAGCAACTGCAGCTGAATGATTAGCAATCAAGGCAGCGGATTCTATATCGGAATTAAAAAGATAAGCTAAAGTTAATGCACTGATAACTGTATCTCCTGCACCAGAAACATCATAAACTTCACGAGCGAAACTTGGTAGATGTTTTACTGCTTTATTCCCTGTAAATAAGTACATTCCATCACTACCTTTGGTTACTACCAGATATTTAACATTCATTTTTTGGCGTAATTCTTCTGCAGACCTCTCAAAATCGTCTTCATCCGTAAATATCCTTCCATAATAACTTTCCAGTTCACGGTAGTTAGGCTTAAAAATTTCAACTCCGCCATATGAACTGAAATTTAAGTACTTAGGGTCTACAGCCACCAGCTTATTATGTTTCCTGGCTAACTGTAAAACATCATTTATCAGATCAAAACTTAACAAACCTTTATTATAATCCTCAATCAATAATGCATCACAAGATGGCATTATTTTGGTAAGATATGCATAAATTTCTTTCTGGATATTTTCATCAAGCTCTGAAACATCTTCTCTATCTAAACGAACTATTTGTTGACTTACAGAGCCGATACGGGTTTTTAAAGTAGTTGGCCGTGAAGAATCCAAAAAAATCCCTGAAGTGGACATTTCCTTATCTTTCAGCTGAGTAATTATAGTAGTTGCTTGAGTATCTTTTCCACATACACCAACCAAACTTACTTGGGCACCAAGAACTTTAAGATTTAATGCTGCATTAGCAGCTCCCCCTAAACGATAATCGGCAGAATTTACTTCTATTATAGGAACAGGGGCTTCTGGAGAAATGCGTTGAACTTTTCCCCATAAATATTCATCGAGCATAATATCGCCAAGTACAATAATATGACGATGTTTAAAACTCTCCAGGATCTCTTCAAGTTTTTCAGGTATAATTGAGTGCATCAGGAACTCCTATAGGATAATTGCCGTCGAAACAAGCATAACAATAATGTTCTGGGCAGTGGACACAGCTTTGTAAATCACGCAATGATAAATGTACCAGAGTATCCACACCGGTTATATCACGAATTTCATCAAGGGTTCGTCGATTGGCTACCAATTCATGTTTTGTGGGTGTATCAATTCCATAAAAACAACTGTGCTTAATTTGAGGGCTGCCAATGCGTAAATGAATTTCTGCAGCTCCTGCTTCTTTAATCAAATCCACAATTTTGCGAATAGTAGTTCCTCGAACAATGCTATCATCTATTAGCACAATTCTTTTGCCATTAAAGAAATTCGGTAGGACATTGAATTTTTGACGGACACTTTCATCGCGAACCGTCTGTTCGGGTTTAATAAATGTTCTGCCAATATAGTGGTTACGAATTAAACCTAAAGATAAAGGTATTCCACTTTGATTAGCATAGCCTAAACCGATAAAATTGGATGAATCGGGAACCGGAACTACCAGATCAGGATTCAATCCTTCGTCTTGTCTTGCTAAAGCTGCACCTATTTTTTCACGAACTTGATATACATTTTCTCCAAAATGAAAACTATCGGGACGGGAGAAGTATATCTGTTCAAAGATGCAATGTTTTTCACATTTATTAATGCGATAGAGATTGGGATCATTTTCCAGAATCTGTACACCCTTTTCATTCACTTTAATTATTCCGGCAGGGGGTACTTCTTGTCTATCTGTAACTCCTAAAGTATCCAAAGCGCAACTTTCTGAGGCTACAATAATTGTCCCTTCGGGTGTTTTTCCCCAAGTCATAGGACGAATACTATAAGGATCTCTAAACATATATAATTCTGTGGGTGTGCATAAAACACTGGAATAGGCACCCAAGATATCTTTCATCAAATGCCTGATAGCGTCTGTGATTTCTTCCTGATAATGCAATAAACGATAAGCAATATATTTTACCAGAAGTTCACCATCGTTATCACTTTTAAAATATACTTTCTCAGCTTCCAGTGCTTTTCGCACTTGAGCATAATTTACAATATCACCATTGGAAGCAAGAGCATAGCAGGGTCCTGATAGTGTTTCCACTAAATGCGGTTGTGTATTAAATTCCGTTGCACTTCCTTTAGTAGGATAACGAACATGCCCAATAGCTATATTTCCTGGTAAAGCTGAAAGCTGTTCATTATGAAAAACCTCTTTTACCAGCCCCATCTTTTTATGCAAACGGATAAGAAATCCATCACCGACTGCCATACCACAACTTTCCTGTCCTCTATGCTGTTCTGCAAAAAGACCTACAGCAGCAACACGGGCAGCGTTATTATTTCCATAAACGCCGATTATTCCACACATTTTAGGTTCTAATTTCCTTTTTTGGTAAATTTAAGCTTAGATTCAGACCCATTTATTAAACGTTCTAGATTGCTTTTATGCTTCACCACAATTAGTAAAACGGCTACCGAAATCAAAAGTAGGGTTGCATAATCTGCTTTCTCTGCTTTTAGTAATATTGCTAAACTATGTGTATGAAAAGCCATAGCTGCACATATTGAAGCTAACGAAACATAATGGAAAAGCACAACAACAATCAAAAAAACAAGAATAGCCATTGATAAACTGATAGGTGCTATGGCTAAAAAAACACCTGCTGCTGTAGCTACACCTTTGCCACCTTTAAATTTTAGATAGACAGGAAACATATGTCCCAAAATTACAAAAAGTGCAATTATGGATACAAAAGAGTTATCCTTTCCTAAAATAGACATAGCTAACAGCGTTGGAAAATAACCCTTGGCTACATCCAAAAGGAGGACAAACAAGCCGGTAACAGTTCCAAAAGCTCTTAAAGCATTGGTAGCTCCAATATTTCCACTACCTTCTTTACGGATATCTTTTCTATGCAATAACTTGCTTACTATCAATCCGTTAGGAATACTACCTATCAGATAAGCAGCTATCAAAAATATCCAGGGTAGGAATTTGGGATAATTCATTTAATCCTCTTCTTCTTTTTTGCGCCCCTTAAAAATAAGTTTGATGCTAACTCCTTCAAATTTGAATGCTTCACGCAATTGGTTATGAAGAAATCTGCGGTAATTTTCAGTTATCAACGAAGGGGTATTGCAAAAGAAAATAAAAGTAGGTGGTTTTATTTGTGCCTGCGTTATATAAAATATTTTTATATGTTTTCCACTTGGATGGGTGGGAGGTCTATGCATAACTACAGTTTCCATAAAACGATTCAATTCAGAAGTAGGAATCCGCTTTTCGCTTTCTTCTTGAATTTTGGTCACTGTTTCCATAATGCGATTAATCCGCTGGCTCGTTTTTGCAGAAATAAAAAGCACAGGAGCAAATTGCAAGAACGGCATCTGTGTATGCAAGTTTTGTAAGTACTTATTTACTGTATTTGTTTCTTTTTCTACTAAGTCCCATTTATTATACACAACCAGAATCTCTTTCATTTTGCGTTTGGCATAGCTGGCAATTTTAATGTCTTGAACGCTAAGTTCTTCATCAGCAGCAAGAACTAAAACTACAATATCAGCTCTGTCTACAGCTTCAATTGTCCTTAAGTTAGAAAAATATTCCACTCCATAATTTACTCTGGTTTTGCGTCGGAGTCCTGCTGTATCTATTAAAACATAATCCTTATTGTGATAGCGGAAAGGGCTATCTATAGAATCTCTTGTTGTTCCTGGAATATCAGTTACAATTAATTTTGGATTACCTAAAAGTAGATTAGCGATAGAACTTTTACCTACATTGGGTTTTCCCACAACGGCAATCTTTGTAACAGAAGGTTTATCCTCACTCTGATAAGCGTTTTGAGTGCCAGGAATCCGTTCAATGAGAGCATCTAAAAAATCACCAGTATTACGACCATGGGAAGCAGAAAGAGGAAAAGCATCACCTAAACCCAACTGCAAAAAATCATACAGTTCCCATTCATATTTTTCGTTATCAGCTTTATTAGCAACGAGCATAACTTTGTCTCGATGTGGATAAAGAATTTTGGCAATATCTCTATCAATATCTGTAGCCCCAGTTTGAGCATCTACCATAAATATTATCAGGTCGCTTTCCTCGATGGCTAAAAGTGCCTGGTGTTTAACCATTTTGTCTATGGTTTCAGTGCTGTCAAAAACAATTCCACCAGTATCAACAAGTTTAAATTCTTTGCCATTCCACTGCACATCTTCATATTTACGATCACGTGTTACGCCTGCTTCAAAATCTACAATAGCAATGCGTTTACGACACAAACGATTGAACAATGTAGATTTTCCTACATTGGGACGGCCTACGATAGAAACAATGTATTTTCTCATATTATCTTTAATTTCAGCAAGAAAGCAGTATTAATATAAACAGGTTATACGGTTCTTTCATTAACCTTATGGTCATTAAAATATCCGGATATTTGAGAGCGGATCAGATTTATCAGGGCAAAACACTTATCCGTTTGTTCTGCTTTTAGATAACTAATATCATTGGCAACGATAAGCTGAGTTTCCAGTTCTCTCAATTTCATAAAAGCTATTTCCAAATATTCAATATCTATATTATGATCTTCAATTTGTACACTCATAGCTATATTGGAAGGAACGGCAATTGAAGTTTGTAACATATCAGTGGCTAAACTAAAAGAATGGCTTTCGGGCAATTCACTAGTTAATTTGTAAACCATTACTGCTAAATCAATACCATTCTTCCAAGCCTCAAGGTCTTTATATGTTTCCATCATAATACTCCTTCTTGCTATCAGACCCTGTCATTTTATTCAGAGCCACACAAGTTTATGTAGTCAAATTTTTGAATTAGTTGATTTTGTCAACCTCCGTTTAGTGAAATATGAGTATTTTGTCCTTAAAGTTATTCAAAACACTTTTTTTGGGGAAGAGCGTTATCTTTTTACTCTCTGTAAAGCGATTCATTTCATTATTACTACATCTGAAAAAGCTCGTAAATTTGTAATAATAAGATCCATTCTAAGTTCTTGGGCATACATAAATTCATTTTCTATGCACTTGTTCTGCTTGACAAAAATAATATCTATTTCTATAGTGAAATAATGAAAAAACTTAGTTCTGCTAATTACAAAGATGTAAATTATTGTCTGCGTTGCGGGCATAAACTTGAGCTAAAAACAGATAGCGAAAATAAACTTCGTCCCCATTGTTCTGCTTGCAATTGGGTATATTATAAAAATCCCATTCCGGCAGTGGCAATAGTACTTTTTAACGAAAATAATGAGCTTTTGTTAGTTAAGCGTCGAAATGAACCTAAAGCAGGTTTTTGGGCTTTGCCAAGTGGATATATGGAAATAAATCTCACTCCTGAAGAAAATGCTATACAAGAATTAGAAGAAGAAACAGGTCTAAAAGGAAAGATAATGCATTGTGTAGGTTGGTATTATGGAGATAGTCCTATCTACGAAAGAATTCTTAGTATTGGTTTTCGGATGCAAGTAATTGGAGGAAAACTTCAAGCCGGAGATGATGCTGAAGAAGCAAAATTTTATCCCTTGTATAATTTGCCTGTTATTGCCTTTGATGCACATCGGGATTTTATTTCCAAAGAGATAGCCACGCATCAAGTAAACCTTGAAGCTTGTAGATAAGATATCTATCTTTTTAATTTTTCGAGACTCAAGACCTAAAGACCTTCAGATCCATTTTAAGGTGGACAATCTGCATTTACAGAAAAGGATAAATTTATGTACTATTATGTAATACATTTACCTTTAGATATACCGAAAGAATTGGTTTATTGTTCATCCACAGAAATTGTGGAAGGATCCAGAGTATTAGTAAATCTCTCAGGACGTTTTTGGACAGGTATATGTGGAAGGAAAACAGTTCCAGAAGAGGGCAAAGATATTAGATATAAAATAGTTACAGAAGTTTTAGATACTAGCCCTGTTTTATCTCCAGAATTGATGAAACTTGGTTATTGGGTAGCTGAATATTATCATTGTGCAGTTGGGAAAGCACTTTTTGCTATGTTACCTTCGCGTTTAATTCCTGAAATGGAAGCAACTATTACTTGGCTTGCACAAGAAATTCCAGAATCTTTTATTTCACTTAAAAGTGCTTTGGATAAAAGTGAAAATGCCAATTTTAAGAATTTACGCAAGCTTCTACCCTCATATCCTTTATATAAAAAAATTGAAGAAGGAGAAGAACTGGGTTTACTGAAAATTGAGCGTAAGCTGAATCATAAAGATAAACCGCGCACAGTTAATTTTATTATTCGATTAGAACCTATTTTAGCTGAAGATATTTTACCTTTAAAACAGCGCGAGGCTTGGGAAAGAATTAAACAGGAAGAGCTATCTTTTCCAATGGCAAATATCAGTTCCACTATTTCTTACAGTGCCATTAAGGCATTAGTAAAGAAAGGCTTTATCAAAATTGAACCACGAAGATTTGATCCTGAATCTATTTCTTTCGAAAGTTCTTCTTCTCCCAAACAAATAGAGCTAAATGAAGGTCAGCTTGAAGCTATAAAAGATATTTTACAGGGTTTTGGAAGTTTTAATGTAAATTTACTATATGGAATCACCGGTAGCGGGAAAACAGAGGTCTATATTGAACTTATTAGATATTATTTAAATAAAGGTAAGACTGTTATTTTCCTTATTCCAGAAATTGCCCTAACGCCTCAAATGGTGGATCGTTTTCAAAGTAGTTTTGGGCAAATATTGGCTATTCAGCATAGTCAATTAACAGAAAAGGATCGCCTAATTCAATGGCAAAAAATTAAAAGTGGGAAAAAAAGAATTGTAATCGGAGCGCGTAGTGCCATTTTTGCTCCTTTGCCAGATTTGGGCTTAATTATTGTAGATGAAGAACATGAGAGTACTTATAAACAGGATAGTGCTCCTCGTTATCAGGGAAGGGATTTATCTGTTGTTAGAGGTCAAATTCAAAATGCGCAAGTTATTTTAGGAAGTGCAACTCCAGCTTTGGAATCTTGGAATAATGCCTTATCCGGAAAATATAAATTGCAAAAATTGGAAAGCCGTCCACTGGATTATTCTTTGCCGGAAGTGCAATTAGTTGATTTAAGAGATGAATATGATCAAAGCTTAATTTCACCTATTCTTTTAGAGGCAATAGATAAACGGTTACAGAAAAAAGAGCAAGTTATTCTTTTTCAAAATCGCCGGGGCTATTCATCTTTTATGCAATGCCTAAAATGTGGAAAACTAATTACTTGTACAAATTGTGAAATCAGTATGAGTTATCATCGCGACCGCGAAGAAATGCAATGTCACTATTGCGGAAACACTATTCCCAGTCCCCGAAAATGTCCTTCTTGTGGATCTTATTCTTTTGCTTATGGTGCCCCGGGAACTCAAAAAATTGAGCAGAACCTAAAAATTCTGTTTCCGGAGGCTAAAATTTTAAGAATGGATTCCGATTCTGCCCGGAAAAAAGATACCTATAAATCTATGTATAATCGAATGAAAAAAAGAGAAATAGATATTCTTTTGGGGACACAGATGATTTCTAAAGGGTTAGATTTTCCTCTGGTTACTTTGGTGGGCATTATTATGGCTGATATATCCTTAAATCTTCCTGATTTTAGAGCTGCAGAAAGAACATTTCAATTGCTAACTCAAGTTGCAGGTAGATCAGGACGCAGCGACAAAGCGGGGGAAGTTATTATTCAAACTTACAATCCCGATCACTATGCCATCGTTTCAGCCAGCCAGCAAAATTATATCAATTTTGCTACAGAAGAACTTGGTTATCGTAAAAAACTATACTATCCACCCTATTACCGTTTAGCCAGAATTCTTTTTCAAAGTACCGATAGCGAACTTCTGAAAAATGAAATGGCAGCGATGCAAGAGACTATATATCAGCTTCATAAACAATATCCTGTGCCACAATTACTTCTGTTGGGCCCTTCTGTTGCTCCCTTCAGTAAAATAAGCTCTTATTATCGTTATCACATAATCTTTAAAGCTGCTTCTGTAAAAATTCTGCAGAGTGCTATAAAAATGTTCAATTCTCTTTACACCTGCCCTCATCACATAAAAAAACAGATTGATATAGATCCAAATTCTTTAATGTAAATTTAGTGGGCACTTAGGCAATATCGAAAAAAAACAATTGCTTTGTTTATAATTGCTTCCCTATTAGTATCTCCTCATCCTCTCCTCATCAACCTGTCCTCAACTCGTTTTCAACTAGTCCTCAATGATGGGAGGAGTAGGAGAAAAAGAGAATAAGTTGATAAGAAGAAAATCAGGTTTTGCTAAATGTACTCTATATTTCAATAATAGGTGAAGGTCTATTTTGTTCTGCCACAATCAGATTAATATCGCTTCTGATGCTTTCCAAATAGTCCTTCATTGTTTTTTCGGCTAAAGAGGGAAGATTGTTTATTTCGCTCAGGTGTGCTAAAATCAAGTTTTTTAAACCTGGATGAATAAGGTTAGAAATCAGGCCAACTGCTTGAATATTAGAAAGATGGCCTTGCTGTCCATGAATGCGCTTTTTCAGATTCCAATCGTAGGGACCTTCCATAAGCATTCTTTCATCGTGGTTACTTTCTAAAATAAGAGTGCTAACTCCGCTTAATTTTAGAACTGACAACTGAGTTGGATATCCCAAATCAGTTGCCACACCCATTTTTTTATTTGGTTCCGAAACAGACGAAAACACAAAATTACAGCTCTCGGCAGCATCGTGAGAAGAAATAAATGCTTCCACGCAAATATCACCAACTTCAAAACCGGAACCAGTATTAAAAATAACTATTCTATCGTTTATATTACCCAATCTCTGTTCACAGCGAGATAGAGTTGGTCGGTTTATGTAAATAGGTACTTTCAGTTTACGGGAAATGGAACCCACACTGCGAATGTGATCTGAGTGTTCATGGCTTACTAATATCCCGGTAATTTTGGATAGATCGATATTATAGAAATTTAAACACTCCAAAATTCTATGCATACTGATTCCCGCATCTAAAAGCAGAGCGGTATTTTCGGTTTGAATTAAAACGCAATTACCTTTACTGCCACTGGCAATAATAGCTGTTTGAAACATAATTCTTAGACAGGCCTATAGATTTTATAGTAACGGTTGTTTAGTTTGTCGTATTCTGTCCAAATGGCATTTTTGGGAGCTGATTCAATCAATTGAGCAACTCCAACTGTTTGAGCATCGAGATTATCACAATGGTGTAAAACAACTGCTTCCAAGGTTTGAGGCAAACGCACAGAGGCTTTTTCATATTCTCCGTGGTGAGATAGAATTAAATGTCGTAAATTTAGCAACAGCTCTTCTGGAAAACCTGCAATTTTAGAAGCTGTTTCACAAACTATTTGATCGGAAAGAGTTAGATGCCCGATAAGGCGTCCTATATCTGTAAAATCAATATTGCTTTTACTGTCGTATTCTTTTATTTTTGCCATATCGTGAAGTAATGCTCCGCTGATTAGTAAATCATAATCCACAGGATAGAGAGTGGAGGCAAATTCACATAAAGCAGCCACAGAAACAGAATGTTCAATTAATCCGTGTATATAATTATGGTGCCAACTTTTTGCTGCTGGCGAAGTTAAAAACTGTGTAAAAAAGTCCTTATCATCAAAGATAAGATGTAATAATCTATTCAGATATGGCTGCTTTACTTTATCGACAAACTCGAAAAAGCGTTCACTGAGAACTTCCGGAGCAATTTTACTGCGCATCAAATAGTCCTCTATATTGTATTCTGATCTATCGGCAAAGCGCAATTTGGAAACAGACAATTGAGTTTGACCTTTATAATTTACGACTGTTCCTTGAATATTGATTATATCTCCGGCATCAAATTGTTCTGAAAGTTTGGCTGCATCTTTCCATACATTAGCAGAGATGCTTCCACTTCTATCTTGCAATTTTAAACGCAGATAGAAATCATTTTTGCCTTCGCGAAGTTCTTTTTCAGCAACCAGAAATAAACCGGATATTTCCTGATTTACCTTCTGATGCAATTCGGAAATAGTTAAACGATCTGTCATAACATCCATCACTTTATAATACTAATTTTTTTAATTTGTTTAATAGCTTTGCCCCGTTCAGAAGTTTCGCTTTGCACAAAATATATTCCGGAAGCGGGAAAAACCTCAAAGGGGACATTTACTTCTGCATTTATTAATCCCGTTGTGAAAATCTTCTGTCCTTTCAGATTATAAACGGTAAAAACAGATGGGGAAGTGAACCCGGATATTTTTAAGGACTGTCCATTATTAAGAGGATTGGGATATATTTTTAAATTTGGACGAGGTAAATTATCATCAGAATTAGCCACCGTCCACCCATAAGGCAAAGTTGCACATTTAGCATAAAAAACTTGGCCTCCATTAGTGTAAGAATTTTGTAGCCAATAATATACGCGGTAGCTTTTTAAAGAATCCAGTTCAGAGGTATTTATTATCAAATCAATTTCCATACTACTATGCAGATTGATTGTGCTGCTTATTGGTTCGTTATACACCAGCCATTTTTTAAGAGTATAAAGCGATCTATTCTCAAAATTATTTTCCTCAAAAATTGCAGCGAAAAATTTGGGATAGATAGCAGAAGTTGATGACCACTCAAATAGAGTAGTGCTGTCATTACTTAAGGTAATATTTAAAAGTAAGTTTTCAGGATTGTCAGGATCTAAAATATTAATTCTGGTTTCACTGCTGGAAATAAAACTTCTTTTTTCTTGTGCGGAAGAAATAGCAGTTAGAATTTGTTCAGAATCGGCAGCAAGAGGTAGATGAAATCTTTTATAACCATCTACAACAGTTTGAGGTAAAGAATTCATTTGGTAGAAATTAAATCTTTGTGATGCGCCTAAACAAGAAAGATAATCTGCCTGATTGGGAATGTAAAGTAAATGATGTAAACCTGAATCATCTCTGGGAATATCATCTGTTTCAAAAGTATAACGCCTAAAATATTCAATTAGATGACAGCTGCCTGTTTCCATAAAGACATTATAATATCGAGCAGGGAGAACAACCGAGGGATGGTTTTTAAAGGCAAGACTCACTTTTACTTCAGTTGGTTCTCGATTAAATGTGATACCTTCGGAACTAACAACCCGTAAAGAATCCCTGGTATTTATATTCTGTAAAGGGATTAGCAGATATTGATCCAATTGTAACATAGGATCAGAAAAATGTACACTAAGAGTATCTGTGATAGGAAAATTACTATGATTATAAACAGTTACGGAAGGATATACGGTGGAAGAAGGCAAAATGTTTTCTGGAAGTGTAAAATTCAACAATTCCAGATCAGTATTCAGCAAATTAAAATCACCAACGGCACTTATCCTTATCTCACAGGCAAAACCTGCTGAAAATAAACTTTGCCAATATTCATTCCCATGAACAGTAGTATTATAATAGAAACTGTTCTTCCCACTACCTTCGGAGGCAGAAATGTATTTTCCGGTTATGGGAGTGGTTAATTCCATAACCAACCAAACAACCTGTAACGGATTTTGAATTTCTGGAAACACTATATTGGTTGGATTAGTGAAGAGGGTTATATTTTGCCAATCGCCACCCGGAATAATAGAACCAGGAAAGTAAATTAAATCATTGTTCTCGGCATATTGCTCGTTCCAAAGGGAAACTCGCATTTCCATATTTTGATAGGGATTATAAATTTTGAAGCTGTTCAAAGAAAAAGTAGCAGAATCAGCTAATGGATATGCAGCTTTAAAATTGAAGCGAACAGCCCAAATAGTAGGACCAGAAAGATGATAGTCATCAGCTAAATTATGATAGCGAAACTGGTATATTTTGCTGTCTTCAATATCTTTAATACCACTTCCAGGAACCACTTGAAGAGGAGATATAGCATTACTCATTATAGGTATAAGCATTAGGAAAAAAAGAATAATGAGATGAACTAGAAAATTGATAATTTTCTGCTTTCCTGAAATGTAGTATCCCGAAGAAGTGATAAATAATTTCATTTATCAAGTTCCGAAATTATCGTTCTGGCCATCGCTATATCCTTTTGAATAGCATCTTTTAGTTCATCTACCTTTTTAAACATTTTTTCTTCTCTAAAATAGCGGAGTAATTCAATTTCTAAGGTTTCGCCATAGAGATCGCCACTGAAATCAAGTATATGGGTCTCAATTTCTATTATTCCACTATTTTTCAATGTTGGACTGATGCCAATATTTGTCAACCCGAAATATACTTTTTCTTGATAACGAATCCGGGATAAGTATATCCCATTTTTGGGAATTAGCTGATGCGGGTAAAGCAATTTTAAATTAGCTGTGGGAAAACCAATTTTTCTACCATTGGAATAACTGTGGATAACTGTACCGATCAAACAATATGCTCTTCCCAATAGATTATTGGCAGTTTCAATTTTGCCAAGAGAAAGCAAATTTCGGATAGTGCTGCTGCTGATAGGTTTACCTTCATAAAGAAGTGGTTCCAAATATTCCACTCGATATCCTAATTCTTGGGAATGCCGGCAAAGAAATTCATAATTTCCCTGACGCAAATGACCAAAATGGGAATCATAACCCATAACAATTACTTTAGGATGAAAAGTGGGAATAACATATTCTTTTAAGAATTTTAAAGGGGGAGTTTTGGCTAATTCAGGAGTAAAATCCAACAGCTCAATTCTGTCTATTCCAATCTTTGCCAGCTCCCTTTGTTTGAGGGTTATCGGACACAGCATTTTGGGTAAAGCTTTCGCTCTTAAAATGAAAGCAGGATGATCTTTATAACTGATAACCACACTTTGTAATTTCTCTGCTTGGGCTATTTCTACAACTTTTTTCAGCAGCTTCTGATGGCCTAAATGCAAGCCATCAAAGGTTCCAATAGTTAAAACTGAGTTAGTATTCATTTTCCTCTAATAGGTTGATATAGCGTTCAACCCTAATTAACTTATTTATAGTTTTATGAAACGAATTAAGGAACTTCATAATTTACCTGAAGGTATTCAATAGATTGCTGTTCCTAAAATTTTGCAGGTTTATAGATAATATAGCTGCTTTGTTCATTTTAGCACAATAAAAGGATGAATAACATTATTACTTTTTTTCCCCAAAGCACAAAGCTCATCTTGGTTTAGCAGAAGAATTATATCGCTGCTTGATTCTGAAAATTCTATATCCATACCATTGATCACTTTGTAAAGCTCTTCATCATTTAGCTTTAAACAAGTCCAATCCGGAAAAACTCGTTCATAACTAATCTGAGAATTAGTCCAATTATCTGTTTTCAGATCTCCTAAAGCTACAGCATCTTGTAAAGTGATCTTTCCGATGCTTTCTCGTTTCAGAGATATTGTGTAAGCAAGAGTTTGAATTTGTTCAGCCAGCCATTCGCTTAGTGCTCTAATATATGTTCCTTTGCTAACTTTGCATCGATAAGTAAGTTCATCGGGGGCATTTTGTTCCTCAACTAAGAACTTAAATTCACTAATTTTCACAGGACGCATAGGAAGTTCTAATATCTTTCCTTGGCGAGCTAATTCATAGGCACGTTTACCTTGAATTTTTACAGCTGAATAAGCTGGGACGGATAATTCGGCCAAATCTAATGCTTTTGCTTCCAAAGCGGCAAGTTGATCAGCAAAAATAGGAACAGGAGCTGTTTGTATAATTTCTCCTTCCGTGTCTCCGGTTGAGGTTTTTGCTCCCAATTTCATTGTTGCCAGATAAGTCTTTTCCTCTTTTTCCAGAAAACAGGATAATCGAGTGTAAGAACCTGTGCAACAAATAAGTAAACCTGTCGCAAGAGGATCTAAAGTTCCAGTATGCCCAATTTTACGGATTCCTGTAATTCTTCTCAGACGCCTGATAACTTCAAAAGAGGTAATACCAGCTGGTTTATTTATTGCCAGAAAGGCATTAACCGTTACAGGCATCGATAATGTCCTTTAACAGCTTGGCTTTTATCTCTTCTATATCTCCATACATATTACAACCGGATGCCTGTTTGTGTCCCCCTCCTCCATAACGAACAGCAATTTTATTTACATCAATCGTTTCTGAGCGTAAACTTATTTTGTATACACCTTCTTTATCTTCCCGTAAATAAACAATTACCTGAACTCCATTAACTCCTTGCACCCAACGGGTTACATTCGTTATGCTGTCCGGATCGATGTTGTTTTCTTTACTCATTAAATAAGTGGAATGCATCATTAAAATCTGGCGATGATGATAGAGTTCAATGGTAGATAAGGTCTGGCCTATATAACGCATTTCCTCTGCGGATTGATTTAAATAGAAATTTTTATAAAGGGTATGAGGTTGAATTCCTAAATCAACTAACTTGGCAGCAAAGTTAAGTACTTTAGCATCAGTATTAGCATTGGTAAAGTTATTGGTGTCATTCAAGATTGTAGTATATAGGCAATTACACACAAATATACGATCAGAAGATGGCATTTTATTAATTTCTTCTTCCAGGAGAGAAAAAATAAGCTCTCCTACACAAGCAAAAGAAGGATCAATATAACGAAGGTCTGCTTTTATAAGGCCATTTTCCTGTTGATGATGGTCCAGTACAATAGTGGTTATAGCATTATCAATTAAAATTCGTCTGTCACCTAACCGGTCATAGGAATTACAATCTAAAGCAATTGCCAGAGAAAAAGTGCGCTCTTCTTCATTTAGTGAACTGAAACGCTTTTCCTGAACTTTCCCATCCTGCAAATAATCATAACGGCTAAGATCATCGTTATCTGTTACAATCACAGAATTTTTCCCTAAGGAAGAAATGATTCTTTGTAAAGCAAGGGCTGAACAATAACCATCTCCATCCAAACCAATATGCGAGGTAATAACAATTCTTTCGGCTTTAGAGAATTCACTTAGTAATCTAATTTTGATTTTTTCCATATAACTAACGACAAAAAAATCGCCTTTAAAGGCGATTATTCCTTCTTAATTAATGTAATATTATTTAGAAAGTTTCAGGCGTTATTCTTCGTCCTCATCCTCATCTTCGTCTTCGAAATCATCATAGTCGTCATCATCTTCATCATCATCGAATTCGAAGAAATCATCATCATCGAGATAATCGTCGATATCAATGTCGTCATCGAAATCGTCATCATCATCGTTAAAATTATTTTTAACTGAATCAAGAAGAAGATCAACTTTGGCTGCGCGATCCTCTGTCTCATCATAGTAGAAGGATAATTCAGGTATTGTTCTCATAATTTGTGCTCCTGCTATTTGTTTTTTAAAAAAGCCAGATGACTTCATCAGGAGTTCCCTGATCTGTTCATGACTGGCGGGATTATTGTAATGAGAAAAATATAACTTAGCATAGTGCAAATCTTTGGAAATTACTACATCAGTAATTTGCACCCAAGCTAGTTTAGGATCATTCAACTTCTGCGAAAGAGCAGTGTTGAAGAGTTTTTTCAGCTCAGATTGCAAACGGGGTATACGATAGTTTTTCATTATAGTTTTTTACTAATTTCATTAATCACAAATGCTTCCAGAATGTCGCCTTCTTTTATATCAGAGAAATTGGCTAAGGAAATGCCACATTCTGAACCAGCACGAACTTCATTTACATCATCAGCATAGTGTTTTAATGAACTAATAGTATCTTCCGTTACTAAAACATCATTTCGATAAAGGCGAACTTTACAATTTGCTTGAATTATACCCTTATCAACTTGGCAACCTGCTATGGTGCCAACTTTCTTAATTTTGAAGACCTGTTTAACTAATGCGCTACCAATTACCTGTTCTTCAAATTCAGGTTGAAGCATACCTTCCAAAGCATTATGAAGATCCTCTATTGCATCATAGATTACTTGATAAATCTTGATCTGCACACCTTCATCTTCGGCAAATTTTCGTACTTGACTGGAAGCGCGAACATTAAATCCGATAATAATGGCATCGGAAGCTGCTGCTAAAGATACATCTGCTTCATTTATACCACCTACACTTTTGTGGATAATGTTTACGCTAACTTCCTCATTGGATAGCTTTTGAAAACTATCTGCAAGAGCTTCTGAAGATCCATCTGTATCGGTCTTTAAAATCACATTCAGGGAATTAATCTTTTCTTCCTTGATGCGCGCAAATATGTTTTGCAGCGAACTCTTATTTAAATATTTTTCACGTTCCAAGCGAATTTGTTGACGCTCACTACTAATACTGCGGGCAGTTTTTTCACTATCTACCTGATTTAATATATCTCCGGCTTTGGGAGTATCTGAAAGACCATAAATACGTGCTACATCGGAAGGATAAATAACTTTTATCTCCGCTCCGCGCTCATTTTCCATTTTACGAATTCTGCCATGAACAGCTCCACAAACAACAATATCCCCTTTACGAAGAGTTCCTTCCTGCATTAAAATAGTGGCAGAAGGACCCATTCTGGTATCCATTCCTGCTTCGATAACTACTGCTGAGGCAGGAACTTCACGCTTGGCTTTCAGTTCCATAATTTCTGCCGTTAGAAGAATTAATTCAATTAAATTTAATATCCCTTCTCCGGTTACAACAGAGGTTCTACACCAGGGAATGTCTCCACCATACTGTTCAAGATAAATTCCCATATCTAAAAGCTGGGAAATTACTTTATCTACATTAGCTTCCGGAAGGTCAACCTTATTGATAGCAATTATGATAGATACACCAGCTGCTTTAGCATGATCAATAGCTTCTCGAGTTTGAGCTTTAACACCTTCAGTAGCGGCAACAACTATTACAGCTATATCTGTTACATTCGCCCCTCGAGCTCTCATCGCTGTAAATGCTTCATGACCTGGAGTATCGATAAAAGTAATTTTATGCTTATTAATTTCTATTTGGTAAGCTCCAATGTGTTGAGTAATCCCTCCCGATTCACCAGCCACAATATTTTCATTGCGGATATAATCTAAAATAGAGGTTTTCCCGTGATCCACATGTCCCATAATAGTAACAACCGGAGGACGCCTTTCTTCTTTTACTTCGCTATACTGTTCAAGTTCGCGGCCTATTATATCCATTCCGTATTCATCTTCAAAACGGAAATCTACCTTGAATTCATCACAAATCATTTCCAGGGAATCCTTGTCCAACCGTTGATTCATCGTAACAAGTTGACCCATCATAAAAAATTTGGAGATAATCTCGGAGGGGGCAACATTCATAATCTTGGCAAGTTCGCTTACAGAAGTGAATTCCCTTATCACAATTTCATTACTACGCTCTTCAACAGTTTGGGCTTCGCGATGGTATTTTTTTCGTTTAGAACTCTTCTGCAAGGTCTTTTTGATATTGCGAGAAATTTCAGCTTCGTCAATTTCAATTACATCAACAATCTTTTGCTTGGCTTTTTTGCTGCTGGAAATGATGGCTTTTTTGTGCTTACTTTTTTCTCCAAGCTCTTCGTGGCTTACTTTCGCCTTGCCGAATTTCCGTTCTTCTACTTCTTTTATAGGTTCAGGAACAGGAGCAACAACAACCGGTTTAGTTCCTTTCTCAGCAGAGGGCTTATGTTTATATTGTTCTGTTTTCCCTGCATCTTTTTTGTGCAGAGTTGATGGCTTAGGAGCAACCACTTCCGGTTTGGAAGGTTTTGAATATTTTGGAGGAGATACAGGTTTTTCCTTTTGGGGAGCTGGCTTTACAGTCCTTTCCTCAGCTTTTTCTTGAACCGGTTTAGCAACTTTCTTTTCAGGTTCAGCAATGGGTTTTACTTCCTCTGGTTCAGGAACAACTGTAATTTGCTCAACCACAGGAGCAATAATTTCAGGTTCTTTTTTTGCTTCTGGTTCTGGGGTTTCTTGCTTTGCTTTAGCTGCTTGCCGCATTTCTATTAATCGTTTGCGATCTCTTTCAGCTCTTTTTTCAGCATCAACCTGTTCCTTATATTTAATGCGTATTTTATCTGCAACTTCTTCATCTATTAAGCTCATATGGCTTTTAACATTCACACCCAAGTCCGTGAGGTGCTTTTTTAGTGCCATCGTGCTTATTTTCAGCTCTTTAGCTAAATCATAAACTCTTATTGTCAACTTATCCTCCTCTCTGTTTCAGAGAGCCAATACTCCATAATTTTGCCGGCTATATGTTTTTCCTTAATACCAAATACACCGGTTATAGACAATCCCAAAGCAGAACTTATTTCTTCCTGGGTTCCTGTTTCAATAACCTCAAGGGATTTTTTCGCTGCACCAGCAATATGTTTCATCTTATTTTTAGTTCGCTCTGAATTATCCTGAGCCAGGATCAACAGAAATACTTCTTTTCTGCCAATAGCTCTTTCACAAGCATCGGTACCAACAACCAATTTTCCTGCTTTTCGGGCAAACTGCATCAAAGTTAGGATCTTAGAATTCATCTTATACTTCCTAAACTTTTTTTCTGATACCGTTTTTGCCACTTTGAAAGACCTTTAAAACACTCTTCATTTGGGCACAAATAATACTTGCGCACCTGAATTATCCTGTTGCAATCAAAAACAATTCCACTTGTTGTGTGAAAAAAATTTAGCAGTCGATTCTGGTCAACCTTTTTCTTGCACACTACACAAGTGCGGATAGGAATGTGTTTAGCTTTACTATTTTTATTCGACATCAGAAATATTTTGCTGCCTCTTTTAGGCGTTCTGCTGTTTTTTGCCCCATTCCTTCAAGGTTTCGAAGCTCTTCTATAGAAGCCATATAAACATCTTGAACACTGGTATAACCGGCTTGTCTTAAAACCTCAGCTATCTTTGGAGTAACTCCATCAAGTTCTGCTATATGACTTATAGTTCTACGTTCTTTTGCCATTTTTTCTTCATATTCAGGCATCGTATATATATCTATTTTCAAACCTACCAGTTTGGCAGCAAGTTTTACATTTTTGCCCTGTTTACCTATTGCCATCACTTTGTCCGATTCTTCAACTATTACACTGGCAGAATGATTACGCTCTATAATTACCCTTTTTATACCTGTTACACCTAAAGCATTTTCAACCATCTTTTCTGGATCGTCACTATGAATAACAATATCTATTTGCTCACCATGCAATTCCTTACGGATCGAATCAATGCGAGTTCCTTTTGGTCCAACACAAGCAATCACAGGATCGATTTTTGGATTAGCAGTTTCCAATTCAACTTTGGTTCGAATTCCAGGCTCACGAACGATTTTACGGATTTTGATTTCGCCGGTGAAGATTTCAGGTATCTCCGCTTCAAACAACTTTTTAACAAATTCAGGATTGGTGCGGGAAAGAACTATAACAACTCCATCTTTTCCAGAACGAATATTAACTACATAGGCTTTGATGTTTTCTCCCACACGGTAAAACTCATTTTCAATCTGTTCATCCAAAGGTAGTAACGCATCTGTGTAACCTATATCAATAATGTAGCCGCCAAAATCATCGATGGCTTTGATCTTTCCAGTTACAATTGTATGCTTCTGTTTATTAAAATCATTCTGAATTTTGTCATCTTCAAGCTTACGGATCTTATCCTGAATTATCTTCTGAATAGTTTTGATCAGCTTGGGCTCAAACTCATAAAGAGACATCGTTTTTTCTATGAATTGCCCGAGTTGAACTTCAGGATCATATTCTTCGCGTGCTTCGGTTAGAGAAATCTGGCCAAGACCTTCTTCTCGTTCCACTACTAAACTTTGGAATTTTACCTTGATATTACCACTAAGATCATCTATGTAAACTTCCAGCTCAGATTCAGGTTCCAATCGCTTTTGCAATGTTGATATAACAGATTCCAATATAATATTCTGAATCATTTCCTTGTCCAGCTGTTTTATGGCAGCAAGTTTACTAAGGGCTTCAAGCATATTTGCACTCATTTCTTAACCTCTCATCTTAGGAATGGCTAAAAACACAGTTTTAGCACGGGTTATAGACTTAAACGGAATTTCAATTATCGTGCCTCTGTCATCAAGAACAATCGTGTCCTGATTTACTTCTATCAGTGTCCCCATAACAGATTTCTTTTCTTCTCCTTCACTATATTGAACTGCCACTTTTTCAGAAATGGCACTCACATAATGACTCTTCAACTTCAATGGACGCTCTAATCCAGGAGAAGAAACCTCTAAAAAATAACGTTCAGGAATGAGGTCAAAGGTCTCCAGTTCCTTACCTAAGGCACGACTAAAACTGGCACATTCATCTAATGTAACGCCCCCAATCTTAGTAAGATAGACAGTTATTACCCGTCCCTTGCCAGTCATCTTTTCATCTATGTCATACAAAGCAAGATGCATTTCCTGGCAAATCTTCTTGGCTATTTCTTCAATCTGAGTTCTGTAAAACTCCATTCTTTTTTTTCCTCATTCCTTTTTTATTGATGAACAACATCCTGTATTGCTTCAGGTAACTGAGTTATTCTTTTCTTATAGATTATGTTAATAATTTGCTTAGCCTTATTAGGGTTTAGCGTTGCCAACTTTACTTTGCATATTCCTATAAACATATCAACCTTTAACTAATTATTATTAAACATCTATATCTTTTCACCTCAAAAAAAATAGCTATCCAATATAGCTATCTATTTCCGTAGTTAACGGTTTCCGCTTCTTTTGCACCGATTTATTTATCGGATTCTATACATAAATCCTTTATCAAAATATGGGTATTAACTGTCAAGTAAAATCTTCGAAATTAGGTTAAAGCTTTGTAGTGAAAGTTGATAAATAGTAAATTAGTAATTTATTATTTTAGGTATGAGGGATATATTTTGTACATCTGGAATTACCACTCTCATCATTATTTTACATTTACTCAAAATGTTCATAGAATGGTATAATTCTGAAGGTACAAATAGCGCCTTACTTAATCTTCCAACTAAAAAAAGTCCTATAATCCTGATTGTTCAGCTCCAATTCTTTTATCAGCCGTATATGTATTAGTAAATTTCTGTAACAGAGCTCTCTGCTTTTTTATTATAAACCTGTTTTTTTGAGCTTTGAAAAGAAAGAGCAGGTCTATGTATACATTTCTTTTACCCTCAATACCGTAGAGTAAAGAATTAATTGAAAGCAGAAAATACAACAAGTTATTCAATTATTCGAAGAATGTAACGGTTTTTGTTGGTTTTAGTCTCAATTTGGATAGGTGAAAAAACCAGTTATAGTTAAATAAATAATTACTTAAGGTCCTAACAAAGGTTATTATTTATATCTCTTCGGCATCCTGACCGTAGATTTCTTTGAAGCGGAAATTATCTATTTCGGCAGGAATGCCTTCGAAGACCTTTTTACCTTCTTTCAAGGCAAGAACTCTGTTTCCATATCGTCTTGCCAGGGTTAAAAAATGTAAAGAACAGATAATGGTGATTCCATCTTTGTTTATTTCTCCTAAATATTGCATAATGGAATCTGCAGTGGCAGGATCTAAACTGGCAACTGGTTCATCGGCAAGAATTAAAGAGGGATTTTGCATCAGGGCACGGGCTATACCAACTCTTTGTTGTTGTCCTCCGGAGAGGAATTTCACTTTTTTATTGGCATAATTTTGCAGACCCACTTTTTCCAAGTTTTGCATAGCAAGCTCGTAATCTTCTTTACTAAAAGTTGAGAGAGAAGAATGATAGCCAAGGCGTCCAGTTAAAACATTAGTAAGCACTGTAAGGTTTTTAACCAAGTTAAACTGCTGAAACACCATTCCAATTTGTCTTCTGTAATGCCTAAGTTCAATTCCTTTAAGGGGTAGGATATTTTGTTCCCGGAAGAGGATATGTCCACTGCTTGGTTCTATCAAGCGGTTTATACAACGCAGCAAAGTTGATTTTCCGCTTCCTGAAAGTCCCAGCAGAATAATAAAATCACCCTCCTGTACTTGTAAGGATAGATTGTTTAAGGCAAGAATATGTCCATCGTAGCTTTTGTTTAGGTTTATAACTTCCAGCAGCTTGTTTTTAGAATTCATTTCAATAAATCAGCAGGGTCCATATTCATAGATTTTAAGGTAGTGCGAACTATTTCATAATCCTCATCTGTAGCATATTCCAAGCCGTCTATATCATAAAGTGTTTTCAAAACTTTTTTCCCTTCAGGGCTTTGAGCATAGCGATATAAGGTCTGAACAATCAAACCTTGTAGTTCGGGAGGCAGGTCTTTACGAAAAGTTACAGTATCATTTGGGATCCAATCTGTATAACCGACAATTTTAACTTTTTCAAACACATCAGGATAGGTATCTAAGAGTTTTTCTCTAGCATCCATAGGTTTTCCAGCTGAATCTGACGGTGACCAATAACTACATCCTACATCAGCTCTTCCACTATAAACAGCTAAAATAGCTTGAGGATGACCTCCCGCGAAAAAATAATCTTTAGGAGTGATCCCATTTTGTTTAAGTATAGCAGAGGGATAGATGTAACCGGAAGTTGAAGCTGCATCTGTATAGGCAATTACCTTGCCTTGAATATCCTGCAAGGATTTTATATCACTATCGCTGCGGGCTATAAATTGACCCCGGTATTTGTGTAAACCGTTTCGCACTGTCATCAATTGCACATTGGCATCATACTTTTGTTTTGCCAAAATATAGGCATAAGTAGGAAGCCAGGCAATGTCTGCCTGATAGGTTCCCAGAGCTTCAATAACTGCAGCATAGCTTGTTGGAACAGCAACTTTAAAATGTAATTTAGTTTCGTTTTCTAAATATTTGGCGATAGCTTCTCCACTGGAAACCACTTTTCCTGCTTCCAAAGAAGGGACAAAAAACATTTTAATGGGGTTTTGTTTGGAACCCAGTTTTCGGTTAGCTTTTTCTAAACGGCTTTCTTGATTGCCACAACCTAATATTAGTAGGGCTATAAAGGTAAGCAATATATATCTTTTAAGCATAAACACCATCTCCTTTAATCTCATGTAAAAAACTATCTTTTTATCTGCAGGATGAGGTCAAGTAAAAATTATAAATAGTCCCATTCTTCAAAGAACTGGTCTATTAATAAAATAGGATTATTCCAGGTTTCTTGAAAAGTAATGCGGTCCTTTCCATCCAGGGTTTCACCTTCGGTATTAAAAATGCAGGAGGGTAGAATAAGGGTTTCATTCTTTTCAGGAGAAAGCTGAGAATACAAATCGGAATAGGTAATCAATCCGCAAACATTAATATCGGGGCCAAAAAAGTCATTGTTAATTACTTGGACGCGAATCCGTTGATTCTCCAGACGTTTATTGAGGTCTTCTGCAATTTTGGATATAACTTCTTTAGCGCATACAGAACTAATCATTAAGTAGTCTACTGTTTTTTTCCGTAGTTCCTTCAGGATTGAACGTTTTTTCAGTTTATAATTTTGTATGGTTAACCGCAGCATACCGATTCCGTTTTCCAACTGAGGGTAATCTGCATAGTAATCTTCATCAGGTATATTTCGGCCGGCTAAAACAAAAAACTCATCGGCAGGATAAATAATATCACTGCTATAAAGATTTCTGGCTTCTTCGATCAAATCTAAAACTTCTATAGCGTTATGCTGATTGAAGGTTTTCAAATCACAAAGGTTCTGTCTATATTTCGTTAAACCAACAGGAACGATTCCAATCGAGAGGCAGTTTAGTTTTGTTTGATGCAGGTCTTTTAAGGTTTGTTTTAATGCTTCTCCATCGTTATAGCCCGGAACGCACACAATTTGAATATGAAAGCTGATTCCATATTGGCTTAAATTTTTTAAAGCGGATAGAGCATCCACTTGTCGCAGAGGACGCATCATTTTTTGCCTCAAAGTACTATCGGTTGTATGCAAGGAAATATATAAGGGAGTAATTCTTTGCGTTATTATCCGCTCATAATCTTCATTAGTAAGATTGGTAAGTGTTATGTAGTTACCAAACACATAGGAATAAAGATAGTCATCATCTTTCAGATACAGGGTATTTCTAAGGTGAGGAGGCATCTGGTCGATAAAGCAAAATATGCAGGAATTTTCACAACTGCGTATATTATATGGCTCCAGTTCAATTCCCAGAAAGCTCTTTTCCTCTCGCTGAATTTTCACTATCCGCTTTTCACCTGGGGGAGTCATTATCTCCAGTTCAAATTCATAGTCCGATGTGTATAATTCCAAATCCAAAAAATCGCGTATTTCCTGTCCATTAACCGTAAGCAGTATTTCGCTGCTTTTGATTCCATTTTTAGCTGCCAAACTTTTAGGAAGAATGTTTTGAATTACAACGGACATAGTTTTTCAGGATTATCTTTTAAGTGTTTTTTACTCTATCGTAACGGAATTTAAAACGCTTGATTCCTTCAAAGATTGTGCGAGCCAAGCGTTCTTGATATTCTTCATTCACCAATAATTGTTCTTCTTCAGCGTTGCTGATAAAACCAAGTTCAACCAAAATGGATGGCATATACGCACCTCGTAACACATAGAAATTTGCCTGTCTAACTCCTCTATCTATACCTTGGGTACCCATAACCAAATTTTGATGCACGCTGGTAGCCATATTATTGCTATGTTCCAGATTTTCGGTTTGTAGAAGATCGCTTAATATAAAATCCAGATCGTCATATTTCTTCTTTGCTTCGCTGCCGCCTTCAAAGCGTTCTACAACTGCATTTTCTAATGCTTCTACAGCTCTGGCATCAGAAGTTTGAGCGGTCGAAAGATAATAAGTTTCAATTCCTTTAGAACTTGTTGACTTACTGGAGTTTGAATGTATACTTATGAAAAGGTCTGCCTTTTTTTCATTAGCAAAACGAGTTCTATCATAAAGAGAAACAAAACGGTCATCTTCTCTTGTTAGTAAAACAGTAATTCCCAATTCCTTTTCCAGCAGTACTTTTAGTTTTTGGGCAACGGCAAGATTGATATCTTTTTCATTTGCTCTTAATTTTCTACCTACTGCACCAGGATCTTTCCCTCCATGACCTGGGTCTAGAACAATAGTTTTTACGCTGTTATCAATTGGTTTTGATATTTGCAGCGTGTTTCCTTTTAGCTTTACTTGTGCAGGAAAATGAGTATGCAGATGTTCATTTACGAAAGTGGAAGGTAAATATAAGCGTTCACCTTTTCGCTGTAAGGGATAATTCATATTATAGGATACTGCTTTCAGAGTATAATAGGATGACCTTTCCAGAAAGATAAACTGCTCATCATAGATGTTTAAATAAAGCCGATTGTCCGTTCTATCCTGTTTACAAACGGCTTTGAAAACACCGCAAAATTCCTCCAATTCTACATAAGGGACTGAAGCAAGAGTTGTTTCCTTCAAAATGTGGGGCTTTGTTTCACCTTTAATCTGGATATTTATATTACCGAAAAGCATCCCTAGGCAGCTAATCAGCATTAAGATTGTAATTATTTTTTGTTTCATATAGTTTGCTCCTTTATAGGGTTAAATTCTGAACCACCATATACATTATTTGGTTCAGGTGAAAAATCTGGTGTCCAGAGTTCAGAACCGGAAATTTCCTGAGTATATATATTTGTAAAACCAAGAGCAACAGCTGTTTCTATCACATCTTGATATTCTTTTGGAGATATTCCTCTGCGTAATTCTTTATAATCGTTGGCCTTACCTGCAGGATAGTATTGGCCCATAATGGAGAGGGTTAAATCTACCCCAATTTCATTCGCTAATGTGTATAAGTTTTCTTTGCAACCTGCTAAGCCATAGGGCAAAACCAGCATCCGAATAATAATACCTTTTTTGGCGATTCCATTACTATCAACTTCTAAAAATCCTACTTGTGAGAACATTTCTTTAATAGCGGCAATAGCAATAGCAGGATAATCCGATGCAGAAGAATATTTTCGTGCATATACCTTATGTGCATATTTGAAATCGGGTAAATATATATCTACCAGCCCGTTCAGGGACTGTAAAGTTTCCACTTTTTCATAGGCGGAGGAATTCCAGACTATGGGAATAGCTAATCCCTCTTTTTTAGCATAAATAATTGCTTCTCGTAGTTGACGAGTAAAGTGAGTAGGAGTTACCAAATTTATGTTATGTGCACCTTCTGTTTGTAGTTTGAACATCAGATTAATAAGTTCATCTTTAGTTATATCTTTTCCCCAGCAATTAGATGAGATATCATAATTTTGGCAAAAAACACAGCGTAAATTACATCCCGAAAAGAAAATAGTTCCACTACCTCTGGTTCCTGTTAAAGGAGGTTCTTCTCCAAAATGCCGAGTAATTAAATCAACTTTTAGAGTATCTGTAACTCCGCAATAGCCTATATGCTTAGTTCTATCGATTCCACAATTACGCGGGCAGATATTACAGGAAGACATTGATGAATATGGCATTTAATTCCTTTTAAGTATAAAAGCTTCAGGCAGAAGCTCTTTGATATTGATTATCTGCACAGTATTACGGTTGGCATATATCACATTTATATCAGGGGCAAATTCATAAATAACCTGACGACAAGCTCCGCAAGGAGGAAAGCTTTCTTCGCTATCCACAAAAACGGCTATCTCAGTAAAATCTTTATGCCCTTCGCTAATTGCTTTAAAAATGGCATTACGTTCAGCACATATAGTTAAAGAAGATGAAGCATTTTCCACATTACAACCAGTGATTATCTGCTCATCAACAGTTCTTACAGCACAACCGACTTTATAGTTGGAATAGGGAGAATAAGCATTGGCAGATGCTTTTTTGGCTTCTTCCAGCAATTCTTTTTCCCTTGGTTTCAGTTTTAGCATTTTATATCCTCTAAGCTAAAAGAGCCAAAATTAACCCACCAGCAATAACTGAACCAATCTGTCCTCCCACATTTACACTTACCGCTGGCATCAATAAAAAGTTAAAAGGATCTTCTTTCAAACCCATCTGATGAATAACGCGAGCACTCATTGGAAAAGCGGAAATTCCGCAAGCTCCAATCATCGGATTTATCTTTTCCTTTTTGAATATATTCATCAGTTTGGCAAATAGCACACCACCTGCTGTGTCAAAAATAAAGGCAACCAATCCCAATGCTAAAATTAACAGAGTTTGGGGAACCAGGAAAAGTTCACCTTGCATTTTGGACGCAATTGTTATCCCTAAAAGGATAGTAACTAAATTACCCAGCTCATTTTGAGCGGTTTTGCTGAGACCTTCTAATACACCGGATTCACGAATTAAATTACCGAACATTAAAAAACCGATTAACGCCAACGAGGCAGGCACAAAAATGCCGGCTATAATTGTTATCGCGATTGGAAATATTATTTTCACTGTTTGAGGTACATCACCACTATGATAATCCATTCTTATACAACGCTCTTTCTTAGTTGTTAGCAAACGAATAACCGGTGGCTGAATAATTGGCACCAATGCCATATAAGAATAAGCTGCTACAGAAATTGCTCCTAACAGATTGGGAGCAAAACGATTGGCAACATATATAGAAGTGGGTCCATCCGCAGCTCCAATAATTCCAATACTGGCTGCTTCCTTAATATCAAAACCCAAGGAAGCTGCTAACACGATGGTTACAAAAATGCCTAATTGTGCTGCAGCTCCAAATAATAGCATAAAAGGATTTTTTAGCAAGGGGCTGAAATCGATCATTGCTCCAATAGCAATAAAAATTAATAGCGGAAACAACTCCGTATCAATTCCAGCTTTGAATAAAATCCCTAAGGGAGAATGTTCACCAACAGCTGCAGAAAGAGGTATATTAGCTAATATTGTACCAAAACCAATGGGCAACAATAAAGTCGGTTCGTATTTATGCTTAATCGCTAGCCAGATTAAAACCAGACCTATTAGAATCATTATAACCTGTTTCAATTGAAATCCAAGTAGTCCGGTAAACAGTGTTTCCATCCACAAATCTCCTAATTATTAACTATTTGCCACTATTGTGAAAAGGGTTTGTTTGTCAAGCAAATGTAGCTGGAGAAAAATACGAATATGGAAAAGTGAAACTTGATTTTATCAGTAAAAGATCTCCTTGGTTATAAGGTTTAGGGCATTGATATGGTAAGGATTACACCTTAGTTAGGAATCATCACTACCTAAAATATCCGTTAACATTCTTACGGTTTGTTTGGCAGTGCACATTCATAACGGAGCTACAAACTCTATAGATAAGATAAAGACAAAAGTCAGGAAACATATACGCCCAAATGTTTTTTACTAAGTAACAGATATTTAAGCATAATGGCTCCTGACTTTTCTTTTGAAGAAGGTATTTTGTTTTCCCTTCTACACCATTTTATAATATATTCTATCTCATAGGATGTTCATTCCAGGTTTAACGCCTTTCCATAAGGTTCATTATTTCATTAGAATCATTTTTTTGGTGGAGCTATATTTTCCTGATTTCATGCGGTAAAAATATAATCCGCTGGAAACGCTGTTGCCGTTATCATCTTGTCCATTCCACACAAATTTATGGTTTCCGGATTCCAGATTTCCGCTGAACAAGGTTTTTACTTTTTGTCCTTTCTGGTTATAAATATAGAGTTCAGTAAGATTAGGGCTACTGAGATTGAAACTAATTGTAGTTTCTGGATTGAAAGGATTTGGGTATGCTTCATAGAGAACTGTTTCCAAAGCTGGAAGTTGTGGATCTACAACAGGTGTTGGTTGATACGCATTACAAGTTCTACCAAAACCACCCAAATAATTAGGCCACAGTAATGCCTGGGCGCCTCTTTTAACATCGATAATGGAAAGTCCGGAATTTGTAGGGAAAGCGATTTCAAGATCGTTGTCGCCGTCAATATCAGCCAGGGTTGGAGATACTTTTAAAATTCCACCTATCTCAATAGGAAAATTGGGTGATTCTGTTCCATCAATACGAACCGAATGTAATTTACCTGAAGAATCACCAAAAATTATTCCGGCATTGTTTCCACCATCAAATCTGGCAATTACAGGAGTACATTCCACAGCGGTATTAATTCCAATAGGTGTATTGGGAAGATCTACACCCATACCATCCATAATATAGATATTTCCGTTATTGGCAATTAGGACAATTTCTTTTATATTATCATTGTTTACATCAACCACGACGGGACTGGTTTTAATTTGCGTTCCGATATTTTTTTGGAAAAGCACACTGCCATTATGATTAACACCATATAGGTATCCACCGGAGCTTGAAGCAACTAAAATTTCCGGTTCAGGATCAGAATCCAAGTTAGCTATACAAATCGCATTTTGAGATCCACCTCCTGTAAGAGAAACAGGAAAACCTGGTAGGGATTGACCATTTTGCGAGCTAATGGCATTCAGAGATCCATTTAAGGCAATCATAACAATATCCATATAACCATCGTTATTAAGATCTCCAATAGCTGGAGGAGCCAAATATGCACCAGTTACAGTTACAGGAAAATTAGTAAAGTTACTACCATCTCCATTAAAAATATTCAAAATCCCGTTTTGAGTAACACAGGCAACTTTTAATTCGGAAGCTGCATTGGGACGGAAAATAACAGGACCATTTCGTAAGGTTCCCCCTGATGCATTATTCCATTTTACTTCGCCTAAGTCATTAAAACAAATAACCTGATTATTTTGCAAGCAGGCAACAAACTCTCTATTAGAATCGTTATTGATATTTCCCATAGCTATAGAACCAATAATAACAGAAGATGTCTGAACAGGGAAACCGGGATAACTGGTTAATCCATCTTTGCGTAAAACTTCAATGTTACCATCGGCTCCAACGAAAACAACTTCTTTCTGACCATCATCATCCATATCTATTAAAAGAGGGGTGGAATTTGTTGCTGCACCAGAATAAAAAGGCCATCCTGCTTGATTTAAAGATAGTGATATATCTATAGGAAGGGCTTTATTATAGGGGTATTGATTATCTTGATTAGCCTGCACATAAAATTGGAAGGGTATTGGTTCTGAAGGTAAAGTAGAAACTGTCTGAAACTTGAAAGGCTGATTGTTATTCAGTAAAGTTGTTCCAGCATGCATAGTCCCAAAGGTAGCTACAGAATCAATAATGGTTACTCCAGGATAGTGGCAACGCATAGTAACTGTTACATTATCTGCCTGTAACCAACCAAGACCTGTGATAGGATCAATGCAATTGCTTAGGGCAATTCTCAATTTAATAACTTCGCCAGGATTGGCTACTCCATCATCATCACCAGAAATTTCTTCCAGGATATAATCCTCTATTTGCATATTGGGGATTTTATCATACATAGTTGCAGTATAAGCATTTATTCTGCCAGCACCCAACAAACCAACATAATCTGGATTTAAGCTATCAATATTATCAGCAGTAGCCATCAAGCGTTGCATCAATTCCACGGGTGTTAAATTTGGATTTAGAGATTTAACTAAAGCAGCAACACCAGCAGCAACTGGACTGGCCATAGAAGTTCCATCATAAGCTGCATATCCATCTCCAGTAATAATTGTAGAAAGAATTGCTGCTCCAGGAGCGCATATATCTATTGTAGATCCATAATCTGAAAATGAAGCTTTTACATCTCCTTGAGCAACAGCAGCAACACATAAAGCGTTTGTACAATCAGCAGGATAATCTTGATAGGAAGCATTATGTTCTGTGTTTTCATTACCAGCAGCGGTAACAACTAAAGCCCCTAAGGCTGTTACATAGTTAACTATGGAATTTGGATAAGTTCCACTTCCCACACTACCCCAACTGGCATTTATTATGTCAGCTCCAATTTCCCCAGCATATTTAACTTGATCGTAAGCATAGGAAACTCCAGTTGATGGGGATGTATTAGAAGATCCTTTACAACAAAGAATTGAAACATTTGGACAAGTTCCCACAACGCCAATTTCATTATCACCAACGGCTCCAGCACAACCTGCTACATGGGTTCCATGATCATTAGCCGCGAAATTTTGCATTGGATTATTATCGTTATTATAAAAATCCCATCCTACAAGGTCATCTACTTTATTTCCACCTTCTCCTGCATCAACACCATTTCCACCACTAATTGTGCCCGCATTCCAATCAATTGTCATACCAGGAGATTCAGCAGGATTTATCCAGATATTAGCTCTCAAATCAGGATGATTCCATTTTACTCCAGAATCTGTAATAGCCACTAAAACATCATGACTACCAAGTGTATAATCCCATGCTTCAAAACTATGCACTAAAGTATGAGCATACTGTAAATCTAACATAGGGTCATTAGTAACATACTTAGGACGGTTGATACCTTCAAATTCTGCATAAACCAAATTCGGGTCCTTAGATAAAAGTTCCACTGCTTTATCCATATTATCATCACTTTCTAAATAGAGACGGTAGTGATTTTGCAGGTAAATTCCATTATCGTTCCATTCAGGAACTTTTACATAAGGATGCATCTGTTTCATATCCACAATATGCAATTCCTTTGCCAACTGGTCAAATGAACTCATCCCCGTTGAAACAATTCCATCTTGCACATCAAAATTAACAACTCCATCTAAATTGGGAATGGCTGTTTTCGTAAAACAAGCAATAATTGTTTTCGAATAGAATAGTTCGGGATCAAAATTGATTGCCGTAAGAACGCCAATCGCTATGATCAGCATTAAAAGTATACTCAGCTTTTTCATTTCTACCTCAAAGGTATTTTTTTCCCTCTATTATATAAAGGGAAATTTAGTCAAATCCTTTTTTATTTATTTGAGACACTAATATAGAATAAGTTCCTCTTTCTTAGTATATTGATGATGGTACATTTTTTTTACGATAGCATTTTTTATCTGCGAAAAATCAGGATCAGACCTAACTACTTCAAAGGCATCCTGACGAGCTATTTTTAGTATTTCTTGATCGCGCACAATATTAGCAAAACGGAATTGAGGCATTCCTGATTGCTCAAAACCAAAAAGATCACCCGGACCTCGCAATTCCAAATCTTTTTCTGCTATAATAAAACCATCGGTAGTTTTAGTCATAGTGGTAAGCCTTTGCCAGGCAACATCGCTAACAGGTTGATGTTCAATTAAATAACAATATGCTTGTTCACTACCTCTTCCCACTCTACCACGCAATTGATGTAATTGAGCTAAACCAAAATGTTCAGAATGTTCTATAATCATTACATTGGCATTAGGAACATCTACTCCAACTTCAATAACTGTAGTAGAAACCAGTATTTTTATTTCTCCCGCTTTAAAACGCTTCATAATAGCGTCCTTTTCTTTCACAGGCATCTTTCCGTATAATAAACAGGCAGGGTATTCTGGAAATATCTTTTTGGAGATGTATTCATAAAGCTTGGTAGCGTCCAGAAGAGATATTTTTTCTGATTCTTCTACTAAAGGGCAAACAATATAAACCTGCCTCCCTTTTTCCAGCTCTTTGCGCACTTCAATATAAACTGTATCAATTTTACTAGAAGGACGGATAATTGTTCTAACTGGTTTTCGCGTGGGGGGAAGTTCATCTAAAATACTCACTTCCAAATCACCATAAACGGTCATAGCTAAACTGCGCGGAATAGGAGTTGCAGATAAATATAATAAATCAGGATGTAATGCCTGGCGAGCTAAACGCGCTCTTTGTTCAACCCCAAAACGATGTTGTTCATCAACACAGGCAAATCCTAAGCGTTTAAAACTTATATCTTTCTGTATCAGGGCATGTGTTCCAATCACAATTTGAGCTTCACCTTCGGCAATTGCATTTTTTGTTTCCTCTTTACCTTTATATACTCCACCCTTAAGTAAGCAGACCTTAATCTCAGAATCTTTCAAAAGTTGGGAAATTGTTTCATAATGTTGTTCAGCAAGAATTTCTGTGGGAGCCATCATAGCTGCCTGATAATCATTTTCTACAGCCAAAAGCATTGCAAAAAGAGATACCACTGTTTTTCCACTACCTACATCACCTTGAAGCAAACGACTCATCTGTTTTTCGGAACACATATCATTAAATATTTCCCATAACACTTTTTTCTGTGCACTAGTTAGCGTAAAGGGCAGTTTTCTATAGAGAGCAGTTGTGAGCTGTTTTTTATTGATAAAATTAATTCCTGTGGTTGTTGTAGTATGAAACAGTTTATGTCTCGCCCATAAAAGCTGGGAATAGAAAAAATCCTCATAGGCAAAACGGCGCCGGACTATTTCAATCTCTTGCGGATTTTGCCCAAAATGCATCTTTTGAAGGGCAATATGTCTTTCCAGGAAATGATGTTTTGTCAATATATATTCCGGCATATTTTCCTCTATTAAACCAGTATAAAGAGAGAAAGCATTATACATAAGCTGACGCATTAACTTTTGAGAAATACCTTCTGTTAAAGGATAAACAGGTAAAACTTCTCGCTTTTTCCAAAAATCATCTTTCGTATCTTCGCTATCATCAATCAATTCAAAATCTGGATGCACCATCTGCAGCTGGCCATTAAATTCAGAAATTGTTCCATTTAACCAAACTAATCTGCCCGGGATAAACAATTTTTCATATACGGGAGGGTAGGTAAACCAGGAACATATAAGCCCAACTTTTCCATCACTGACACCTATATTGAGTATCTTTTTGCCTTTCAAAGAAGTATGAACATCAACCCAAGAAATCATAGCTGTAAAAGCAAGCATATCACCTGGTTTCAAATCTTCTAAATGAGCACTTAATTTCCGGCTAATATATAACTTAGGAAAATGTTCCATTAAGTCCAAAATGGTCTTAATACCCAGCTTACCTAAAAGTCGGGCTCGATTTTCGCCAACCCCTTTCAGGTATTTAATTTCGCTATGTAAATCTGTAGTTTTTTTGCTTTCTGCCATAATAAAATCCAATATAGATAATAAGCTGGATTTGTCAATCTCCGCATTAACAAAGTTAAATTATGTGAAGAACTATACCTAAAGTGGGAGATGATACCAATTTTATTATTGTCATATCCTTATTTGCAGCTTGGCAATCTACATAAAAGTGATTGTATCTTACTCTATATTAAGCTAAAATATAAGCTATAAAAAACCAGTCCTTCTTAATTATCTGCGGTGGAATTGCCGTAGGGCTGCTCGGGTTTTTGCCCATCAGCACCAAGGTAACAGCAGGGTAGCTATCAAGGAAGAAACAAGAGTGTTTATCTAAAAAAAATAGTATTTTGGTTAATGGGGAAGTTATCTGTTTTACAAATAAAAAGAGGTAGATCTGTCTGTTTCTATTTCGGGATAAAGTACGCATTTAGCCAAATCTAAAGATTGACAACAAAACAAGTATAATATATATTGAACCAATATATGAGGATATTATGAAGAGAACTGTTCTAATGGCATTAATGGTTGGTTTTGTAATGGCATCCAGTCTTCAAGGAGAAAATCTGTCTGCTTCACTGCATACAAATATTGAAACAGAAAACATAGCCTACGAAGATTATTCTCCTCTTACTGAAAAAGATATTTATGAACTAAAAAATCTGTTGCAAGAAATTCAATTAAACCCTTCAGATCTCAATTTTGAGAAGGATTGGGACCTTTCTACCTGGGGTAAGAGCGAAGAATTTTTGCACGCCTTGCAGGAACCTTATTATGGTTTGAAAAAAATGCAGGAATATAGAAATGCAGCAAATAAGTCAGATACGGATGATGGCTTTGCTTTTTTGGCAGATTTACTATATAAAAATGCTATCGATGATTCGGGCTCGATTTCTATTTATCGAGAATATAAACAAATCTATCAGCAGAATTTTTGGCGTGAAGTTCAGCAGCCCCAAGACCTTTTTCCTTTTTATGAAACTGCTCTGAAGGATATTATCCCTATTTTGGCTGAGGCTTATGCGGATTATAATTCTGAGCTGTGGAGTAAATATATTTCCTATCTATTTACGGCTCTGATAGAAAGTGAAGATAAAGAAGCTTACTCTACCTATTTTAATCAGCATAATATACCAGAAACAAGAGATGTTGAAGATTGCGAGATCAAGAAACAAATGGGGCTTCTTTTGGAGCCAGCTATCTTGAAAGCAGGTATGCAATTTCTGGCTTTAGGGGATGTGTTGAAGAATGAGGCAGGAAAACTACTCTATAAAAATAAGAAACCCATAATTAAAACCGGTAAATTTGGAACAATGATTATCGGAACGGTTCACGATGATGTTTATAGTGAAAAACTATTAAAAAAGCCACTTATTCTGCTTATTGATCCCTCAGGAAATGATAAATATGAATTTTCTCTGGCTACCGGTTATGATAACTATACCTATCTTCTGATTGATTATAAAGGAGATGATAGCTATTTGAACCCAAAAATAGGGGAGATGTTTTTTGCTTTATCGGGCTTGGGAATTTCCTATGATCTACAGGGAAATGATATTTATAAAACAGGTGATTTTTCTTTTGCTGCAATGATGGGGATGCAATTACACCGAGATTTTCAAGGTAACGATATATATCAAAGTGGTCTATTTAGTCAAGGTGCTGCAATTCGAGGGCTTTCGCTCCTTCAAGATTGCCAGGGAAATGATATTTATAACGCTACTTGCCTTGCTCAAGGTTTGGGTTCAATTCGTTCTGCAGGTGCTATATTGGATATGGAAGGAGCCGATAATTATCTTGTTGGGGGAAAATATTTTCATTCACCTTTGATGCCTAATGACTATTTAACCCTTGGACAGGGAGTTGGTTTTGGTTTGCGTCCTGATTTTGCTGGCGGATTTGGCCTTTTATATGATAAAAATGGAAATGATCGTTATTTGGGTGGGGTTTATGCCCAAGGAGTTGCCTATTGGTATGCTTTGGGGATGTTGATTGATGAAGCTGGAAATGATGTTTATAATGCAATTTATTATCCTCAAGGTTCGGGAATTCATCTGGCTGCAGGTTTCCTTTTTGATGGGCAAGGAGATGATGCATATTACAGTAGACACGGTCCTGGACAGGGTGCGGGTCACGATTGGGGTTTAGGAATTTTAATTGATGCCCAGGGTAATGATGCCTATTCTATTGAAGGAGGAAATGGTTTAGGTTTAAGTAATTCCGTTGGAATTTTTGTAGATAAAAGCGGAAATGATCGCTATGAACGCAAAAATTCCCAAAATTATGGTTATGCTGCCTATAGTAGAGCTACAGGTAGTATAGGTCTTTTTTTGGATGAAGGTGGTATAGATACATATCCGGATACCCTTATGGCAAATGGAACAATATGGAAAAAGGGAACTTATGCTGTTGGAAAAGACATAACCCAAACAGAAGAAAAAGATGATCTTACAAAAAATGAAATGCCTATGCTAACTCCTCCTGCTCCTGATGATTCTATAGAAAATATTTTTGCTGCTGCTGCTGAATGGGAAGTTGGTAATGCCATTGAAAGAGTAAAAAAAGCCAGAGAAATTATGCTTGACAGAGCTGAAGAGGCAAGCGAATATATTCTTAAATATAAACTTAATACAAAATCCGGATTGGAATATCGCGCCTTGGAAGTTATGGTTAAAGAAAACGAGAGTTTTAAACAGCTACTATTTAACTATACTGACGATGCGGATAGTTTGAAAGCTAAAAACGCTTTGGCATTAATAGCAGGTGTTGGAGATAGCACTTTAATTGAACCTATAAGAAAACACCTGAATAATGGAAAGTATATTACTACCTGTCTTTCTCTTTTAGGCAGTATCAAAAGTGAAGAGAGCGTTAATTTACTTGCTGAATATGCATTTCATCCCTGTGAACGTTATCGCTATTTGGTAGCGCGTTCTTTGAAACAAATTAATACTCCTCAAGCTCATAACTACCTGATAAAGATGGCTGATGACAGTTCTTTTCTGGTAAAAACCCTAATTCGAAAATTTAAAGAGGAACAACAATGAAAGACGAAAAACAAATCTTTGAGGATTATCTTAACTCACTTGAACTGGAAAACATAAACCAATTAATGAAACGCTTTGAACATTATCATAATTTGCTGTATACTACTAATCGTAAGGTTAATCTGGTTTCCCGTAATATACCTTCGGATAGATATTGGGTGCAGCATTTTCTTGACAGCTTAGTTGCTTTGGAATGTTTGGATTTAGAAGGAAAATTTGTTTTGGATTTCGGTTCGGGAGGTGGTTTACCTGGAATTCCTCTTAAACTTGCCGTTCCAGATTTTAATTTAACACTTCTGGAATCGGTACAAAAGAAATCCCGGGTTTTGCGTGAATTTGTGGATGCCCTATCTCTTTCAGCAACAAATGTTGAAGCGAGTCGTTTAGAAGATTATGCTTATGTGGCAAGGCGTCCAAGCTACGATATAATAGTTTGCAGAGCCATTTCTTTGGAGGAACGTTATATTTCTCCCATAAGGAGATTGCTGAAACCAAGCGGAATGGTTGTTTTTTATAAAGCTCAGAAACTGGATGATGTGCAAAACCTGCATTATGAAGTCCTGTTGGATAAAAACTATCCTTCCTTGGGTCAACGCAAATTAATTGGTATTAAACAGCGAGACCTTATGCTGCGTTAAGTTTATAAAATGAAAGGATATATATGCCCAATATTATAACTGTAGTAAACCAAAAAGGTGGCGTTGGAAAAACAACAACAGCCGTAAATCTGGCTGCTGCATTGGCAGTTTTAGAAAAAAGGACTCTATTAGTGGATTTTGACCCTCAGGGAAATGCTACCAGCGGAGTTGGAATCGATAAAGATAAGGTAGAATTGCAGATATATGATGCCTTAATAGATAGAGCTCCAATAGAAAAAACAATCCTAGCTACTTCCACAGAAAACTTATATTGCATTCCTGGAAATATAAATTTAACAGGAGCGGAAATTGAACTGGTTCAAGAATATGCGCGTGAGCATAAATTGAAAAATGCCTTACAGCCGATAGTAAATTCATTCGAATATATTATAATTGATTGTCCTCCTTCACTTGGTTTGTTAACTGTTAATGCTATGACAGCTGCTACGGAAGTTTTAGTTCCTATTCAATGCGAATATTATGCTTTGGAAGGAGTTAGCCAATTACTTACTACTATTCGTTTGATTCAAAAAAACTTAAATCCCGGATTAAATATTCTGGGAGTGCTGTTAACAATGTTTGATAAAAGAGTAAATCTATCTTTGCAAGTAGCTAAAGAAGTTCATCGCTATTTTAAAGAGAAAGTTTTTCGTACAATTATTCCGCGCAATGTTAAATTAACAGAGGCACCTGGTTTTGGGAAACCTATTTTTCTTTATGATATAAGATCTCCGGGTGCGATGAGTTACCTTAATCTGGCTAATGAAGTTATCAATAGAAGTAAATAGGTAGTTATTTATGAATGATCGTTTAGGACGAGGTCTTTCAGCTCTAATTCCAGAAAATGATCTTGAAGAAAATCCCAAATTGGGTATTAGTACTCTGCCGATTGACAGTATAAAACCCAATCGTTATCAACCACGGAAAATATTCGATGCAGAAAAGCTGGCTGAGCTTACTGAATCCATCAAAGAAAATGGTATTATTCAACCCTTGATTGTTACCAAGACTACTTCTTCGGAATATGAATTAATCGCTGGAGAAAGAAGATTGGAAGCAGCCAAATTAGCTGGTCTGGAAAAAGTGCCGGTTGTTATTCGTAGTGTTTCGAAAAAGGAACAGCTTCAGTTTGCTTTAATTGAAAATATCCAGCGGGAAGATTTGAATCCTATCGAAGAAGCTCTTGCCTATAATGCTTTAGTTGAAGATTTTGGATTAACTCATAACCAAATATCTGAAATTGTAGGAAAAGATAGAGCTACAATAACAAATTCTCTGCGTTTATTGAAACTACCGGAAAGAATTAAACAGA
The DNA here is from genome assembly GCA_002432865.1 of Cloacimonetes bacterium UBA5835. GTDB lineage: Bacteria > Cloacimonadota > Cloacimonadia > Cloacimonadales > Cloacimonadaceae > Cloacimonas. Next base: position 51,775 of record DJGX01000049.1, read on the forward strand.
TGCTTATTTCAGGAGAATTGAATTCGGGACAGGCACGCGCTGTTCTTTCTGTGAAACCTGAACTGCAAATTAGTTTTGCTGAATACATTATTAAATATAATTTAACTGTTCGTGAAGCTGAAGATAAAGCGAAAACTTATTCTGAAGACAAAACTGCAGCACCGCAAAAAGCAAAAACAAGTTCCCGGGTTGTAGATCTGGAAAAAGAATTGCATCAGCTATTTAAGATGAAAGTTAAGGTTCAAGAAGCTAATGGTAAAGGGAAAATAACCTTCGTCTATAAATCTGAGGAAGAACTTTTGAAATTTAAAACTATCTTAGATAAAATAAGGCAGGAATAATGAAGAGCGTGATTGTTACCGGAGGCGCAGGTTTTATTGGGGCAAACTATTTGCATACCCTTTTTGCCGATGAGAATTTTTCAGGGAAAATACTAAATATAGATAAACTTACTTATGCTGGAAACTTGGATAGCTTGCAGGATTTAGAGAGTAAATATGGAAACTCTCGTTATTTCTTTGTAAGGGCAGATATCTGCGATGCTGAAAAAATGAAGGAAGTAATAAATCAGTTCAAACCAGATACAATTGTCCATTTTGCTGCCGAATCACATGTAGATCGCAGTATTGATGGTCCGATGGAATTTGTTAAAACAAATCTGGTGGGAACAGCTACTTTGCTAAATGCTGCTTTGGAATATTATCGAACTTTGCAGGAAGCCGAAAAGAAAAATTTTCGATTTCATCATATTTCTACTGATGAAGTATTTGGCTCTTTAGGAGAATCAGGTATGTTTACAGAAGAGACAGCTTATGATCCTTCTTCTCCCTATTCAGCTTCCAAAGCAGGTTCCGATCATTTAGTCCGTGCCTGGCAGAGAACTTTTGGACTACCTATTACTATTTCTAATTGTTCCAATAACTATGGTCCTTATCAATTTCCTGAGAAGCTGATCCCTTTAATGATTCTAAATTGCTTGGCTCATAAACCTTTACCTGTTTACGGAAAAGGACTAAATGTGCGCGATTGGCTTTTCGTTACAGACCACTGTGAAGCTATCAATATTATTATCCGTAAAGGTAAATTTGGCGAAACCTACAATATCGGAGGCCACAATGAAATGAAAAACATTGATATTGTAACTACGATATGTAAAATTTTAGACGAACTGGAACCTTCACCCACTCTGAATAGTTACACTGAACTAATTACCTATGTGAAAGATAGGCCTGGCCATGATTTACGCTATGCTATTGACGCCGGCAAAATTGAAAAGGACTTGAGATGGAAACCTGCTGAAACTTTTGAGACTGGCATCCGAAAAACCATCTCTTGGTATCTGGAAAACCGTGAGTGGTGGCAAAATATTCAAAATAATAATTACCGCCAAGAACGCTTGGGGCTTGGATAAAATTAACTTTTCTACAGACCAGTAAGAACTTCTTGACAAAATATGAATTTAGCATATCATATAAAGAAACAGCAAATAAATCTAAAGGATAAAAAATGAAAAAAGATGTAGTGAACTACTTTCTCGAACTTATAGCTATTGATAGCGAATCTAAAAATGAGCGAGCAGTGATTGATAAATTAAAATTGGATTTGGAACAACTGGGGGCAATAGTTGAAGAAGATGATTGCTATACCAAAACTAATGGTAATGCAGGTAATTTGTATGCCTATTTCCCTGGTACAATAAATAAAAAACCTCTTCTTCTTTGTGCACATTCTGATACTGTAACTCCCGGAAAAGCAATAAAACCAACTATTGCCAATGGTCGCATTTTCAGCGATGGAACTACAATTTTGGGTGCGGATGATAAATCTGGAATTTCAGAAATTATGGTAGCCATAAAGAATATTAAAGATAAAGGTATCGAGCATGCACCTATCGAAGTGCTGATTACTGTTTCGGAAGAAATAGGACTTTTAGGGGCTAAATGCTTTGATAAATCCAAATTACAATCCAAAATCGGCTATGCATTAGACAGCCATCAGGTTGGTGAATTAACAATTGGAGCTCCTTACCAAAATACTTTTTGCATCACTTTTTATGGTAAAGAAGCTCATGCTGGAGTGGAACCTGAAAAAGGACTAAATGCAATTCGTTTGGCCGCCGAGTCCATTGTAGCAATGCCTAATGGAAGAATCGATTTTGAAACTACTTGTAATTTAGGAGCTATTTATAGTGGCTCACCTACCAATATTGTCCCTAAGGAAGTTGTGGTTAAAGGTGAAGCTCGTAGCCATAAAAAAGCGAAGCTGGATCAGGTTTGTGACGAGATCAAACAAGCTGTAATTTCTACTGTTAAACGCTATAATGACCAAAATGGTAATGCCTCTTACAAATTTGAATTGGAACAAGAATATGAGGCTTTTTTTATCCCAAATAATGCTCCAGTTGTTTCTCTTGCTGAAAATGCTCTACGCGCTTTAGATATTCCTTCGAATATAAAAATTGGAGGGGGTGGTAGTGATGCTAACATCTTTAATGCCGGAGGCATACAAATGATCATAGTTGGCACAGGGATGAACAATGTTCATACTGTAAATGAAGATATTACTGTAGATCAACTTTATAAAGGTTCTGCATTTGTAGAACAGTTAATCATTCAATATGCGGAGAATTAAATGGGACTAAAACTGTGTTTAATTGGTTATGGGAAAATGGGAAAAATGCTGGCAAATTTAGCCACTAACTATGATTGCACAGTTGTTTCTATTATAGATCCTCAACAAAATAACTACCACAGTGAAATTTCGTTGCAATCAATTGGCGAGGCAGAAGTTTGTATCGATTTCAGCCACCCTTCAGTAGTGCTGGATAATATTCAAAAAGTGCTTTCCTATAAGAAAAATATGGTTGTGGGAACTACCGGCTGGTTTGATCATTTAGAGGAAGTACAAAAAATGGTGGAAAATTCGGCTTCAGGTCTGATTTATGGAGCTAATTTCTCCATTGGTATGAATATCTTTAATCGCTTAGTAGCAGAAGCAACGAAAGCCTTTGATCGTTTTCCCGATTATGATGTCTACGGTTTGGAAATGCATCATAATCAAAAAGCAGATAGTCCTTCCGGAACAGCTATTGAGCTTTCCAAAACTATATTAGCCAACAGCAGCCATAAAAAAACTACTCTATTTGATCCTGCATATAGAAAAATTGAACCGAGTGAATTACATTTTGTTTCATTACGAGCCGGTTCAATTCCAGGAACACATAAAGTCGGCTTTGATAGTGAAGCCGACACAATTGAGCTTAGTCATTGTGTGCGTTCTCGTAGTGCATTAGCTTCTGGTGCTTTACAGGCAGCAAAATGGATTAAAGACCGCAAGGGCTTTTATAGCTTTAGCGATATGGTTTCTTCCGTTTTATGCTGATACCTTTTATTAAAATGAATGCACAGGGTAACGATTTTGTTATTCTGGATTATTTTGCGCCTGAACTTGTTACTTTAAAGGAACTTAATTATTCCTCCCTGGCTTTAGAAGTATGTAGACCTCATTTTGGCATTGGGGCTGATGGCTTAGTTTTATTAAAGCCCTCCACAGAATTTGATGCTCAAATGATAATTTTCAATGCCGATGGTTCACAAGCTGAAATGTGTGGCTCTGCTTTACGATGTGTAACCTGGCTTCTATACAAGAAAACAGAAAAAAGGGAATTTGAGATTCTTACTGATTCTGGAGTAAAAAAATGCCAGGTAAACAACGATAAAACAATAACTGCTAATTTGGGTTTACCCAAAATGCTAAAAAGAAAGTACAATGCTGAGGGCTTCACAGGAGATCTGATTGAAATTGGCAATCCCCATTTTATTGTTTGGCAGAATAATTCTGATGATGACCCACATATAAAATATGGTCCACTTTTGGAACATCACCAGGGTTTTCCCGATACTGTGAATGTTCATTTTGCTTACCTGATAAATAGAAATGAGATAGCTATCAAAATTTGGGAAAAAGGTTGTGGAGCAACTTTTGCCTGTGGAACAGGAGCTTCAGCAACTGTCTATAGTGGTATCATTAATGGCTTTTTGGATAACGAAGTTAAGGTTAATATGCCAGGAGGAACTGTAAAAATTTCAGCCACCGCACAGGGGTATTTACTAAGTGGGGAAGTTTATGAAACCTTCCAAGGAGTATTCAAATGGAGAATTTAGGTAAGTACCTTCTGGAATTGCGTTTACAGCGTGGTTACAGCTATCAGGATATCTGGAATGAACTTCGTTTCAAAGAAGATCAGATAAAAGCAATTGAAGAAAATCGCTTATCTGCATTAGGACCCTATGGCATTGCAAAAGCTGTTGTTTTTAATTATGCTCGTTACCTTGAAGCCGATTTGAATTCTGTGATGAATGCCTTTTCCATTATGATGCCGGAAAGTAATAAACCTGAATTTAAACCCGCTACCACAGTTAAAGAAAAAAAGATTATGCTCTCCACCAATTTTATGTGGACCCTGGGGATTTTAGTTATTATTATTATCCTGGGTTCAATTCTCTGGTATGCCTATAATCAAAATTGGCTTAGACCCCCGAATTTCTTCACCGCCAAAAAATCCGATTCTACAGCTGTTAGCATCAAAGAGCAAAAAGAAGAAACAAAACCTGATACTTTGCGTCAACATCTACAGGCAATTAGTGAAGCCATACCTAAAACTAATAATATAAAAATTGATAATTTAGATAGCAAAACTGTCCCTCCAGATACAACTGATTATCTTGGCAATATTTTGGGTGATAGCCCTATTAATGTCCCTATCCATTAGCCAGATTATTATCTTACAGCTACCCTCTAAGAACTTTTTAAAAAATCCAAATCTGAGATAGTGAAAAATTATAACTTTTTTTGCTATTGTAACATCTTTATATTCAGTTAGTTAGCTAATTCGGCAAAAAATTTTAGCAATCTAATGGCCAGATTGCTAAAATTTTTCTTGCTTTTTTTGTGCCTTCGATTATATTAATTAGTGAACAATAAAAATTCAAGGAGGTTCAAAATGAAACTCGTACCTTATCGTAGAACTAATGAACTAAGACCAATGAGCAGTATGCTCAATTTATTCGACGATTTTTTCAATCGCTTTTACGAAGAGGAAGTTGGAGATGATAATTTCCAACCGATGGCAATGGATATAATTGAACAGGATAAGGAATTCCAGGTTTTGGCTAATCTGCCTGGATTTAAGAAAGATGATGTAAAAATAAGTATTCATGATAATCAATTAATAATTGAGGCCAATTGCAATACTACCAAAGAAGAGACAAAAGGAACTGTATATCGCTGCGAAAGATACAGTGGCAGCTATCGCAGAAATCTTGTCCTTCCTGAAAATGCCGAGATTTCTAAAATCTCTGCTAAGATGGAAGATGGAGTGTTGAAACTAACTATTCCGAAGAAAGAACCCTCTCCCAAGAAAGAGATTAGCATTCAGTAATCTCTGGAAACAAACAAACTATGAGGATTGCGCCTAGCTGGCGCAGTCCTTTTTTTGTAGTTAAAGCTAATTTATGAAACAAGAAAAGTGTTGCAAAAATGTAAAAGTATAAAGTGCACGCTAAGCAATTAAGCGTGAGAAGTGGTTGATGAAGACATCAATTTTCTTGTTTTTTTCCAGAGATTACGCCACCATCGCTATGATTGTGTTGGTCTTTGAGTTAAAATCGGTTTTGCTTGTGATCTGCCATACAATTTCGTTCTTTTTGCTTTCTTTGAATAAGGTCATTAATTATCTCATAGAAAATGCCGATTTTGACTTAAAGCCGACAGGATTGCAAAATGTTGATTTTGACTTAGAGCCGACAGATTATTAACGTCTCCATCGTTATTATCTGTCGTCCCACTGGGACTTTTATATCCATTCATTATATCCCCGGATTAAAACCCGTCGTTAGTATGTATCGTTCATAACGGAACTTTTGTCTAACTTCTATTTTTACAAGGGGCTTACACCAACATCAGAAAAAGGGCAAGCAAAAGAATTATATACAGGGATCAATTTTATTTCGGTACTGGTGGTTCCTTTCTATCAGGTTGCAACAAAAATGAACTCTTTGTTTCACCTTTTCAGCTTTCCACTTCTTTGCTGAGCTTCAGCGAGCTCCGGCTACCTTCTTCCTCTCGACTCCAAGACCCCTCGCCCTCAAGACCTCTCGACTCCAAGACCCCTCGACTCCAAGACTTCTCGACTCCAAGACCCCTCGACTTCTCGTCCCTTCAGTTACATTTTCAGAAGCTTGTGGATGATCGTTCTTTGCTCACTTTTAACTATTATAAGGTAAATACCGGAAGGAACAGCCCTATTTTTATTATCCAAGCCATCCCAGGCAAAATGTTGTAAACCTGTATCCAAAGGAATAGTTTCCATTTTCCTAATTAGCTGTCCTTTAATGTTATAGATGTATATTTTACTTTCCGTTGCAGAACTAAGTTTTAGTTCCAATACCACAGACGAACTGAAGGGATTTGGATAGCTATGTAAATATTCAATTTTATCAGGTGGCAGAGGAGGATTTTCCGGTTCAGGATTAGGTAAAATCAGAACTATCGGACCCAAAACATTGTTAATTCCATTATAGGCAATTGTTTCCAGCCAATAGTAAAGTGTATCGGCAAGGGGCAATTCAGAATCATAAAAACTATAATGATAGCCGCTTGCACCGCCTATTGCAGAAATTATGGAAGCATTCAATTTTAGGGCAGAAGAAAAATCAGGCCTATCATTTCTGTAGAGATTATAGCCAGCGAGATTAGTTTCAGAAGCTGTATTCCAAAAAATATTGGCACCATTAGCATAGACAGCATAGAAAGCAGTAAGTTCTACAGGCAGTGTAACTTCTTCTGCCGTAAAGAAATCCATAATGCATTTCAGGAGGTTTGCTCTCGTATTAGGAAAAGTTCCATCCGTTAATTCACTTAAAGCATAGCTAAACACAAAGCTGCGTTCATTATAGCCACCTGCACTGGCAACTGCCACACATCCATAATCACTTTCCTCAAAAGCACTTCTGGCATAAGGATAAAGAGCCGTAAAACGATCTATATAATCCACCTTAGTTTGCGTGGAACCAGTAAAATTCATTCCAGAAGTTGGAGTATTAGAAACGCCGCTAAGATTATTTATAGCATTGGTTTGTCCATCCTCAGCATTCATTATTCCCAAGAGAGGCAAAAGAACTTCATCCGCATCTTGCTCGCCTTGAACATCCGGAAGATAGTATCCAAAATCGAATCCGACCACATCCACGCCTTCAATATATACTTTTCCGCCAGAAATTAAATAACTGTATAACGCATTATACATAAGTAGGTTATCAAAACGAACAATGTTACTGCCCACTGCTCCAAAACTTAAAAAGACCGCTTCAAAACTGTAAAACGAACTGGGGAAAGTAGTTCCGTAAACACAGTCATAACCCAAATCCTGCAAAGTGTTATTAATAAAGGTTCCGCTCATATCTCTTCCCCCGGCAACTCCTTCCCACACAAATATTCCTCCCGCATTAATTAATATACTAAAAGACAGATTAGCTCCAGCAACTACAGGATAATCGGCAACTGTATTTAAAGTAAAAGTAACATATTGAGAAGTTGCACTTGGCAAAACATAAATGCTAAATACATTTTCCAGAAGAAGATAACCATCGGCAGGAATAGTTTGACTGTGGCTTCCGGATAGGATATTTACATTAGCATTGCCTGTGGAAAGCGTAAAATTACCATTGGAAGCATATTCTCCGTAGCTTCTTAACAGCAAATTGACCGAGAATGTCTCATCAGGTTCAACCGCCAAATTTCCATTTGCATCGGTTGCTCCTCTATTTTCTATTAAAGCAAGCCGAATTTCAACATCGGGAAGGGGATTGCTTTCTTGCAACGCACGGCGGGCATTAAGTTTTCCTTCACCCAAAAGATTTTCCCTGCCAAGATTTACGGCATCTACATCATCGCAGCTACCTTTGATTCTATCTCTCAGTTCTGTTTGGCTTATTTCCGGAAGATAGGATTGGATTAATCCTGCCAAAGAACTTGCCACCGGACTGGCATAAGATGTTGCATTACTTACAGTTGTATAACCACTGGCAGTTACTGTTCCAATTGATTCTGTAGGAGCGCCTACATCAACAAAGGAACCATAACTGGAAACAGAAGATTTTATGCCATTATTTTGCAAAGCGGCAACAGCTATAACATTTTGATAGGCAGCAGGATAGACAGGGATAGCGTTATTATTATCTCCAGCAGAGGCAACAATTGTTGAGCCCAAAGAATAGGCATACTTGATAGCTTCTTGATTTGCCCAAGAAAAAGAAGAGCCACCCCAACTGCAATTTATTATATCAGCTCCCATTTCTGCAGCATAAATAATACCATCGTAACCTCTATATATAGAACCAGAACCTGGGAAACTACAGGATATGGGAAGCATTTTTAAATTCCAGGCAAGGGAACTAACCCCAATTATGTTATTTGTTCTGGCAGAAGCAATTCCACAAACCGTAGTCCCATGCCCGCTGCTTTCAAAAGGATTATTTGCCTCTTCGCCAGAACTGGTAAGCATAAAATCCCAACCAATCAGGTCATCGATTTTTCCATTTCCGTCATCATCAATTCCATTCAGGTCTCCCGCATCCATAACCCAAGTGCTTCCGTTATAATAAATTGTATAGCCATTGTCATTTACATCTTCGCCTAAATTTTGCCAAATATTATCAACCAGGTCTGGATGAGTCCACCGGCAACCGGTATCTACAATGGCAAGCAGCACAGAATTTGAGCCATTTTCGCCTTTATGAATATCCCACGCGGATTCTGCTTCCAGAGAAGAAAAATAGAGTGATTCATCATAATATTCATCAATGGGAATGGCAAAAACGCTATCGGGATAAACAATTTCCGCATATTGCACATAATTATCTGTGGCAAGCAAGTTTACAATTGTCTGAGGAGGGTAGGGACTTTGCACTGTAAAAATTAGTTCCAGCTCACAATTATTTCTCTTTTGAGGAGATAGATTAAATTTGGGGTGGATGGATGAGACCTGTAATTTCTGCAGTTTCTCATCAATTGTGGCAATGCCAGTGCGATTATTGTTTTTTTGCAGAGCGGAACGCATTTCTGGCTTAATTTTAAAAACCGCAATTCCTTCTCTGTCATTAAAATCGTAGGCAAAAAGAGAAACTGTCATTAGCAGACATAAAAGCAGAGCAAAGTGCTTCATTCTAACCTCCTAAAAAACCGATTCGCGACTCCTTTTAAAGATGTTTTTGCCATCTTTATAAAAACGGGGAATGATATGTAAATGAAAATGGGGGATACTTTGTCCGGCAGCAGAACCACAATTCATTGCCAAATTGTAGCCCTGCGGATTATACTTTTCCGCCAACAGCTTTTGCACAGTTATTGTAATTGCCTGCAATGATACAACTTCCGCTTCGGTTAAGGCAAAAAAATCGGGGGTATGCCTTTTGGCAATTATCAAAGTATGCCCCTTACTGACCGGATATTTATCCCAAATTGCAAAAAAATGTTCGTTTTCAGCAAGGTATATAGAGCAATCAAGGTTACAAAATTCACACGCCATCTTTTATTACCTCTTTGTTATATAATAATCCAGTTCTTACAGATCTCCAAATGATATAATTACTTATTAAATATCAAGTTCCTTACAAGTATTTCCTCATCCTCCTGTCATCCTCCCGTCATCCTCTCGTCCTCAACTCGTTCTCAACGATGAGCGGAAGAGAGGTGAATGATGAGAGGAGGATAGGATTTTTGCAAGGATGTTTTGCCCGCTTATAAACAAGTTTTCATAATGTAAAGGTTATATTGGTATAGATTATCCTTACTTAGAGCTTTTAGATGGGGCAGACATACCATTTTGGCATTGTCAACATTCCGTGCCTAAGTCCTCTAGTGGAAACGCGAAATCTATCTTTTCCGCTTTTTTTTAATAGAGCGGAAAAAAGCAAGACAGCGGCTAACATTATATCCGCTCTTTCTTTTCCCATTCCGGCAATATTTTCGCGTTGCTTTAGGTCTGTCTGTTTGTATAATTCAATTTGGCGTTGAAGTTCCGCTAAGGTAATTTCATAGCCCTCAGCTTGTTGAGGGGTTTTAATTTTGCCTTTTGAGGCAACGCAGGCACAAACTAAAGCCCCTCCTCCGGTTCCGATTAAAGTATCTTTTGTAACTATGGAAACAGGTAGAACACCATTAATATAGAATAATAAATTATTATAGTCCTTGGTGGAAATCGGATCGCTTTTCACAAACTGTTTGGTCAGCTGAAGTGCGCCTAAAGGAAAACTTTGGCTGCTTTGAATATGTCCCCCACGGCCAGAAATGATTTCCGTGCTAAAACCCCCGCTGTCAAAAACGGTTATTGGTTGCAAAGGATTGGGCAAACCGCTCAGCACGCCTTTCCATTCTAATTTTGCCTCTTGCTTAGGAGTAAGGATTTTCACTTCCAGGCAGTCCTGTATATATATTCTTCTTACAAACTCTTTCCTATTGGATGCTCGACGAAAGGTTTCGGTGCCTGCGGCAATTATTTCTTCCACATTGTAAGCTCTTTCTATGTCTAATTGCAAACAATTTAGAACATAAATTGCCTTATTTTGTCCCAATTCAGATATATATCCCTTTTTGGTAAGATAGGAACCCAGACGAAAAGGAATTCTAATATCCGTTAAACAATTAAAACTCTTCTCCCTTTTGTCTGCAATGAGACATTTTATGGAATTGGAACCAATATCCAATGCTTCTACAATCATTGTAGTTATTGGCTCTGATTTTAATTTATGCTGAAGACTGGCATCCTTGGGCTACTTTATTTATCCAACCGCTATAATTCTGGATACAGTGGAAACCGATCAGTTAAAGAATGCACTTCTTTTTTCAGTGCTTGCAGGTATTCTTCATTTTCAAAGTTATCACGCACTTTTTTAATAAGCTCAGCTATCAGCTCCATTTCTACTTTTCCCATTCCGCGAGTTGTAACAGCTGGTGTTCCTAAACGAATTCCGGAAGCTACAAATGGACTTCTGGTATCAAAAGGAACCGTATTTTTATTTGCTGTAATTCCTGCCAAGTCAAGAGCTTCTTCCATTTTTTTGCCGCTGGGGCTTCCCTCAATTTCGGGTCCTAAATCAATCAGCATAAGATGTGTATCTGTTCCTCCTGAAACCAGTTTGAAACCTTGATCAATTAATGCCTTAGCTAAAGCATTAGCATTTTCCACTACTTTTTGCTGATAGAGTTTAAATTCTGGCTGAAGTGCTTCAAGAAAAGCAACTGCTTTTGCGGCAATAATATGCATTAAGGGTCCACCTTGCACACCTGGAAAGACCTTGCTATCAATTTCTTTGGCAAATTCTTCTTTACATAAAATAAGTCCAGCACGAGGTCCGCGCAATGTTTTATGTGTTGTGGTAGTAACTACATCTGCATAGGGGACAGGACTTTGATGTAAACCGGCAGCTACAAGTCCTGCAATATGAGCCATATCAACCATTAATTTGGCTCCTACTTTATCGGCAATTTTACGAAATCTGGCAAAATCCAGTTTACGCGGATAAGCAGAAGCACCAGCTAAAATCATTTGTGGCTTATGTTCAATTGCCAAAGCTTCCAATTCATCATAATTTAGCTGTTCAGTTTCTTTATTTACAGTGTAGGGGACAATATTGTAAAGCTGTCCACTAAAAGAAAGAGGATGGCCATGGGTTAAATGTCCTCCATGGGCAAGTTCCAAAGCCATAACAGTGTCCCCTGGTTTAACAAGAGTAAAATAGGCGGCCATATTTGCCTGAGAACCGCTATGAGGTTGAACATTAGCATGCTCAGCTCCAAAGATTTGTTTGGCGCGTTCAATAGCTAAACGTTCAGCATCGTTAATAAATTCGCAACCACCGTAATAACGACCGTAGAGTTTATAATTTATTGCACCAGTTTTTTTACTCCAGCGGTAGGGATAACCCTCGGCATACTTATTGGTCATAATACAACCTTGAGCTTCTAAAACAGCCAGGGAAGTGAAATTCTCACTGGCGATCAGTTCCAAATTTTCACGTTCTCTATTAAGTTCATTCATAATAGCAGCGTAAATTTCGGGATCGGTTTTTTGAATGTGAATCATTACTTTTCTCCTTGATGTATTTTATTAATTCTCTTTAAGTGTCTTCCACCTTCGAAAGATGTGTTCAACCAAACCTTGGTAATTTCTATGGCATAAGGTATGGCGGTAAATCTTCCTGCCAAAACCAAAATATTAGAATCGTTATGTTTTCGGGAAAGACGAGCTATATCAGTATTTACACATAGAGCAGCTCTAATTCCTGAAACCTTATTGGCAGTAATACTCATTCCAATTCCGCTGCCACAAATAAGGATACCTTTTTCACAATGTTTTGTGGCAACTGCTCTGGCAGCGGGATAACCTGTGTCTGGATAATCCATACTCTGTGTACTATGTGTGCCAAAATCCTCAAATTCAATTTCAGGAAAGGCATTTATGATTGCTTCTTTCATTTCATAACCAGCATGATCTGAAGCAATGGCTATCTTCATTTTCCCTCCGCCATTAAACAAGATAGAGCTATACAGTAATATTTGGAATTTTCGCTTTCGCTACGGCTCATAACTATCACCGGTTTTGTAGTTCCGCAGATCAAACCGGCCAATTCTCCTTCCCCAAAAAGCATTAGCCCCTTATAAAAACTATTGGCGCTTTCCAAATTCGGGAAAATGAGAATATCGGCATCACCCTCTAAAGAACTTTGAATTCCTTTGATGGAAAGTGATGTCGGATCACAAGCTAAAAATATATCTAAGGGCCCATCCACAAGGCAATTTTTTATCTGTCCCCGTTCGGCCATTTTACATAAAAGCGAATATTCCAAGGTCTCCGGCATTGAAGGGCTAACCTTTTCTGTGGCAGAAATTAAAGCAACTTTGGGTTTTTCAATGCCAAACTTCCTTGCCATAGCAACGCTGTAATTGATCATAGTTATTTTTTGATTCAGATCGGGATTTATTAGCACAGCAGTATCGCTAACAAAAAGCAATTTATGATACTTAGGGATTTCTAAAGCGCAAGTATAGCTCATAACCGCTTTGGGAGGTAGAAGCCCTTTTTCTTTATCCAAAACCGCTTTCAGGAAAGTTTCAGTTCCCACTAAACCTTTCATCAAAACATCAGCTTCATTATTGCGAACCATTCTAACAGCTTCTTTAACAGCCATAGCAGGATCAGTTATATTCATTATTTGCAATTTGTTGGAATCTATGTCGGCAGGTAAGAGAGCTGTGATTTTATCTTTATTTCCTATTAAGATAGGGGAAACAAATCCATTGTTTGTAGCTTTTAAAATGGCATTGATAGTATTATTATCTTCTGCAACGGCAACTGCGATGCGGGTCTTTTTGCCGCTGTTTATAGCTTTTTCTGCAAGTTCAGTAAGTTTCGTAATCATTTTTCTTACGCCAACATCGCTGCTAAAGCGATAGAATATAATTTACTGCATTCGCTATCACCCCGGGAGGTTAAAACACAGGGAACCCGCGCCCCCATAACTATCGCTCCCAGTTCACTTTTCGCCAGTTTTATGATAGTTTTGTAAAAAGTGTTGCCAGATTCAATATTGGGGAAAAGGATACAATCTGCATCTCCACAGACAGGACTATCCACACCTTTAATTAGGGCACTTTCTCTATCCAAAATCATATCTAAACCCAAAGGACCTTCTACTATGGCACCTTTAATTTGACCGCGTTGAGCCATTTTGGCAATAATTGCGGCATCCGCAGAAGAAGTAATTTTGGGAAGGGTTTGTTCACTGGCAGAAAGAAGACCTACTTTGGGATTTTCAATACCCAATAAATTGGCAGTCCTAATCAGATAATTAGTTATGGCAATTTTCTGATTTAGATCGGGAAGAGGAATAATAGCTACATCACCAACTATCAGTAATTTATGATAATGCTTTGATTCGGTAACTGTTACATGGGAAAGAATCGCACCAGGATCCATAAGCCCGCATTCTTTATTTAAAATTGCTTTCATATAACGATCGGTGGAAATAAGCCCCTTCATTAAAAAATCGCCCTTGCCTTTATTAATCATTTCTACAGCTAGGCTAGCAGATTTAATATCTACAGGGCAATGAACAATGTTAAATTTGGAACAATCAAGATTATGTTCCTTACACACTGATAAAATCATTTTTTCATCACCAACTAAAGTTGCTTCAATCAGTTCCTTTTCCACAGCCATATATGCTGCTAAAATAGTATGTGAATCAACTCCCCAGGCCGCTATCATACGTTTTTTTGGCCTGGTAGCCAAAACATCGAACATTTGGTCAAGTTTGCTAATCTGCATTTTTTTTGTCCTTTAGATCTTTATTTTTATTAAACTTTTTGTTTCATCATAAACACAAGCCATTTCCTGTAAATTATATAGCTTCAGCTCTAAAAACGGAATTCCATTCTCTATTAAATATCGGCTCTGTAAAAGAAAATCTGCCCCACTATGCTCTCTAACATATAATAAGGAATCAGGGTGTGAAGATAATATAAGCGAAGTATCACATAAAACCAAATTGACTGCATAACTTCTTAATAGTTCGTTCTTTATTAATTCTAAAAGAGAAGATTCCTGCTCTGTATATTCTGATTCTATGTTAGAAGAAATTAGCAGAATAAAAGGTCTGCGCTCCTGCTGGAATTTACTAAGCCAATCACCTTCCAGAAGAGCTTGCACATTTTCGATAACAGTATAAACATACCTCTGCTCTTCAATTATCTCTGTAGAATATAAGGATTCTGAAACATAAATTATATCCTCTGTTTCTATCTCTGGAATAATATATTCATCAATGCTATCCTTACTGGCTTTAATTTTATACGCTTCTTCTTCACTCTTGTTTTTCTGCAAAGAAGTACAGGCAAAACATAACAAGGATACTGCACAAATAATTAACCTCTGGATAAAATGCATCTTCATCCTTTTATTACAACTGTATGAGCCATTGCAAGTTAACTTACTTCCAAATAAAGTTACCATATTTGAACATTATGTTATTAATTCACATTTCTGTCAAGAGTTAGTTTCGCAAAGCTTGACACTCCTTCCACAATTTCAAGGCAATAAGCTAATTTTACATAGAAATTTTCTCAGGACTACATTGATATAACTTTGCAATCTGTGAAAGACAGATAATCTATCTTGGTTTAGATAATTTTACTTGACGGCATAGCTATATTTAATTAGATTATCATTTACGAGTAAATTTAGGTATCAGATAAAAATAGCTTAATTCTACAGGGAGGAATTATGAAAAAGACATTATTTGTAATGCTTTTAGCCCTTGCATTTTTAGGAAGTTTGTCTGCTCAGATAAATATTCAATCTGGGCAAACGCTTACTCAGGATTTTGATGTTTTAGGAACTTCCGCCACTGCAACAATGCCTGCCAGTTGGAAAGTAGATAAAAATACCACAGTCCGATTGGTTGGAAATTATTCTGCAGCTGTTACTGCCACAGAAAGAACTGGTGGTAATAGTATGACTGATTCTGCCGGAAACGGTATTTACAATTTCGGAGCTGGTGATCCCACAACAGCAACTGATCGTGCTGTAGGTTTTTTATCTTCCAGTTCTGCCACAAAAAGTGGTAATGTATATGTTCAGCTTAGTAATAACGGTTCCACGACAATCAACTCTTTTGCTATCAGTTATAATGTGGAAAAATACCGGATGGGAAGTAATGCAGCCGGTTTTTCCATCCAAATGTATTACTCCACTGATGGAATTACTTGGACAAGTGCAGGAAGTTCATTTTTAACTTCTTTCCCAGCGGATGCTACAACTAATGGTTATGCTTCTGCTCCGGGAGCAACAATTCCTGTAAATGCCACTTTATCTTACTCTCTTTCTGCAGGAAGTTCTTTATATCTTGCTTGGAATTATTCCGTAACTTCTGGAACTTATACTTCCTATGCTCAGGCATTGGGTATTGATGATGTAAGCATAACTGCCGGAGGAACAGCTTCACCTACCATTGTAGTTAGTGGCACTTTAACTCCTTTTTCCACTTATACCGGCACTCCTTCAACAGCTCAGAGCTACACTTTGAGCGGGCAAAATTTAACCGGAAGCATCACTGTTGCCGCCCCCACAGGTTTTGCTCTATCTACTGATAACACTACTTTTTCAAGCACTCTTACCTTAGCCAGTAATTTTAATGGGCTTGTTTATGTGCGTTTAACTGGAATCACGGCAGGAACTTTTTCCGGCAATATTGTCCATTCCAGTTCCGGAGCAACTACTATAAACCTTGCCGTGGAAGGAACAGTTACCAATCCTTCCCCATTGATAGATATTACTGCCAATTTAAGTGATTTCAGCACAATATTGGGAACTCCTTCTGCCGCACAAAGTTATACATTAACGGGACACTTCTTAACTTCTGCTATTAGTATAACTGCTCCCACAGGTTTTAATCTTTCTACGGATAACACAACTTTTACTTCCACTCTTTCTTTGCCAAGTGATTTCAGCGGAACTATTTATGTCCGTTTAACAGGTGTTTCAGCAGGAACTTTTACTGGCAACATTGTCCATAGTAGTACAGGAGCCTCAATTCAAAACTTAGCCGTAAACGGAACAGTAACAGACCCAAGTGTTCATAATACTTTTTTGGACGAGGAATTTATTTATCCCGCAGGAGATCTATTAACTGCCCATGGTTGGAATGCACATAGTGGCGCAGGTTCCCATCCTGTTATTGTAGCCAATGAAGGTTTAATTTATCCCGGTTATTATGCTTATCAGGGTTTAGCGGCACAGACAGTTTTTTCCGGTTCTACATCCGCGGAAGATGTTCATAAAACCTTTGCTAATCAGACCTCAGGCACTTTTTACGCTGCTTTTCTGTTCAATGCTTCTGAAGCCAAAACCACCGCTGATTATTTCTTCCATTTCGGACCTAATCCTATTGGTTCTGATTATAAAGGCAGGGTATTTGCCCAAAAGGATGATTCCGATAACCTAAGATTCGGTATAACCAAAGCCGCAGGTGCTATTTCAGAAACTGCTGCTACTCCTTACAGCTATGCTTTAGATACTACTTATCTGATTGTTATTAAATATGTTATTGTTTCGGGAGCAGCTAACGATGAAGTCTATATGTGGGTGAATCCTGTTATCGGAGCTACTGAACCAGCTGCTCAACTTACAGCAGCTGATTTTTCAGGAACCGACATTGCAGGAATTGGAGCAATTGCTATTCGCCAAGGAACTAACACTCCAATCGCCAGAATTGACGGCATCAGAGTAACTAATGATTGGGCAACTCTTTGGGAAGGAACTCCTATGGAAACTCCTGTTATTCATACAAGCACACCCGAACTTGATCCTTTAGCAAGCATAGTTAATTTACCTTCCGACGAAATCAGAGAGTACACTTTATGGGGAACCAACATCTTAGGCAGCATAACAGTTACAGCTCCCAATGGCTTTCAGGTTTCTACTTCGCAAACAGCAGGATGGGCTTCCACGATAACTGTTGCCGCTGATTTTCACTCTCCAATTTATGTGCGGATGTTGGCTTCTGCCATCGGTGAATACGAAGGCAATATTGTTCATACCAGTCCAGGAGCTACACCGGTTAATGTTTTGGTTACCGGCGAAGCAATTCCTGCACCGGTTTCTTGGAATATTACAGCCAATTTAACTGCCTTTAGTTCCGAAGCAGGAACTCCTTCTGCAGTTCAATCATATACTCTAAGTGCACCAGGAGCTGTTGAACCCATTCAAATAACCACTGCTTATCCATTTGAATTAAGTTCTACCGGCACAGGCAACTGGGCTACATCATTGTCCTTAAGCTACAATTATAACGGCAATGTTTATGTGCGGATGAATGCATCAGGAGCAGGAACTTTTGACGGTGTAATTTCCCACAATACTACTTATGCTAGTGAATATCAACTACTTGTGAGTGGAACTGCCACACCTCAGCCCGGAATGGCAAATGACTTATTCTTCTCGGAATATATTGAAGGCAGCAGTAACAATAAAGCATTTGAAATCTTCAATGGAACCGGCGGACCGATTGACTTGAGTAATTATTGGGTAGCTCTTTTTGCCAACGGCTCTTCAACACCTACAAATACTTTAAATCTAACTGGAACTCTTTCTCATTTGGATGTTTATGTTATTGCCAATGATGGTTCCAATGCAACCATACTGGGGCAAGCGGATATAACTTCCACCGTTACTTATTATAATGGAGACGATGCTCTTTTGCTTTACAAAAAAGTGGGAGTTGATTCCACCAGGATAGATGTTATCGGCACGATTGGAACAGACCCAGGGACGGCATGGGATGTGGCAGGAGTTACAAATGCTACATTAAATCATACTATCATTCGTAAACCGACTATTACACAAGGCACTTTGGATTGGGCAGCCAGTGCCGGAACTACTGCAGAAGATAGTCAGTGGGTTGTTTATGCTATAGATTATATTGCTAATTTGGGAATGCATACCTTTGGCAATGTGGTAGTTATGCCTGTTTTCAATCCTCCTGCTGGTGCTTATGCCAGTCCTATCAATGTAACGATCAGCACAACTACTCCTGGAGCTGTTATTCACTATACTACAGATGGTTCCGAGCCCACAGAGTCCTCTGCTGTTTACAGCGCTCCAATTCCTATCAGTTCAGATACAACCATAAAAGCTAAGGGTTATGCCACCGGCTTTTCACCTTCGGCAATCGCCACTGCTTTTTATGATTTTCCGGAAAATGTAGCTACCATAGCCCAACTCCGAGCTGGAACTGTAGGCAGTGCTTATCGTCTTACTGGTCAAGCAGTTCTTACTTTCCAGCAAGCAAATCGTAACCAAAAATATGTTCAGGATGCTACTGCAGCTATCGTTATTGACGACCCGAACGGGATAATAACTACAACCTACAATCTCTATGACGGCATTACCGGTATAGCAGGAACTTTATCTGTATATGCAGGTCTTTTACAATTCGTTCCACTTGCCGATCCGGGTGCTGCCACTTCTCATAATAATACCATTGTTCCAGTAACGAGAACCTTGGCTACTATCACTTCAGCCGATCAGGCAAAGCTGCTAAAGATTTACAGTGTAACTTTAACCCCCAATACTACAGGTACTTTTGCTGCCACAGCAGAAAACATCACTGCCACGGATGCCTCCAGAACAATAATAATGAGAACTTTCCCCGGTGCCGATTATGCCGGAACCCCAATTCCAACAGACCCTGTGGATATTGTCTGTTTGGGAGGCCAATATAATGATACAATGCAATTTAGCCCCCGTTTTCTGGCAGATATAACCCCCGCTGCAGGAATTTTGGAAGCGCCAATTGTTAATATCAGTCAGGTTGGAGGAACGATAAATTTAAGCTGGAACGCTGTTTCCGGTGCCACAAATTATCGAGTAGAATCTGCAGATGATCCTTATGGAACCTGGACTACAGTAACAACTACTTCCAATCTATTCTATAGTGGAGCAGCTGCTAATAAAAAGTTCTACCGGGTTATTGCTATTAATTAAATAAGCAATATCTGTTTAAATGAAAGGGTGGAGTATATGGCTCCACCCTTTTTTATCGGTTTACGATTATAAGATATTTACACCTTGGAAGTTATCAACAGATTCAAAAGCTATTTAGGCACAAATGATCCCTTTGATCAAGCTTCTCAATCCTGAAATGCCAATATCCTCGTTTCTACAATCAAATCTGCTTTAGCACTTCCCCAATCAATCATTCACAATTGCCAGTTTACCTTTTTTCACATTACCTTTTTCGTCTGCCACTACAAAGAAGTATATTCCGCTGCTGCACTGTTTTCCGTTTGTGTTTTTTCCATCCCACTGAAAACGACTGAAGGCATTTTCTTCCAATTTCATTACTAACGCTCCGGATGTATCATAAATTCTACATTCTGCTTTTCCAGGAGGCATATTATCCACGGGCATATTCACAATTTGCAAATAGGGATGTATAGATGGTCTGAACGGATTGGGAAATGCCTTCAAATTTTGTAAAGAAGTGAGGGGTTTAATCGTTCTGCCAATTCTAAGAGTGTTAAATCCATCTGGGGTTCCGATAATTAGGTCTCCAGCAACTGGATCAAAACCAAGCGAAGTTATATAATTGGACATTAGAGGATAATTTGGAGAAAAATAATTAGTAAACCTTTCTGTATATGGATCGTAAACTGAGAGTCCATTTTCCATACTTCCCAGCCAAATTCTATTTTGCGCATCCATGAAAATGCAGGTAGGGGTAGTTCGCACAGATCCAAACAAGCGTTCTTCATCCACATAATACAGAATATCGTTCTCCCACTGATGGTTTAGCGGATTAAATTTATAGCGTTTGATCATTGTATCATAGCGATACCAATAAATTTCATTCCACATATAAACACCCGTGCTGGCAGCAATCCAATGTTGTTTTCCTTCATAAGGAGTATCTACAGTAACCACACCATACACTACACAACTATTCAAATCAGGCGGAGAAGGAATCAACCAATGATTTCCTCCAGTTACAGGAATAGAATCATTATTCCAGATAGAAAGCCCACGATCATCATTTGTTCCGATAAAATATTGCTGTCCATTATAAAATCCATAGAGAATACGATTATTTACAGTATTGGCAGGTGAAAAATGGGCAACTTTCTCAAAATTCATATTCAGAATATCCACTCCTCCAATATAACACATCAACATCATTAAAGAATCACCCGCTGGATAGATTCCTCCAATTGTGCCAGTTGTTAAACGCGTAGAAGTATCAAAATCACTCCAGGTTTCGGAAACATTATCATAATAACGGATCCCGCTATCTGTAATATGCACCCAGGAATTATTATCTTCATCATAGATACTTATTCCTTTTTCCCAACCTTCAGGGCTGGAAGCATTATCCCAAGTAGCAAACCATTTTCTGTTTAAGGGATCAACAGCAATTCCTAAAATATTATCCGTATGAATTGGGCTGTTATGAATATTCAAGGTTTGCCAAGCACCATCATCAAATTTACTAACTCCCATAGAACCTTTTCGTACTGGTTTATCTGAGATATAACCACTGGCAAACCAGGGCTTATAATTATTGTCAGTTACCACTTGACCAATTCTGGGAAAACCGATACAGACAGGATTATAGTTACTCCAATAGCCATCTTCTTGTCTATAAATTCCCTCCCCCCAGCTACAAAAATATATCTTACCGTTTAATTCCAAAATTCTACTGATGGGGCTATAGCCCAGGCCGTTTGTTTCTTTCAGAATATGGGTATAGGTATTGTCTTCTATCAAAGTGAAAAGAGAATCAGTTGTATTCGTGTAACTTAAGGTTGATTCTTTCCAACTGGCATACGCAACCCATAAACGGGATTGGGAATCCAACAAAACAGAAGAAACATCATTACCAGTTAACATATTGCCTACATTATAATATAGCCAGGAACCGCTGTTCATATTTAGAGAATGCACATAGACCTTATTATAAAGACCGATGGCAATACTTTCAATATTTGCCGATAAAATTGGATTTCCTCCACTTAAAACAGGGTTCTCGATTCCCTGTATCGTTTTCCAAGCAGAATCTATATCTAAGGAATCCAAGGGGACATAACTTACGC
This sequence comes from Cloacimonetes bacterium UBA5835, assembly GCA_002432865.1. Taxonomy (GTDB): domain Bacteria; phylum Cloacimonadota; class Cloacimonadia; order Cloacimonadales; family Cloacimonadaceae; genus Cloacimonas. The sequence goes on from DJGX01000049.1 coordinate 73,480, forward strand.
CGCTGGTTGTGGCTAAAAAAAGTGTTCCCGTTTCGGTAAGTAACATATCTACAATATTATCTCCAACCAGTCCACCGGAAGTATTGGCAGAAGTATATTGATGCAACATCAAAGGGAAAGAAACACCCGGTAGATAATAAAAAACTGCAAGCCCACTGGAGGTGGCAACTAAAATTGTAGATTCGTGTTCAATTATTCTGGTAACTTTTAATGATGGCAAACCCAAATCGCTACCAATATTCTGAAACCCTAATTGACTTAAGATAGAGATTCCATTATCCGACGAGCCCATCCACAAACTTCCCGATAAATCAATATAAGTGATAGTTCTTATGTCATTGGAAACTAATCCGTTGCCTGTATTATATACCATTGTTTCCGAATAAGAACTGAGGTCTTGGGAATCAGTTATCGAACTCAATTTTAGCACTCCACCCCAAGTGGCACAGTATAGATCATTTCCTTCTACCATTAAGTCATAAATATGATTGGTATTAGTGTAGGTCTTCCAGTTTTGAGCAAACATACATACGCTCATCAGCATTGTAGCTAATAATATTACCTTTTTCATTTTTTTCGCTCCTGTCGCATAAGTAAATAGGCAATAATTACTATAAAGGCAAAAAGCCCTAATAGCAAAGTAAAAAGCACTTTTTTGGATGAAAAGGAAAAGCCGATAGCAATCAATCCAAACATCAAGGTTACAAAATATACAATAATTGCAATTGATCTTTGGGAAAAGCCAAATTCCAACATTGTATGATGAATGTGCTTTTTATCTGCCTGAAATATATTTCCCAAGCGTAAACGCCGAAAAACAGCTAAAATAATATCTATTAAAGGTAAAGCCATTGCAGCTATGGGTACCATTAAAGTCATTGAAGTTATACCTTTATATTGAGCGGTAGTTGCAGTTGAAATTGCTGCTATATTAAGCCCAATAAATAAAGCTCCCGTCTCTCCCAAAAAGATCTTTGCAGGATAGAAGTTATAATGCAAAAAAGCTAAATTGCCTGCAATCAAAAAACTGGAAATAGCAATCACCAGCTGATTATTATCTTTTATTCCAATAGTTAGCAACACCGCACACACAATAATCGTTATCCCACAAGCCAAACCATCCAGTCCATCAATAAAATTAATCGCATTGAACATTAGCAGATACCAGAAAATAGTTGCGGGAAAAGCTAACCAGCCCAAAACAAATTCACTGCCAAAGGGATTAGTTAAATATAAAACCTTATAGCCACTTAGATACATTATTACTGCCAAGCATATCTGCCATATAAGTTTATAGCGAGCACGGCTTTCATATCGATCATCCCAAAGTCCAAAAAGAAGAGCCAGAAAACCCACTCCCGCAAGCTCCAAAAGCATTTTTCCGATTTCCGTATTACCACTGAAAATGCCAAAAGTTGCTTGCGCAATCAAGATTGGCAATGCAAAACAAAGTCCGCCTGCTTCCGGAATCGGTTTTTTGTTTATTCTGCGTTCATTGGGATAGGCAATCAGCTTCAGCTTGTTGGAAAATTTCAAGTTTAAAGGGAAAAGCAGATGTGTAGCAAGATAAATTACAATCGCTTCCAGCACTATTAAAAGGTAGATATTAATCATTATTTTTCCTTGCAGTTTCGGGTTTGGTAGATCGATACAGGTTTCTATAAGAACTGACCATTGTTTCATAATTACATAGCTCATTTATCTTTATAGCTGCCAGCTGACCTTTTTTGTATGCGTTTTTTGGGTCTCTGGCTATTTCTACAAAGGTATTCACCAATTCGGCATTGTTATTTAAAGGAACTATGTATCCTGTTTGTTTATCAACAAGTTCAGAAAGGGGAGGAATATCAGAAATAATTATAGCTAGCCCAGAACTCATTGCCTCGATTATACTGAAGGGCATTGCTTCCCAAAGCGAATACAGAACAAAGACATTGAATATTTTCAGCCAGGGCAGCACATTTTTATCCCAACCTACAAGCAAAATACGCTGTTCCAAATTGTAACTATGAATAATCGCTTGGCACAAATCATAATATTCGCCATCCCCAAGATAGATGAATTTGAGCTTTGGTTCGCTTAAACACGCATTACAAGAGGCTGTAATTAAATTTATAACATTTTTTTGAGTGGAATAGCGTAAAGTGGAACCGATAATAACTTCTTGCTGGGCTTCCTTTCTATTTTTGGCAATATCTTGCAGCTCATTATTAAATTTGCTGGGCAAGGCATTATAGATTGTTAATGCTTTTTCCGGTTTTATCAATCCCAACCCAATGCCATTAAACCGATCGGAATTATTAACAAAAACAGTATAATCTCCCAGGGAGTTACCAATCTTTTCGGCAAGCTTAAAAAAACGATATACAATCGGATTTTGATTATCCTGAAACGAAAAACCGTGTGAAGTGTGAATAATTAAAGGGATTTTACAAATGCGGGCAGCTAATCTACCTAAAAAACCAGGCTTGGAACCATTAGTATGCACAATATCAAAACTATGCTTTTTGAATATATAGAGTAAATGAACAAAGGTTAGCAAATCCCATAGACAAATCTGATGGCGAAAAGTAGGAAGCGGAATATAATTATAATCCCGATCCTTTACTTCCTGAACAAATTCTCCACCGGGTTTGCTGGCAACCCAAATTTCAAATTCATCTTTGCTTAAACTTTCTAAGAGGTGCAAAGAAAACCTCTGCGCACCATACATAACTGGCAACATCTGTAGGTGTAATACCTTTTTCATCTCTGTCCTTATATCATTTTTTATCTGTGCAAACTCTGCAATCTTTGAGAGGTTTTTTTTCTCTCCGCCCTTCGCCCTTCGCTCTCCGCTCTCCGCTCTCCGCTCTCCGCCCTTCGCTCTCCGCCCTTCGCTCTCCGCTAATATCTGTCGTTCCTACGGAACTAATTTTTACATATCTTCATATCGCCGGGTTAAAACCCGTCGTTAATATCTGTCGTTCCTACGGAACTAATTTTTACATATCTTCATATCGCCGGGTTAAAAACCCGTCGTTAATATCTGTCGTTCCTACGGAACTTCAATTTTAAAATCCCTAAAATCCCTAAAATCCTGTTCATCCCATACCTATTCTCTTTTTTAATCTGCGTCATCTGCGTCATCTGCGTGAGCCCTTTTTCCCCTTCGCTCTCCGCTCTCCGCTCTCCGCCCTCCGCTAATATCTGTCGTTCCTACGGAACTTTCTATTCTAAATCCTTTAAATCCCCAAAATCCTGTTCATCCCATACCTATTATCAATTTTATCTGTGTAATCTGTGTAATCTGTGAGAGCCCTTTTTTTCTCTCCGCCCTTCGCCCTCCGCCCTCTGCTAATCACAATCCTGTTCATCCCCTACCTATTCTTTTTTTATCTGTGTAATCTGTGTAATCTGTGAGAGGTTTTTTCATCTTCCCTCCAGTACGATCACCGCTATAGAATCCGCTTTGATATTCGTAAACTGTATCTGGTTTCCTTTCACTTTTGCCGGCATTTCCACCACTTCTTTAATTTTCGGATTTCCATGCAAGCACAGCGTAAAACTCTCCAAATCATCTGGAAACATCAATCCGATCTGATCTTCATTTTCATTTATCGTAACTCTTTTTCGCTTTTCCCACCAGTCAACTAATTCCCCTGCCGTAGTCAGATAGGTATTGCTACTTTTAATTAGTGCCAATAGATAAGGATAGAGTTTATTCATATAGCTGATATTGCTGAAACTGGCAATCGTGAAATCTGTGCTGAATATACTATGTGTTCGCAATGCGTTTTGGAAGAACTTTTTCAGTTGATGTTTAGCATCTTCCAATTGCAGATAGTTATGTTTATTAATCTTTAAATATTCATCTCTATATATGGTAGGAATTTCCCAAAAATCAGCTTTGGAGCCATTTATCCAAGGTTGCCAGGGTAAGGACATTCCATTTTTGTATCCAGGAAGTGACTGATATGCAGTGCATTGACTAAACGCCGGAGATATTTTATTATGCAAATCTCTGATTGTATTATTAATTTTATAGCCCAGCTGCCGGATTCCCAATTTTTCTTTACCCAACAGATGCAACAAGATTTGTTTGCGCGTTAAGAACTCATCCTGGGTAAGTTTATCGGCAGTAGCCAAAAGACCTATCTCATTTCCGTTATGCAAGATTTTCTGAATTTCTTCCTGCAGATCAGGATCTTCCAGAGAGTAATCAATATCTTCATTTGCCTCGGTTGCTAAATAAAAGGTACTGCGACAGTTGGAGTCCTTTTCTAACTTCAAAAATTCATCGAAATTCCAGTTAAGCTCGTAGTTAGTAAATAGATATTGAAATTTACCTTTAACCGTATGCGCCAGTTGTTTCCAACGAAAAGTAAATAGCATTGCTAAATCGTCAGGAAGGGAAAGTACCAGCGAGGACGCATCCCATTTTTGCAAATCATCTATACTATGTGATAAAAGGGCAGCTGCCTGTTGAGCCATTGGCCAATACATTTTTTGGGCAATACAGATATTTTTGGTTCGGCAGTGTTCTTTGATCAGCGAATCCACCAGCCAGAGCAAATTATCTACAATTGGCGTTTCTCGATAGTTATAAAAAGCGCTGGCACTATCAGGATAAAAACCTTTTTCCATAGAGCCAGCATCACTACTTTCTTCCAGATTGCTTAAATGCAAGAATAGATTGCCCACCAAATCAAAATTGATTTTTCCACCACTGATATCACTTTCCGTATAATTTTCCGCTGGGTATTCAAATTTGCGGGCTGAAATAATTGGCGTTATATTCAGTAACTTAATTTCCCGCATACATCTACGCAAACGGTCTGCACTGTATGCCTTAGCATCAAAAAAATCTGGATCACAAGGAATGAATAATGTGATATAATGTTTTGCCAAACTCTTTAGCTCTTCCGGAGTGGGCTCTGTGTAACCATATATCAGCAAAATATCATTTGTTTTCAGCTCTTCCAGATCCTCCAGAAAACGAAAGTTATATCCCAAGGTCTGGAACATAAAACTAAATGTATATGTTATTTCTCGCGTCCAGCGAGCCACTTTGCTGTCTATTACTATAGATATCATTATTTTGCCATACCACCAATCATTGTTTTTCTATTAGCTCATCGAGCCACCATACTCTTAATTACTATTTTGTATCCTTAAATATTAGAAACTACCATTCGTTATATACTCTGTTAGCTAACCTGGTTACTTAACCGTCTATTATACTATATATTACTTTTTGTAGTATCCTTAGATATTATCAGAAACCAATCGTTACATACTCTGTTAGCTAACCTGGTCACTTAACCGTCTATCACTACTGAAATCATCTTCTTTATTTACCATTATTCCATTTTATACCCTTTTCTCATTACCCATATCTCCGTCAAGTTAAATCCTCTCTCCGCCCTCCGCCCTTCGCCCTCCGCTCTCCGCTAAATCAATCCCCAACCTATTGTC
>DJGX01000049.1:78973-79141 GCA_002432865.1 Cloacimonetes bacterium UBA5835
GAAATCAGTGTAATCTGTGAGAGTCATTTTTTCTCTCCGCCCTCAGCTCTCCGCCCTCAGCTCTCCGCCCTCAGCTCTCCGCCCTCAGCTCTCCGCCCTCAGCCCTCCGCCCTCAGCCCTCCGCCCTCAGTCCTCTGCCCTCAGCAAATCAATCCCCAACCTATTGTC
>DJGX01000049.1:79172-98367 GCA_002432865.1 Cloacimonetes bacterium UBA5835
GAAATCAGTGTAATCTGTGAGAGACACTTATCTTTTTAATCTGCGTAATCAGCGTAATCTGCGTGGGGCATAGATTTTTTTCCACATAGCTAACATCTTATCCTAATTTATCTTATCTTTCCTTCTTCTATCCTCGTTCTCTTCAATGCTCAATTTGCCTCTAAAAAAAGATTGACAATCGCAGCCCCAATTTCAACTTGAGCCCAGTTATTAAAAATTTAAACGAGAGTATTATAAAACTATGGCTAATTTACCGATAAAATACAGGATAGAAGAGAACTTTATACATAATCAAGATGACTTCCAAGTTACCTCCCTAAAGGGTAATTTCGAAGTCAATTTTTTTATCTGCCCTGCTTTTTGTCTTTCCGTACTTGTTAAGGAATCCATTCCCTATTAGAATATAATACTCTATCAGCTATATTTATCAATGCCTTACGCAACACAGAGTGCATAAGCCACGGGGCGAAGCTGTAAGTTGAACTGCCGAATTCTGATTTTTCAAAAGATCTTAAACTAATTTTCTTAGTTTTAATAAATGATTTTAACCAATATTACAAATTGGCTTTCAACTAAATCTGGAAAGAGAAGATAGAGTGTTTGTTATAGAAAAAATAACCCTCGCCTACCTAGCTATCGTGCAGATAAAGTGCAGTTAATTGGCTTTTCCCCTAATTGTGCCACGGTAGTTGCACCATATATTACTTGGTAGTAAATGGAAGATGCTGAAATTTAACTTGCAGATTGTGGTTTTCTTTGGTGCTCTCAAAAAAAGCTACAGTTAGATAAAAAATAGTAATTTTATTTATGATTGTATCTGTATGTGTATGAGGAAGTTGGGAAATTATTCTAACTGATTCATACTGGTATCATAAAAATTTCTCTCATATTTGTCACCACTTTCCCACTTTTGTCACCCCCTATATAAGTAGAGGGTCAAAAAAAAACACGACCCTTAATAAAAATATGGGAGTGACAAAATGAAAGCAAAAGTAAAACTTGCTTTACCCGGTTTTGCCGGAAATATGGATGATATGGTAATCTACTACAATTCAAAATTGAATAAGTTGATTACTAAAAGAAAGGGGAAATCTAGTTATGTACCCGATTACAATATTACCAAAGAAATTTATGCTTTTGCCCGTCGGATTAACTTGTCTGCTGATTACAAAAAGGATTGTGACAAGTATATCAATGCGTACAATTCCAAAAATCGACGAAAAGGAAAAGCAATGAGTTCCTGGCCCTCAGTTTGGATGAAAGTGATGAGAGCTCAAAAGAAACTTTTACCCGATCTTGATTTGAATACCTTAACCCGCGAACAAGCAATTGAAGCCAATTTGGGTTGTATATCAATTGCTAACGCTATAGAAGCGGGCTTTCTGGAAAATGTTTCAGGCCATCAAAAGCTAACAAGCTTGATTTAAAAAATTGGGGAGGATAATCTACTGAATTTATAATGCGAAAATTTAGAAATTATCCTCCAATTTGCTATAGTAAAGAATGTATTAGTTAAATCTTATTATGAATAGTAATATATATAAATACCAATGATAAAAAACTCAGAATTAATTAGCAAATTATCAAATAAGCAATATTATAAAACTCGGAATGGTAAAATATTTTACAATGTTAGTGCCACTATAATTCTAAAGTTTATAAATATGTTTATAAGTTTTTTGATGGTACCAATTACACTTGATTATCTTGATAAAGTTCGCTATGGTTTATGGGCTGCTCTTTCATCAGTCTTATCATGGTTTTTTATTTTTGATATCGGAATTGGAAATGGGTTACGAAATAAATATATTGAGCTTAAAGCAAAAGATAAGATTTCTGAGGCAAGAAATTATGTTAGTACGGCTTATGCGTTATTTGGGATTCTAATTCTAATTATAATTATTGTCTTTTTTGTGGCCAACCACTTTATAAGTTGGTATAGTTTGTTAAAAGCTCCCATAGAGATGCAAAAAGAACTATCCGATACAGTATTAGTGGTCTTTAGCATTATGTGCATAAATTTTATCGTAAAATTAATTAATGTAATACTTAAAGCAGAGCTTAAAAATGCTCTTTGTGATATATTTACTGTGATCTCACATCTTATTTCTTTTTTAGGAATAATTACATTATCCCATTATACAACTCCTTCATTATTAAAATATGCTGTATTATATACAACTTCGAATGTAGTAGTAACAGTGATAGGATCAATAGTATTATATAATGGAATATTAAGAGATGTTTCTCCTAAAATTAATTGTGTTAATTTCAAATTAAGGAAAGATATCTTAAATGTAGGCATTAAATTTTTTATCATACAAATTATGACGATATTGTTTTTCCAAACATCAAGTTTTTTTATAAGTGTTCTCATTGGACCTGAAGCAGTGGTTGGATACAATGTTACACAAAAGTACTTTTCTATAGGTTCAATGATATTTTATATGTTAGCTGAACCTCTTTGGAGTGCTTATGGTGATGCTTATCACAAAGAGGATTTTAGTTGGATTAAATCAACTTTTCGTAGATTATTAATATTATATTGTATTGTTGTGTTTGGGTTGATAATTATGATAGCGGTACAAAAACCTTTCTTCAAATTGTGGTTAAAAAATAAAGTCGAGGTTGATTATATATTGTCTGGTCTCTTTGTAGTTTTTTACTCTTTACAGATGTATACAATAATCTACAATTCATTCATAAATGCTACTTCAAAACTTCGTTTAAGTATGATTACAAGTATTTTTATTGTACCTGCGTTTATACCTGCTGTTTTTTTATTTACAAAAAATTTAAATTTGGGATCCAAAGGTATATTATTGGCTTTAATAATCGTTCAGACAATACCTGCTGCCATACTAACTCCTATACAATGTCATAAAATCCTTGCTGGGAGCAAAGGTATATGGCAAAAATGATATTAAGATATAGTAATTATGGATAACAAACAACGCCTTAAAGCTTTAAAAAATGATCTAAATTTAATTTATGGCAATTATGCAGATAGTAACCAAATGAAATTGTTACTTTCAGCTTTAACTGACTATAATCCTTTAAATAGTACTGAAGAATTGCGTTTTTGGCTTCAAGAACTTAACAGCACACAATTTTTCCAAGTTGAAGAAATTCCTTTTTCTGAATTGAAACAATGGTCATTTGATCCAATAACGGGTAATTTAAAACATATTAGCGGGAAGTTTTTCAATATTAAAGGTTTGGAAATATATAATTATAAAAACGGGGAAAAAATATGGGATCAACCAATTATAGATCAATCAGAGATCGGCATATTAGGAATTGTATGCAAAGAAATAGACAGTATTCTCTATTTATTAATGCAGGCAAAAGCAGAACCCGGTAATATAAATACATATCAGTTATCTCCTACTGTACAGGCAACACGCAGTAATTATTTACAAGTTCATGGTGGAAAGAGAACAAAATATCTGGAATATTTTAATGGAGAAAAAGATGTTCAAGTTATTTTAGATCAATATCAGTCAGAACAAGGAGCGAGGTTTTTAGGTAAAAGAAATAGAAATATTATGGTTTTGTGTAAAGATGTAGAAGAGATTGAATTAAGTGAAAACCATCGCTGGATGACCTTAGGGCAGCTTAAGACATTGATGGAAATTGATAATACAGTTAATATGGATAGTAGATCTATAATTTCAATGATAGATTATTCTATACCTGGTTTCACACCTAATAGACATAGTATGATATCTCTGCTAAATGATTATAGAGATATAATCAGCAGGAGTAATTTTTGGCTAAAAGCAATCTGCAATTATATTTGTGAAAGCCACTGTGATTTAAGTGAAATAAGAAACAGGTTAACTTGGAAGAGATACTATAATAACTCAGAGAGTAGGATTATGCCTCTAAAAGAGATAAGGGACTGGGAATTTAGAGCTCAGGAAATTGTGCATAAAGATCATAAATACTTTAAAGTAATAGCAGTAAGAATAAAAGCTAATAATCGGGAAGTGGATAGTTGGGATCAGCCCATAATTAAACAAAGGTATAATGGGAAGATTGCTTTATTCTTTAGAGATACTTATGGGGTTACTCAATTTCTAATTCAAATGAAAATGGAACCAGGACTCTATGATATGATAGAATTAGCTCCAACTGTACAATGTATTGAACAAAATTATGATACTGCAAATAAACCAGTATATTTAAAGCAGATTAATAATTGCAAACCGGAATACTCTGTCTATCAATCAGAAGAAGGAGGAAGATTTTTTCAGGAATGCAGTCAAAATTTAATATGTTATGCAAATGGTAGTCAACCTCCTGTAAATGATAGATTTATATATATAGAGCTCAAACAACTTAAACATTTAGTCCAATTTCAGCAACTAATAAATGTAGAGCTACGAAGTTTGTTAGCTTATTTTTAGGAAATTTTATGGATAAAGTGAATTTTGGAATAATTGGTTGTGGTTATCAAACCCAAAAAAATATGGCACTGGCTATGCAGAAATGTGAGAATACAGAAATTATCGGTTTTTACGACCTTGATAAATCCAAAGCTGATGAACTTGCATCTATATATAAAGCAAAAGTATATACCAATTTAGATGATTTATTGGCTGATAGAACTGTCGATGCTGTCTATATTGCTACACCTATAGCAACTCATTTTGAATTATGTATTAAAGCAGCAAAAGCTGGAAAACATATTCTTTGTGAAAAGTCCTTGGCAATGAATTCTGAGCAGGTTAATAATATTATAACTGCCTGCCGTAATTATGGTGTTTCTATATTGGAAGGATTTATGTATCAGTTTCATGATCAGCATAATTTTGTAAGAGAGATGATTAACCAAGGGGAAATAGGAGATCCGATATTATTTAATGCGTGGTTTGGTTTTCCTACTTTTACTGAAACGAATTTTCGGATGAATAAGGATATGGGAGGAGGTGCGATTCTTGATGCAGGTGCCTATGTAATTCACTCTGCTAGGAAATTTTTTGGCTGTGAGCCAGTAAATATTAATAGCATTATCTCTTATGATAAAGATCTTGATATATTTGGTAATGTATTGATGGATTTTGGTCATAATAAAATTGCTCAGCTCAGTTTTGGGATGAATAATTCTTATAAAAATTGCTATTCAATATGGGGCACCAAAGGAGAAATTACTCTTTTAAAAGCTTTTTCTATACCGGAATACGAAATACCAATCTGTAGAATAGTGAATCAAGGATTGGTAAGAGAATACCAGTTGCAACCCTGCAATCACTTTATAAAAGAACTTGAGTATTTTTGTAATTTTCATTCGGAATTTCAAGAAGATGAGTTATTAAATCAAGCTTATGCGATGGATAAAATAAAAGATAACCAATAATTCAATAAATATAATTATAGAATATAATAAGTAATATGCAATTATTATATTGTTCTTTTGAGGTAATGGATTTTAAAGTTTAATAAACGATATTAAAAAATAATATTATGATTATAAAGGGATATTAATGAAACCTATATATGTAACTATGCCATTTCTACCCCGAGAAAATGAATTTGAAGCTATATTAGATAGTTCATTGAAATTAAGAATTCTAACCCATAATGGAAATTTACACCAACTCTTAGAACAACAATTAACAGAAAAATTGGATGTCACAAGTATTTCCTTAATTAATAATGGCACTATAGCATTGGAAGTGGCAATTCAAGCATTAGGTCTAAAAGGGAAAATTATTACTACCCCTTATACTTTTATTGCTACAGCGAATTCTATATTGCTTAAAGGACTTGATCCGGTCTTTATTGATATTGAAGATAATGGCTTCAATCTTGATCCGGAATTGATAGATGAAGTTAAGGATAAAGATGTATCAGCAATTATGCCGGTTCATGTTTATGGCTTACCCTGTGATGATGAAAGCATAGGGCAGAGGGCGAAGGGCAGAGGACTGAAGGTTATTTATGATGCAGCTCATGCTTTTGGAATCAAGAAAAAGGGAGAAGCAATTCTGAATTGGGGTGATGCTTCTACATTAAGTTTCCATGCTACTAAGGTTTTTCACACTTTTGAAGGGGGCGCAGTTGTTTGCAATGATCCTTTATTAAAAAATAAAATCAACCAAGTAAGAAATTTTGGTTATACATCTGATAGTTTTGATATTACTACTTTGGGAACAAATGGGAAAATGAATGAAGCCCAAGCGGCTATGGGCTTAGCTCTTATTCCTTATCTTGAGGAAATAATAACAAAACGAAAGCACTGGTTTAATTTTTATGTAGAACAGCTTAGTGAAATTCCGGGAATAAAGTTAATGACTATTCCTTCCGATCTTGAATATAATTATTCATATTTTCCTATTCTGGTTCAGTCAGGTTTTTCTTTAACCCGAGATGAATTATTCAATCGCTTCCAAGAAGAAAACATTTTTCCCCGTAAATACTTTTATCCCTTAATTACGGACTTTTCTCTTTACAAGAATTATAACATTATCTCTAAACATAAAATCCCTAATGCTCGTAAAATTGCGGATTCAGTAATTTGCCTTCCTCTTTATCCTGATCTTACAGAAGATGATGTATCCAGAGTATGCGAGGTCATAAAAAGAGCGGAGGGCTGAGAGCTGAGAGCGGAGGGCTGAGGGCTGAGGGCGGAGAGATGATGGATAAAGAAATGTATAGATTTGAAAAACTGGATGTGTGGAAGAAAGGTCTTGAATTGTCTGATAGATTGTTTGATATAGCAGATAGAACTGATATGAAACATTGTTATAGATTTTCAGAACAGCTTAGAGCTGCAGCTATGAGTATTACAAATAATATTGCAGAAGGTTCTGCTTCAACTTCTCATAAAGATTTTGCTCAGTTTTTAAATATTGCTCGTCGTTCTGTCTTTGAATGTGTTAATATTTTAATTCTTTTTGAAAGAAGAAAGTATATAACTTTGGAGGAATTGGACTCTTTAAAATTAGAACTATCCTCCATCAGTAAAATGCTAACTAACTTACGCAAATCTCTATTAACCCCTCAGCCCTCAGCCCTCTGCCCTCCGCTACAATGAAAGGCATAATTCTTGCCGGTGGATCCGGTACCCGTTTATTTCCTTTAACTATAGCTGTTAGCAAACAGTTACTTCCGGTTTACGATAAACCAATGATCTATTATCCTCTTTCTATTTTAATGCTGGCAGGTATTAGAGAGGTCTTGATTATTACCACTCCGGAAGATAATTCCAACTTTCAAAAGCTCTTGGGTGATGGTTCTCAACTGGGTATGCGTTTTGAATATAAAGTTCAGGAAGTTCCCAATGGCTTAGCTCAGGCATTTGTAATTGGAGCTGATTTTGTCGGTTCGGATAGTGTTTGTTTAATTTTAGGTGATAATATCTTTTATGGAGCTGATCTGCAAGGGAGATTGCAAACTTGCACAAAACCCGATGGAGCAATAATTACTGCATATCCCGTTTTTGATCCTGAGCGTTATGGTGTTGTAGAATTTGATGAAAATATGAAGGCAATTAGCTTGGAAGAAAAACCCAAACAGCCAAAATCCAACTATGCTGTTCCCGGTCTTTATTTTTATGATAACAGTGTAATTAAGATAGCCAGTGAAATAAAACCCTCTGCCAGAGGTGAATATGAAATAACCGATGTGAATAATACCTATCTGGAACAGGGGAATTTAAAAGTGATGGTTTTTGGAAGAGGAACTGCCTGGTTGGATACGGGAACTTTTGAATCCCTAATTCAAGCGTCACAATTTGTGGAAGTTATGCAAAACCGCCAGGGACTAAAAATCAGCTGTATAGAAGAAATTGCTTATCGTAAGGGCTTTATTGATAAAGAGCAACTTTGCCAGCTTGCTGAGCCCATTCGGAAAAGCGGTTATGGTGAATATCTATTTAATCTTTTAAAATAACTGTGAAAAATGTTGAACTTTATAATACCTGACAATAAGTTATAGAACTAACATTTAACATTTTAATAATCATGATTTTTACTATTGAAACTGGTCATAATGAATATACTCAATAATTTGGATTAAACTAATACAGTATAATAAATTAATCTATATTAGGTACATTATATCTAATTATCAAATAAATTACTTAACCGAATGTTTATTAAATAGAGGTATAAAAAATGAAGGAAAGAATTATAATTATAGGAAGTGGAAGACATGCAAAAGTTGTAGCTTATAATCTAATATCCCAATGTAAATATGAAATAGCTTGTTTTGCCACTACTGATAACATATTAGAAACTACTTTTATGGGTTATCCATTAATAAGTTCATTTATAAATTTTGATCTTTCATATTTAAATTGTTTAAAGGATAAATTTAAAACGAATTTATTTCATATAGGATTTGGTGATATGAAATATAGAAAAGATGTCTACGAATTTTTTGTAAATAATGGTTGGGAAGCCATAACTATTATACATCCTTCAGCTATTATTGCCACAGATGCAAGAATAGGAAAAGGTGTTCTGATCGAAGCAGGATGTCTTATTACTCCTAATCCAATTATTGGTGATAATGTTATGATCAATACAGGAAGTCAAGTAAATCATGATAATATTATACATAATCATGTCCATATAGCTTCTGGAGTAGTTACTTCGGGATCAATAGAAATTGGTGAAAATACATTAATTGATAATGGAGTTATAATTACAATGAATAAAAAAGTTGGTTCCAATTGTATCATTGGTGCGGGAAGTGTAGTAACAAAAGATATACCTGACGGGAAAGTTGCTTATGGAGTCCCCTGCAAAATAGTTCGGGATAATTTATAATTTAATTATTTTATAAACCACGGTTACTTTAAACTTGAACTTTCAGAAGGTAAAGAATAACATTCTAAAGCGATTGACTTAAATAGTGGAAAACAATGTTTTGAATATATATTGCGTTTACGGAGTTACCTTAAGATTTACATTCCCTATTTTACTTGCGAAGTGATGCTTAAACCGATTAACAAACTTAACTTACAATATGAATATTACCACATTGAAGAAAAGTTGGAGCCCAAATTTAATTTTTCTCTTCTTCAAGAAAATGAGGCATTTTTCTACACAAATTACTTTGGTTTGAAAGATGAGTATATAAATAAACTTCCTCATTAACATAATATTGTTATATATAATTACCATACTTTACTTGTCTAATCTATGTTTTCGGATGAGTAATTCTTATTGTTACATAAATCTATTATGAAAATAATATGTTAACTCAAAATACATTTATATTGCAATCAAATTGTGCTACATTAGATCAGATTATTGATCATTTTGAATGTTGTACTTTTTCACCTCCATTGATTCATATAGTTAGTATTAACGATTATAGCAAGAAACTAATTTTATTTTCTCACAGATATGAATTATGGATAGGTGATAAATTAATTGGATTAATTGCGGTTTATGAAAATAGCCCTCCTGAGGCCTATATTCCTATCGTATGTGTTATTGATGATTACAAAGGTCTGGGATATGGTAGTAAGTTATTAAACTATTCTTTATGTGAGATAGAGAGGAAAGGGTTTAAAAAGGTTTGTTTAGAAGTTTATAATGATAATAGTATTGCATTTAATATGTATTTAAGATATAATTTTATGCCAGAACTTGTTAATGATAATAAAACACTAATGTGCAAGTATTATGATAATTAAAGATATGTTATTGAAGGAATTATGAAGTATATGATAATATCGTATTTATTCAATGGTATAAGCACGGAGAATTCAAACATAGTAAGAAATACATATTCTATATAGTATCTATGGAATATGAAAAAAAAGGATTGGAGATGCTATTTGGAAAAAGGTTCAGATTAGATTGGGTATATATGTTAAAGAAACAGATGAATTGATTGGGTTTGGTTCAATAATTTATATAGATTGGATTAATAAAAGTGACCATTGTCCAAGTATGATAGGTGATAGAAAATACTGGAGTAAAGGATATGGATCAGAAGCAAGGTTGCTATTATTAGATTTTGCTTTTAGTGAACGAGGTTTTAACAGAATTTGGGCTCTTATTCTTGAGAATAATATTGCATCCAGAAGAATGTTTGAAAAATGTGGTTATAAAACAGAAGGTGTTTTAAGACAGTCAATATACAAAAACGGTAAATTTTAAAATCAGGTTATTATGTCTATTCTTCAGGAAGAATTTTATCAGATGCTAAAAGATAGGGGAATAGAAAAATGTTCATAGTTACTAAAGAATATCTTAGAGGATAAAGAAGATTATGAACGAATTAAAAAGAAGCAAAAATAATATAAATGTAGAAGAAGATATTGGTATAAGATGGGTAAATTACTATGAATAAATATCGGATCTTAATCCTAAATGCAACTGATCCGTATAAGACGGCGGGGTATGGTTCTATAGCCATAAAAGACGGATTACAAAAATCAGGACATACTGTAAAACTTATTTCTAAGTATCAATCTCATAATATAATAGACAATAATGTTATTCCATATTATAGTGAATTAGCAACTTTCTTAAGAAGTTTATTTCGCAGATTGCGCAATAGAGTAATTAGCGCTACAATAAAAAATTATCATATTAAATATCATTTTTGTGATACTATTCAGTTTCTGCCCTCCAAAAATCCTTTTAAAATTATTAAATTGGCAGGTTTTATTCCTGATGCAATAGTAATTTTTTTTGCTCCAGAGTTTATAAATTATTGGGATATGTTTTTATTGCATAAAATATGTAAGTGCCCTATATTTATGTGTACCCCAGATATGTATCCATTTACTGGAATTTGTCATTTTTCTGGGAGTTGTAACAAATTCGAAGAATTTTGTGGTACTTGTCCCGCGATACATTCAAAATTTAAATATGATATTTCCTGGTTAGTAATGAAAACAAAATGCTCTCTTGCTGAAAAGACAAAGTTGATTGGTTTATGCTGGACAGAACAATATGAAATGTTACTAAATCGAAGTAGTATATATAAACAAAAAACAATATTACGAATTCCAGAATTCATGCATTTTGAAAAAGGAATGGGAAAACCTGATAAACAAACTTACTATCATTTAAGAGAAAAATATAAAATTCGTCAGAATGATTATGTTTTGATGATTTGTTCTGTATCTTTAAACGCTGAGAGAAAAGGCATACCTGATATTATTGATGCAGTGAATATTGTTATTAACGATCCTATAATATATGAAAGATTAGTTATAGTAACTGCAGGGAAAGATGAATTGCCTAAAAAGATAAACACCCAAAGAATTATTAATTTTGGTTTAGTTGAATACGAGAAATTATCAAATATTTATAAATTATCAAATATATATATATCAGCTTCTCATAATAACGAAGATGTTGGTCCTGGTACTATACCTTATTCTCTTATTTGTGGAGTTCCAGTTATTTCTTATGATACTGGTATAGCGACCAAAATAATATGTGACGGGAAAAACGGTTTCCTTGTAAAAGATAATGATATTATTGGTTTGTCGAAGAAAATTTCTGAACATTTTTACCTATCAGATGAGGAAAAAGAAGATATGTCCGCTAATGCTGTTGAATCTGTTAAATATATGTTTGATTATTCTTTTGTAAAAGAGCTGGAAGACGCTATAGCTAAATATTCAGTTCCATAATATTTATACTATTCATACAGCATAAATCTCTGTAAGATTGAATTGTATAAATGTATATGTATATATCCACAAATTTATTTGCAACCTAATGTTAATCTAAAGGAAATATAAGCATTCAATGTAATTCTTGTACCCACAATTTGTATCTTGCTCAATGTAATATAGTTTTATTAAATCTGCTATTGCTTATTAATCAATAAAAGCACGGATAACTTATAGCCCTTAATTGCAGATATACTGATGTGGAAAATTATAATGTAGTTATAGCCCCAATACATATCTATAATAAGAGGTTAAATCTCAGTTCAATAAAACCTGGTTTAACATATCATCGTAGGGTAATATATTTATTCTACACTGATGTTATAAGTTTTATACAAGGCTCAATTTCATATATGAAGATATCATAAATTATATCTATACTAATATTATATTGTTGATTATTATATACTTTTACCTACTGGCGGATAATTGAAAAAATTCATACTTGTTATTTACATTATTTTAGTTCTTGCTCCACTCCTTGCCTTTTTTTTGTATCATAGTAACTCAGGACATGATTTTTATTGGTATTTAAGGATAAGTTATACTATTTGTGGAATTGGATTACTAATAGAATCTTTTGCATTTAGGAAGAAATTGAATATTCCTAATTTTTTGATTCCCTTTATCCTCTATGCAATATACCAGTTGTTGTGGTCGATGATAAATGGTTCTATAGAAAAAAGGGGTGTTTTTTATTTTATAAATAATGAACATCTTCAGACCATTTTTATGCTAATAATCAGTTATAATGTGATTATAACTAAAAAAATGAAAGATTATTTGACATATATGTTCTTAATTACGGTTATATTAACATTATTTGTTTCTATTGTTCAATTTTTTAATCCTATGTTTTTTTCTTTTTCAGCTAATGAAAATATATGGGATATTTATCAAATTCGACGGGGTTCAATATTTACTATTATAGCCCCTTTAGATTTAGGGCTTTCTTTCTTGCCAATTATAGCTTTATTAATTGCTGAATATCTTGCAGAAAATAAAAGAGGCAGCATATTTTTGATGTTAATAGGAGGATTAGTTTCTGTTTTATCGAATACAAGATGGGTTATGGGAGGATATATTCTTATTTTAACTATGGTAGTATTTCATTATCGCTCAAGGTTTTTTGGCAGAGCGCGCAATTTAATAGTTACAATGTTATCTATAGCTTGCATATTATTTTTTATTACATATCTTGGCTACGATTTAGGACAGTTTTGGAATGAAAGATTATTGTCTGAAGGTTCTTTAACTCAAACAACTCGCTTTTTTGCGATTACAAACTTTCTGCGATTTTTTCCAGAAAAGCCCTGGTTTGGGACTGGAGTTCATTTGACAGAAGAGATTTATGCTGCGTCACATGCTTTTGGAAGTTCACAAATACATGTTGGTTATTTATCCCATCTGGTTTCTTTTGGAATTATTGGCAGTATTTTTTTATTCGGATTTTGGTTATGGTTAGCAATAACATTGTGGAAAAATGCAAAGAAAACCGATCATTGGGGATCATTTTACGCTTTCCTGATTTTTCTATGGGGAGAAGCAACTTGGGTTCATTTTAGCTTAATGCATTATGGTTTAATATTTGCCTTTATATTTGATAATTACTACATAAGCAATAGCAGGATATTAGAAAAGAGTGCACGCACTAATACTTTATAATTTACATCCATAATAATTGTATTTTATTTGTGAATTGCTTCAATATGGAATCTAGGTGCCAAGATTAATATTATTTGTATTATGATTTTATGTTAATATATTAAATTATAAATAAGATTGCTTAAATAATGACATACCCTAAAGTACTTATATATGGTATAAGTTTTGTGCAGGGAGGAGGAGGTGTTACTCTCAAAAATCTTTTTTGGGGATGGCCTAAGGATAAGCTTGCAATATGTTCTGAAGAGACAATTTATAAAAATATGGCTATTTGTAAGAACTACTATGGATCTACAATACTGGCAAAACCTACTTATATTGAAAAATTGTTACATTATTTCCCTTCTCATAGAATAATATATAAATTACTTATTCATATTGTATCAATAAATAGGTATTTTAAAAAAGATAAATTAGAATTAGATGGTAAATTTAGGAATTTTTTAAGGATTTATAATCCCAATTTACTATATGCAATAGTTTATGATTCGAAGCAAATATCAATTTTACTTTCTATACATAAACAGTTTGGTATTCCCTTAGTCATCCATATTGTAGATGATTGGATTAGCAGTAAACCAAAATTCTACAATAGATATATGAAGTATTTTGAGAGACAGCTACTTAAACAATTGATAGATTCATCAAATCTTCTCTTAAGCATATCTGATGCTATGAGCGAAGAGTATTATACAAGGTATAAAAGGAAATTTTATCCTATTATGAATGCAATTATTTTTTCTGATTGGAGGGATAAGATTAAAGATAATTGGAGCTTGTCTGAACCGATAAAAATTATGTATTCTGGAACTGTGGAAGCTTATAATTTTGAGGAATTGGTAACTCTATGTAATGCAACAAAAGATATGGATGTTACCATATATATCTATGGAAGATTTAGAAAAGAGGAATATCGTAAAATATTGGAAGAACAACCTAATTGCCAAATTCAAGGTTATGTTTCTCACTCAGAGATTATAAATTTATATAAACAATTTGATCTACTTTTTTTACCCTTTTCTTTTAAAGAGAAATACAAAAAAAATTTACTCCTTTCTATGCCTACAAAATTACCCGAATATATGGTTAGTAAAACTCCAATTATGGTTTATGCCCCTTCTTATTTTCCAGTTAGTAAATATGCTATAGAAGCAGGTTGGGGCTATTTAGTGAATCACCAGGGATTAAACGAAATAAAAAAAGGATTAGAGTCATTATTATCTTCTTATGATTTAAGAAAAAAATTAGGAGAAAATGCATATAGTGTTGCTTATAAAAATCATAATCAACTGGTTAATCAAGAAAGATTAGTCAACCTTATGAATAACTTATGATTAAGGCATATTATGCTTAATATGTTTAAAATATCAAAGATAATTAAATATATTCATCAGCAATCTATTCAAGTTTATAAAAGAATTTACTTTAAGAGAATTGGACTTCATTATGGGAAAAATTTTCATATATTTGGAAAAGTCATAATAAAAGGAAATCCTAAAAATATCTGGATAGGGGAAAATTGTGCATTAAATGATTATGTATTTTTAGAAGCTGGCGAAAAAATATACATAGGTAATAATGTTACTATAAGTTCATTTGTTCAGATTCATACCTCAGGTTTAGATTTGTCACCAGAGCATTTCTTACAAAAACACATCAGGAAACCGGTTTACATCTCTAACAATGTATGGATAGGTTGTGGGACAATTATACTGTCTGGAGTAAATATAGCAAATAATGTTGTTATAGGAGCTAATTCTACCGTAACAAAAAACCTGGAAGCTGGATATTTATATGCTGGTTCTCCAGCACAAAAGATCAGGCAATTATATAATTCAGTATAAATAAAATGCGAGATATAAATTATAGGAGACAGAAAAATGGATATGATTAATTTGAATTCATTTTTAGATTTTGGTTATTTCCTTAATTATAAAAATAAAGATTTTCACAATCTCTTTGATATTGCCAATATAGACAGGAAGAAATATGAAAACTGTAATATTGACGAGTTGATCTCCATTGGAGGGAAAGTTTTTCAGCGTAGTATAGAGAGCTTGTTTAATCCTAACAAAAAACAATGTGTTCCTCTTAGTGGTGGTTTTGATTCCAGAGGGATATTAGCAGCTTTACTTGAATGTACAGATGCTCAAAATATATATACATTCACTTTTGGAGTACCTGGAGCATACGACTATGAAATTGGGAATCTAATTGCCAAAAAAGTCGGAACTAAGCACACAAGCATTAATTTACAAAATTATCATTATACGCAAAAAGAATTAGAAGAAATTTCCAGGCGAGTAGATATGCAAACAGTATTGTTTTTTACTTATCCTATAAGCATTGTTGATGAAATAATGCACGATAAAGATAATTGGTCTGGTGCTGTTGTTGACACTATCTTTGGTGGCAATTATTATCAATATAATAAGTTTATTAATACAACATTTGTTGAAGCAGCTCATAATTCATTCAAAGACAATACATTTATTCCTAATTTAAAATTAGCTAACATCTCAAGAGATCGATATATAAAATATGTAGATTATAACCAACAAGTGGAAAGTTATTTCAATAAAGGATATATAATAGACATATTAAATAGACAGGTTAAATATTTAATCCCTCATTTATATATGAAACCTTTTAACTATAAACATTTAGTTTGTTCCAAAGAACTAGTTAGTTTTGCAATGTCTATTAATCAAGAATATCATAGAGATAGGTTATTTTATATTAGAATGTTATCTTCACTATATCCTTATTTATTTAGTTTGCCGATAGCAAATAATTACGGTCTTCCCTTAGATAGTCCAAAATGGAAAAATGAATTAATTCACAGCATAAATTATCTAAGAAAAAAGTTAGGTATGTTATCGAAATATACAAAATATACTGATTTCAATAAAGAGATAAGGTATAATGGGTATTTGCAGAATGTTGTGAAAACCAATATTAATGATCTGGCCTCAAGAAAAA
This sequence comes from Cloacimonetes bacterium UBA5835, assembly GCA_002432865.1. Lineage (GTDB taxonomy): Bacteria > Cloacimonadota > Cloacimonadia > Cloacimonadales > Cloacimonadaceae > Cloacimonas. Next base: position 95,476 of record DJGX01000049.1, read on the forward strand.
TTATAGATTGGATTGATATCCGAGATATATTAGCTAACCATATTAATAAAAAGGGTAATTATGCGAATGCTTTATTGGTTCTTGCTTCGTTGGAAATACATTTAAAAAATGGTAGAGAAATATAAGAGCTTTATTTAAACATATTTAGAATCAAGGAAAATCTATATCTTTAAAATGAGAATATTATATCTTCACAACATAGATATTAGCTCTGAACAAGCAAATTTAATTCAGGTTTTTTCTATGTGTAAAGCATTTAGCCAACTTGGTAATGAAGTAATATTGTCAATACCGGGTTATGAGGTTTCACCTAACAAGAAAATTATAAATCAAGATGGCTTTAAAATATTATTGAGAAAGCAAAACCCTTATTTAGGAAAATTTAATAAGTACTTATGTAACTTCCAAATAAGACGAGTAATTAAGAATATTAAACCGGATCTGCTATATTTACGGAGTCCACTTCTATTAAGCCAAACTATTAATAGTCAACTACCAATTATTATGGAACTACATAATAATAAACTACATTTGGGTTATAAAATATTGGATAATCATTGGGAAAAGTTAATAAAAAAGTGTGTAAGGGACAAATCAATAAAATTAATAGTTTGTATAAGCAAGGCATTAACAGAATATTGGATTCAAAAAGGAATACCTAGAAAATCAATAATAACTGAACATGATGGAATAGATATTGAGAAGTTCACGAATGATGTTGGGAAACAGAAAGCTCGGGAAATGTTAGGAATATCAACCCAAAAATCGGTAATAACATATTTGGGTCGACTTTATGAAGATAGACGGATTGACGATATAATTGCACTTGCAAAATCTTTTAAGGATACTAGTTTTTATGTAGTAGGTGGCCCTAATGATCAGGCAAAAAAATACCATACTCTGGCAATAGAAGACGGAATTGATAATATTTCTTTTATTGGGCAAATCCCTCATAAAGATACGCCTAAATATCTGTTTGCATCAGATATTTTACTTGCTCTTTGGTCAAAAGATGTGCCCACCATTAATTTCTGCTCTCCTTTGAAAGTATTTGAGTATATGGCAAGCGGAAGAACGATTGTTGCTTATGGCTTTCCTACTATTCGCGAAGTATTAAATAATAAAAAAAATGCTTTATTGGTAGAACCTGAATCAATTGAAGAACTAAAAAATGCCGTTGATTATGCCCTGAAAGAGGATGTCTCGTTTTTAGGGAGAAATGCCAGAAATGATGTCTTTGAAAATTATAGCTGGATTGATAGAGCTAAAAGGATATTGGAAAATATCAAATGCGAATAGAAATAATTTATATAGATTTATGTATGTTTCAATATTGGAAGTTATGAAATTAAAGGATATAAGATCTTACTATGTTTAACTCAAAGACATTAATTATAACTGGGGGCACAGGTTCTTTCGGAAACGCTGTTCTCCGACGGTTTTTAAATACCGATATGAAAGAGATTCGTATTTTCAGTCGGGATGAAAAAAAACAGGATGATATGCGGAAATTGTATAATAACTCTAAAATCAAATTTCATATTGGAGATGTTAGGGATTATGATAGTGTAGCGAATGCAATGGTAGGTGTGGATTATGTTTTTCATGCTGCTGCCCTAAAACAGGTTCCTTCCTGTGAGTTTTTTCCTGTTCAGGCAGTTAAAACCAATGTTCTGGGTGCGGAAAATGTAATTAGAGCTGCTATTGCCAAAAATGCTAAGAAATTAATTGTGCTTTCTACAGATAAAGCTGTTTATCCTATAAATGCAATGGGAATGTCTAATAAATAGTTACAAAAAATAATTGATGCTACAATTTGTATCTTTTGATATAAATATTATATCTAAAATAAGGAGATAATCAATGAAAGTTTTAGTTACCGGTTCAAAAGGTGTTGTTGGACAAAAACTGGTTTCTGAATTAAAGAAAAGAGGCCATTCAGTATTTGGTGTAGATTTATTACATTATGCAGGAGAGGTTGGGTATATTCAGCAAATGAGTAATGAAAAATGGGAATATTCCAGATGTGATATTAGTGAATTTCGTCAACTGGAGAGAGTTTTTAAAACTGCCGGACCCTTTGATTATGTTTATAACTGTGCTGCTGAGTTTGGTAGATGGAACGGTGAAGATTACTATGAGCAAATGTGGAAGTCAAATCTTATTGGGTTAAAGAACTTAATTCGTCTTCAAGAAGAACTTGGTTTTCGTATGATACATTTCTCAAGCTCAGAAGTATATGGTGATTATGAGGGTATAATGAATGAAGATACTATGGATAAAATTGAAATAAAACAAATGAATGATTATGCAATATCTAAATGGGCAAATGAAATGCAAATAAGAAATTCAAGAATACTTACTAACACGGAAACGGTTATTGTACGCTTGTTTAATACTTATGGTCCTGGTGAATTCTATCATCCTTATAGATCTGTAAATTGCAAATTTTGCTATCATAGCTTAATGAAGCTACCTATTATAGTTTTTCGGGGACATTATAGATCAAGTACTTATGTGGATGATTGCGTTTACACACTTGCTAATATTATTGACAATTTTATACCTGGACGAGTTTATAACATTGGAAGTGATCAATATCATAACATTGAAACACTTGCTGATTTAATTTGGTCTTATACGGGTGCTCCCCAAGATATTATTCAATACAGAGATTCAGAAAAACTAACTACTAAAATCAAAAAAGTAGATATATCTTTGTCTGTGAAAGAATTAGGACATAAACAAACAGTGAACTTAGAAGAAGGCGTAAAGCTAACAATAGATTGGATGAAAAAATACTATGGCTTAGTATGATAAGCTATTATATGAATATTTAAAGTCCTAGTGTCATGTCAAGAATAATTTGTTTGGCATTCCCATATTTTTTTA
>DJGX01000059.1:0-9587 GCA_002432865.1 Cloacimonetes bacterium UBA5835
GCTGGGACTTTTTTTATTCGTTCTTCTTGTCGCCGGGTGAAAACCCGTCGTTAGTATGTATCGTTCCTAGCGGAACTTTAATTCGAATTCCTCTTAATCCTAGAATCCCTGTTTCTAAAACTAAATCTGCGTAATCTGCGTAATCTGCGTGAACTAATCCTAAAATCCCTGTTTTTTAAATATCAGAACATTTCTCACAGCAGCCGAAACTAGTGCATAAACCGCCATAGAAATATTCTTAAATGTTTCAGCTATTCATTTAATCCATCAAGAAAATTCCCTTTACCCTTGACAAATATATGCGTTGACTATTTTTGCCCTGAGACAATATAATTACTAAAATAGGATGATTCAATGGCTTTTGAACAAGAAATGAAGTTAATCAGCAGGGGTGTGGAAGAAATTATCACCAGGGAAGAGCTGGAAGCAAAATTCGCTAAATCTGCAAAGACAGGAAGACCACTCAGAGTAAAATATGGTATTGATCCTACCGGTTGTGATGTTCATTTAGGACACTTGGTTCCTATCCGGAAAATGAGGCAGTTTCAAGATTTGGGTCATATCGGAGTAATAATAATTGGTGATTTTACTGCTCAAATAGGTGATCCTACAGGTCGAGATGAAAGCCGTCCTCCTTTAACTTCCGAACAAGTGATAAAAAACAGTGAAAAGTTTATGGAGCAGCTATATACGGTGCTAAAACCGGAAAAAACAGAAGTCCGTTATCAAAGTGAGTGGTTTGGTAAAATGGGAATGAGCGAGGTTATTAAACTAATGAGTAAATTTACTTTAGCTCAATTTATGGCTCACGAAACATTTCGCCAGCGCTATGAACAAGGTTTATCCTTGGGAATGCATGAAATTCTGTATCCAGTTTTGCAGGGTTACGATTCAGTTGCCATTGAAAGTGATATAGAACTTGGAGCTACAGAACAAAAATTTAATATTCTCTGTGGCAGAGATATGCAGCGTCATTTTGGAATGGAACAACAGGTAGCTATTTTGTCACCAATTTTAATCGGCACCGATGGTGTGCAGAAAATGGGAAAATCACTTAATAACTATATTGCTATATTTGATTCCCCCAAAGATAAATACGGCAAAGTTATGTCTATCCCCGATGACCTTATTCTAAATTATTATTGCTATGCTACTGCTGTCCCAGAAGAGGAAATAGATAAAATTAAACTTGAATTGGAATCTGGTATTAATCCAATGCTAATTAAGAAACGCCTTGCTCGGGAAATTGTATCCCTATACCATAGCGCGGCTGAAACAAAAGAAGCAGAAGAAGCATTTGAAAAACAATTTTCAATGCGTGAAATTCCCGATGACATTCCCGAATTTATAATAGGCGAAAGCGAATATAAACTGGCAAAGCTTCTGGTGGACAGTAAAATTTGCGCTACCAACGGCGAAGCCAAACGCCTAATTCAAGGTGGAGCTGTTTCGGTGAATGGAAATAAGATAACAGCTTTTGATGCTATTATATCTCTTCAAGAGGGTGATGTTATCAAAGCAGGAAAACGCAATTACATAAAAATAAAGAAGATATGAATAACTCGAATGTAATATCACTACTACTTAATGTTGTTATAATCGCTCTGGTCTTTTACAGCATTATCATTCATGAATTTAGTCACTCTCTGGCTGCTTTTCTTTTAGGAGATGATTCAGCAAAAAGAGCTGGACGCTTAACCCTGAATCCTTTAAAACACATAGACTGGTTTGGAACCGTTATCCTGCCGTTGTTTTTATATTTTACCTGCGGTTTTATATACGGTTATGCAAAGCCGGTTCCATTTAATCCTTATAATTTTAAGAACTTTAAAACTGATTCAGGGTTAACAGGATTGGCAGGTCCGCTATCCAATTTTTTAGTGGCCATAGTCTTTGCCTTAATCTATCATCTATTCGGTTTCTCCTTTATAGTTCAATATATATGCACTTATGTGATATATCTCAATCTGCTGCTTGCCTTTTTTAATCTGATCCCTATTCCGCCATTGGATGGATCAAAAGTGATAGGTATTTTTCTAACGGATCAAGCCTATTATAAATGGACAATGCAAGAACGAAAAGGGATGATCTATCTTTTTGCCTTTATCATAATTAGCAGCTTGTTGGGATGGAATATTATTGGAAAAATCATAGTGCCGCCTGTGAATTTTATTATGAACCTTATGGGTGTGCACTAAAAATGTCGCGTGCTGATTATTTAGTATTCCCAGATAAAAAAAGATTAATATCCCTGTAAGTTAGGAGAAACTTGTGTCCATCGAACTTATTAGCAGCTTATATCTTGGGAAGGTACAAAGGGCTCATAATGTCCGTATTTGTTTAAGTGATATTGTGTAGCAGCCGATGCTCTTACAAAAGCTAATCGTGTTTAGAGGTGAACGATGAATAACATCGTTTCCCCCTAAATAAGAAAAAAAAATATAGGAGAAACAAAATGGAACTGAAGAAATTACAACAAATGATCGAAGAAAATGCCGTGAAAGCAGTAGATCTTAAATATTGCGGTTTGGATGGTAAATGGTATCATATCACTTTCCCTGCCCGTAATATTGCTGAAGTAATGGAAAGTGGTATACCTTTTGATGGTTCTTCCATACCAGGAATGACAAGTGTGGAAAGTGGAGATATGGTTTTAATGCCGGATGCTTCAACAGCGCAGTTGGATGCATTCAATGCAACTCCAACTCTCAGAATGATTTGTTCAATTTGCGATGCAGAAACCAGAATAGGGGTAAATAAAGACCCTCGCAGTGTTGCTCTCAGAGCGCATAAATATTTACTTTCTACGGGTATTGCAGATATGTCTACCTGGATTCCAGAACTGGAATTTCATTTATTTGATACGGTTCAATATTATTCCGATGCTTTTTCTTCTGGCTATAATCTTACTTCCAGTGAATGTAAAGATGCTCTTCCGGAAGATAATGAAGACCTCGATGCTCTTGCCCTGCAAGGGGTTAAAGGTTATCATATGGATACTCCTTTTGATCAGTTTTACGAAATCCGCCAGAAAATTGTGGAACTGATTGAAGAACAAGATATCAAAGTTCGCTATCATCATCATGAAGTAGGCCTATCTGCTCAAGAAGAAATTGAAACAGAACTACTTGCCTTTCCGAAAATATGTGATGATGTAATGGTGATGAAAGATATAATTCGTAGAACTGCTTTACAATATGGGCTAACAGCTACTTTTATGCCTAAACCGGTATATGGCCATGCTGGTAATGGAATGCATTTTCATATAATGCTACATAAAAATGGTAAGAACCTTTTTTACAAAAAGGGTGGCTATGCAGACCTCTCGGATGAAGCTATCTGGTTTATTGGAGGGGTGTTAACACATGGACGAGCCTTAGTGGCTTTTACTAATCCTTCCACAAATAGTTATAAAAGATTGCTGCCCGGTTTTGAAGCTCCCGTAAAGCTGTTTTATGGCCTCGCTAATCGCAGTGCAGCTATCCGCATCCCAAAATATGTTAATACTCCTGAAACAAAACGCTTTGAATTTAGAACCGGAGATGGAACCTGCAATCCCTATTTTGCAATGAGTGCAATTTTGATGGCTGGACTGGATGGCATCAAAAGACAAATTGACCCTGGTAAGTATAATTTTGGACCGTTTGATGATAATGTCTTTGCCTGGAGCGAAGAGAAAAAAGCTACTCTACTTTCAATTCCAGCCAATCTGGAAGAAGCAATGCAAGCCTTGAAAGTAGATCATCAATTCCTGCTGGAAGGAGATGTTTTTAACAAAGAACTAATAGAAAGCCATATCAATTTGAAGCTGAAAGAAAATGATGCAGTTTCAGCTCGCCCTCATCCATATGAAATGATGTTATATTATAATCTGTAATGAACTTGGAATAATTATTGCTTTTATTGTAGAGCAAAGATCCTAATTTATCTAAAGGAAGTCCGATGAAGAAAATTATTACCTTATTGCTAACAATCTTGGCTGCAGGTTCAATGTTTGCCAATGCTTACGATTTTAATCAACCTCCAAACTTAAATTCTGCCTTTGCCTTAGGAGCCAGAAACGACTCCAATATGCGGGTAAATTTTGTCCTTCCGGAATATTCTGTTCAGGAAGAAACTTATGGAGAGACGGTTTATCATAAAATAATGCTACCTCTTTCCGGAACTCTTATGGAACCAGGTATGCCAGAATTACCTTCAGTTTGTACCTATATTGCTATTCCTCATAGAGGAGGGGTTAATATTGAGGTATTATCTACGCAGCAAACCGTTATTCCCAATTTTTTACCTTATCCTGTACAGCAGGGCAATAATTTGGAAAGCCCTAAAGGATTCGTTTTAAATAGTGATTATTACAATGGGAGTGGAAGTAACTATCCCGAAAGCTTGATTGATGTTAGCGCACCTTTTATTTTAAGGGACTTCCGAATAATTAATATTAAAATAAATCCCTTCTCTTATAATGCTCAAACTGGTGAACTTACCGTTAATCAGAATATCCAATTCCGCCTTAATTTTACAAATGAACCGGGAATAAATGAACTACTTTGTGAACCGGAAAATATATCAGCAAGCTTTGATAACATATACAACTCTATGATTTTAAACTATGCTGATTACCGTGATGCTGTAGTAGCACAAACCCCACCCCGTTATTTGATTATTTACGGCACAAATACCGATCCGAACTTTACAGATGCCTTAAATGGTTATGTTCTATGGAAAAAACAGAAAGGCGCAGATGTAATGGTGGCCAGCACAGCTACCAGTGAAGCTGGAAACTCAACTACCTCCATTAAAAACTATATCCAAAATAAATATAACAATCCTGCAACCCGTCCTGATTTTGTAGTCTTAATTGGTGATACATCAGGAAGCTATACAATTCCTGCTTTCACGGAATCGGGTGGAGCAACAGACTATAATTATACTTTTTTAGCAGGAAGCGATCAATTGGGAGATTGTTTTATAGGCCGTATTTCGGTAGAAAATCTCTCTCAGTTTCTGGTGGTGCTAAATAAAATATACCTTTACGAAAGAGATATAAATCTGGATACAGCCAGCTGGCTGAATAGAATGATGCTTTCTGGAGATAATTCTCCTTCTGGCATTTCTACAATGTATATTCATAAATATATAAAGGAAATGAGCTCATTCGTAAATCCCAATTATAGTTATGTAGAAGATTATGGTTCTTCTCCGAATTATACGGTAATCAATCAGGCTCTTAATCAAGGAGTTGGTTTCTATAGTTTCAGGGGTTATATAGATTGGGTTCCTCCCAATGAATCCTCTCTTTTTAATGGTTATAAACTTTTTCATACTGTAAATATAACTTGCGGCTCGAATAATTATGATTCAGCAGGAGAAGTAGAAGCTTTTGTTAGATACGGAACAACTGCAGCTCCTAAGGGTGCCGTAACTGGAATTGGAATGTGTACTTCCAGCACTCATACTACTTTTAATAATGCTGTACACGGCGGAATTTTTTCCGGAATATTTGCCTCTGATATGCGCACTATGGGTGAAGCATTATTAAATGGGCGGCTCTATTTGAATCAACTATTTGGAGTTTCCTCTCCAGCAAATGCAGTTAAATTTGCCGCCTGGTGTAATTTAATGGGTGATCCTACAATGGAAGTTTTTACTGGTATTCCAAATCACTTTAATGTAACCTGTGAAAGTTCAATTCCTTTGGGATTAAGTTTATACGATGTAGCAGTTCATGATAGTGTGGGAAATCCTGTAGAAGGAGCTGCTGTAGTTTTAAATATGGGGGGTATGATTATCGCTCGCGGTTATACAGGCATAGATGGAACCGTCATTTTAGTGCTCCCCTCCAATATGATTGCCGGCGAGGCAACTTTAACAATTAGCACGCATAATTTCAAACCCAAGCAGCTTATAATCCCTGTGATAAATATCCCTACTTTGGTTCCAGGAACTATAGCTATCGATGATGATGATATATCTCCCTCACAGGGTAATGGAAATGGAATTGCCGGTAGCGGTGAAACTATCGAACTCCTTTTTGGCTTAGTGAATACAGGAACTGATGCTATTAGTGGAATTAGCGGAACTATCAGTTCTAACAGCCCCTATATTACTATTGTTAATCCATCAATTAACTATTCTGATATTCCTGGGGGACAATTAGGAATCAATACTACTCCTATAGTAATTAATATTGCCCAAAATGCTCCCCACCAAACAATGTTACGACTATACCTGGATCTTACCGATTCCAATTCTACTAATTATCACATCTCAGAATATATTCAAGTGGAAGCTCCTTTTATGGAATTTGTTTCCTACCTTGTTATAGACGAAAATAATCAACATCTTGACCCAGGAGAAACCGCTGAATTCAGTATTACAGTTAAGAATGTTGGAACCGTTCCCGTAGAGAATGTTATGGCTACTTTATACACTTTAAACGATTTAGTGGGTGTTGTAGACGCTAATGCTGATTTTGGAACTCTGCCAACAGGAATTTCAGTAACCTGTGGAGTAGATCGTTTTTCTCTTATTGCTCGTTTGCAGGTTTTACCAGGGATGCTTATCCCGATGAAGTTAAAGCTATATAATAATGATGGATTTGAACAATATATCCCATTCACTTTTACAGTAGGCCTAGTTACTCAACACGATCCTCTTGGTCCTGATACTTATGGTTATGTAATATACGATTGGACTGATACCGCCTACGAATTTGTAGCTACCTATGATTGGCATGGAATTTCTCCTTCTGAAGGAGGTTTGGGAACTGCAGTAGCTATATCAGATGGTCACAGCGGTAGTAATGAAGGCGACCAAGTTGGCTCTGATGCCTTAGAAATTGTGGCTTTGCCTTTCCCCTTCCAGTTCTATGGTCAGCTTTACGATCAAATAACTATCTGTTCCAATGGTTTTATTGCTATGGGAGCTACTGAGAATGCTGAATTTAGAAATTACCGCCTACCTGGTCCTATGGGGCCCAATCCTATGATTGCCCCATTTTGGGATGATTTGGCAACTGGTTCAGGCAGTGGAATTTATACCTGGTTTGATAGATATAGCCATTGCTTCATAATAGAATGGCATAATATGATAAATGGAAAAGACGGTAGTTCTGTAGAAAACTTCCAATGTATTTTATATGACCAAGCTGCATATCCTACAAGTTTGGGTGATGGACCAATAAAATTCCAGTATCATACCTTTAACAATGTAGATTCTCAATCCGGAAACAGACATGGAAACTATTGCACTATCGGTATTGAAGATCATACAGGGAAAGTTGGTTTAGAATATACCTTCAATAATACCTATCCCACAGCTGCTGCACCCTTAAGTAATGGTAAAGCACTATTTATTACTAATATTCCCGTCTATCATGAAGCTGCTCATTTAATTCTGGAAGCAACTTATGTGAACGACCCCAATATGAATGGAATTTGCGAGCCGGGAGAATTAATAGATCTGGGTGTGAAAATTAAAAATACTGGTAACCTTATTGCAGAAAACATAGTTGGACATCTTAGCACCACAAGTGAATATGTTACTATCAATAATGCCATTGCGAGTTATTATCCTATCGAACCTGGATTTTATGGTGTAAATAGACAACCTTACACCTTCACAATATCTGGTTCCTGTCCCAATGGTAATGTTATATACTTCAATCTCTTGCTTACTTCTGGCGATTTAGAATGGAGCCGTAATTTCAGTTTTCAGGTCTCTGCTTCCTCTTTAAATTATCATTCCCATTTTGTGGATGATCACTTGAGTGATTTTAATGGCACTGTTAGCCTTGGAGAATCTTTCAACTTAGTAATTAATCTGGAAAATACTGCTGCAGTAGATGCTACAAACATTCAAGCAACTTTAAGCAGCACTATTCCAGAGTTGGTTATTGAAAATCCTATTGTTTTACTGGATAAGATTGGTCCCAATGATATCTATCAAACTACATATACAATAGATACTTCTATGCTGGATGCTTCAATTACCCAGATTCCATTTCTCTTTAATGCTACAGCAGGAAATGGAAGTGCTACAAGCACAGCCTTCAATATTCAGTATAATAATCCTATTGTGTATGAGGATTTTGATTTGAATAATGGCATCTTTATATCTGAGACAGGATGGACTTGGGGAATTCCAACACAGGTATCCCCCTTTTCCGGAACAAAAGTTTGGGCTACCAATTTAAGCGGAAGCTATCCTGATTTAGTAACCTACAATCTTTACACACCACAATATCTGTTGGCAGAAAACAGTCAGCTGCAATTTATGCATAATTACATTTGCGAATATGGATATGATGGTGGTAATGTAGCTATTTCTACCAATAATGGGAATTCTTGGAGTTTAATTTATCCCACTACGAATTATAACGGTAATAGCCTAAATGGACTAAGTGGAGATCAAGGTTGGACAGGAAATTCAGGTGGTTGGCAGACAGCAACATTTAATCTTTCACAGTATGCAGGACAAACCGTAATATTCCGTTTCCGTTTTGGCTCCGATGGATCAACAAGTGGTTCTGGATGGTTTATTGATGATTTTAAGATTAGCGGCGTAGATCTCAAAACAGGCTATTTATATGGAATTATATATCCAACTTCTGGGCTTGATCCTTCTCTGGCAACCCTAAAATCTAACCTTCGCCTTACTAGTCATCCCGATTCTGAAGGTAATTTTATCCTTCTCTTACCTTATGGCATTCATTCTGTAACGGCAAGTATGCCCTATCATCAATCATCTTCGATCACTTCAGTCATCATCTCTTCCAGTAATCCTGACCACTATACTGAATTTACCTTGATTGATTTACCTCGCCCACAAAACATATATTATTCAGGAAATAACGAAACAGGGGAACTTTATATCTATTGGACACCTCCAGAGGATACAGTTCTACCCGTAGTTGGCTATAAAGTATATCGTAAATTCAATACGGATCAGTTCTATCTGGTTCAAGAATCTGAAGAAACCACCTATCATGAAGTTCTTTCTTTAGAAGGAACTTATGTATATTACATTGTAGTGAAGTTCTTCAATGTGGATGGAACTCCCAGCCAATTTATAAATATACCCTTCCCCTTTGAAGATGTTTCAGATAATGAAATACCATCCCTTGTAACTAAATTGAATAATAACTATCCTAATCCGTTTAATCCTTCCACTAATATATCCTTCACTTTGTCCAAGCCAGGAAGAACAACTTTGAACATCTATAATATGAAAGGACAACTTGTTAACCACCTGGTAAACGAGGATATGAATCCTGGAATACATAATGTTGTATGGAATGGAAAAGATGAAAATGGACGCAATGTTTCCTCCGGAGTGTATTTATATCGTCTGGAAAGTGGAACCTATCAAGCAACCAGAAAAATGCTGCTGATGAAATAACCTAGTATATGCTAACAAAGGAAATTGAGTATAATATAAGTTAGAAACAATCAATAGCGAAAGTTAGAAGTCCTCACTGTTCAAACAACCCTTACCTATCCTGTAGGTTGTTTAGCAGTGAGGACTTCTGTTTTTGGAAAAGCAAAAGTACTTAGTTCAAAGTTTGTAGTTCAAAGTTCGTAGTTCAA
>DJGX01000059.1:9661-14004 GCA_002432865.1 Cloacimonetes bacterium UBA5835
TCGTAGTTCAAAGTTCGTAGTTCGGTGATCTCGGTGGCTAAATATCTAAAATCCTCTAAATCCTTGTTTCGATAGTTCAATCTGTGAGAGAGGTATTATCTTTTCAAGAAAGCGCTCATAATCCTTATTCCAACTTCTACGCTTTCATCTCGAGGTAAAAATTTATCCGAATGTAAGGGATAATCGCATCCGCTTCCCAGCCAGAAAAGCAATGAGGGATAAAGAGTAGTAAAAAAGCCATAATCTTCACCTGTCATAGCAGTTTCTGCAGGGATAAATTCAATTTTTTTGCTACTGCATATTTCCTGGAGGCGTTTAACTAAATTTGCGTTATTAATTACCGGATCGTAGGAGACGAGGTATTTCACTTCACTCTTTGTATTAGTTTGTTTTTCTACAAATTCTGCAGTTTCTTTTAGGATGTTATTAATTTTTTGGCAGGTTTTTCTGGAAAGCGAGCGATGTGTTCCTTCCAGAATACACTTATCGGCAATAATATTACGAATTGTTCCCGAGCTCATTTTGCCGATATGGAAGATCATTTTTTCCTGTTTCTGAAGTTCAGATAAGCGTTCTTCCACTACATTCATAAACATAATTCCTGCTTTTAGAGCATTTATCCCTTTTTCTGGAAAAGCGATATGAGCTGCTTTGCCATAAAAACAAACATCAAATTCCTGAGGAATGGCAAAAAAGATACCTTCTTTAGCCGAAACAGTTCCAACGGGCAATTCACTTGCTATATGAAAAGCAAAGGCAGCTTCAATATCAAACTTTTGAATTAGGCCTTCTTCCAAAACTCTTTTTGCTCCTCCTTCTCCTTCTTCTGCTGGCTGGAAAAGAAAGAGCAAATTTCGCTGAGGCTGGGTTTCTGTTACAACTTGAATTAGCCCCATCAAAACACTTAAATGAACATCATGCCCACAAGCATGCATAAAACCAGGATGTTCTGAAGTATAAGGTACACCTGTATTTTCTGTAATCGGTAAGCCATCCATATCCGCTCTGAATAATAGATAGGGTGTTTTTGCACAAGTGTATTCCAAAAGCAAGCCAGTGCTGTTTTTAAAATAATGCAATTTCCAGATATTTTCCGGTTGATTTTGCAGAATCTTTAAAATACTATCTTCCAGCAGCGCTTGTGTTTTGAATTCTCTAAATGCTAGCTCAGGAATCCGATGTAAGTTATGACGCAGCTCAATTATATCAATCATCAAAGCTTACCCGAATATTTTGCATGCGTTTTTAGAATTTCCACAGCATTAGCAGCAGCTCCCAAACGCACATTATGACCCACATTCCAAAAAGCTAAGGACTTATCATCCGTCCCTAACCGTAAACGGCAAGTGTGTGAATCATTGGAAGAACCCAAATCCAAAGGCGTCATATAAGTATTTGGATAATAGACAATTCCAGGTGCATTCTGTAAAGCTGTTTCTGCAGCCTTTATATCTACTGCATCTTCAAATTCGGCATAAACAGAAGCACTGTGTCCATAAACAACTGGCACCCGAACAGTAGTAGCACATACAGCTAAATCCCATTTAGATAGTATCTTACGGCTTTCAAAATGCATTTTTTCTTCTTCTTGGCAATAGCCACTATCCAGAAAACCACCAATTTGTGGAATTACATTCAAATCTATTATTTGCGGATATATTCCTTTATCAGTTGTGCCTTTGCGTTGTTTCATCAAAGTTTCAATTCCCTGATGTCCGCTTCCAGAAACTGATTGATAAGTAGAAACAATTAACTTATTTAAATTAAAGAGCTTATCCAACACCGCCAAGGGCAAAATAATCTGAATTGTAGAACAATTAGGATTGGCCACAATACCATTATAACCAATAAGCAATTCTCCATTTACTTGTGGGACAACCAGAGGAATATCTGATTCCTGTCTGAAGCCAGAAGAGTTATCTATTACCAATTCAGAGGTCTGAGCTGCAATCGGAGCATAGTTTTTAGCAACTCCTGCACCTGCAGAAAAAAGAACATAGTCATAATGTGTTAGCAGAGAATCTTCTTTCAGTTCTTGAACTGTAAGTGGTTGATCAGTGTAATATAAAATTGTACCTGCAGAGCGATATGAAGCAAATAAATCTAATTCTGACACCTTTAAATTGCTTTCTTCCAGGCAGGTAATCATCATTCTGCCAACTTCACCCGTTGCGCCAACGATTGCTACTTTCATTTTTTGTTTACCTGTTTTTCCTTATTTTATGTATCTTAATCTTATGATCCTAAAGTGCATTCACTTTTTCTGTGAAGGGATAGCTTGTCAATGTAAACTTGACAAAAAAAGGCTCTTACCAGATTGGTGAACAATAAAAGCGCCCCAGTAGCTCAGTGGATAGAGCAGCGGTTTCCTAAACCGTTGGTCGGATGTTCGACTCATCTCTGGGGCGCCAGAAAATTAGTGAGAAAGAAAGATTGGTAGATATTCCACTTTATACTTTTGTTGCCTATTTTAATAAGGGAATTCTGAGGTTTGGCTTTGTAACTGCTACAAAAGATAGTTATTCCGAAATTCTTACAGAAGATGGAACAACTACAATTTTGAGTAATACGCGTTTTATTTTAACAGGTAAAGAAACACTTCCCAACAAAAACATAGTTACCTTTGTATCCGAAGTAAATGAACAAGCTGAGCAGTTTGAAAAGACCGATTTCAGCTTCTTAGCAGACCGAGAATATACTTTAGTGGAAATAGTGGAAGAACTTAAACTGCAATCTGATGTAGAGATTTTTGCCCTATATAAATTTCTACGAGCACACCCCGAACATATCAAATGTAAAAAGCATAAATATCGTTTGAAAACAACAGAAGAGATAGCTCTATTCCAAATTCAACAAAAAGAACAGGAAGAAGAAGAGCTTTTTTTGCAGGAAGTTAATGCCTGGTTCAAGGGTTCTGAACTTAGTATCAAAAATCAACATCAGCTTTTTTGTGCCTTACCGGAACTGCAATCGGATAAAAAAAATAAAAAGTTACTAGAATTGATTTTGGCCAATTATCCTCATCATACACCAGAACAAGCAATTCTGCAATTTCGTAAAGCTTGCGGTGAAACTCCATATTACATAGATCCTATTATTTCTAATGCAGGGATCCCCATCGGCTTTTCAACCCTTTTAAATAATGAAAAATTACTCCCGATCCAAAATTCTGATCCGGAAGAAACTGCTTTTTGCATTGATGATGAATCCACCAAAGATTTTGACGATGCCCTCAGTATTGCCAAAGATGGCTCTTTCTGGAAGGTAGGAATTTATGTAAGCTCTGTTTCAGAACGGCTAAATTTTCAAGGAGCCTTGTTCGCAGAAGCAAAAAAGAGAGTTTCTTCATTATATACAGCGAACGCCATTATCCCTTTATTTCCTCAACAGCATTCAGAAAAGGAACTCTGTTTGCTAAAAAATGAACTAAGACCTGTAATAGCTTTAACTTTATGGCTGGATAGTAACTTTAATATCCAACGCACCGAAATAGCCAGAAAGAAGATAACTATCTCTGCTAATTATAGTTATCCTGAAGTAGATAAGCATATTGCACAAGAACCCTTTGCAACCCTATTCAAATTTAGCAAAACCTTAGCAGAAAAAAGAGAAGCAAACTCAGTTCCCGAAGAACAACGATATTACTATTATATTGTATCCACTAAAAAGGGCTTGGCAGTTAAATGTATCGATACTCAAAGTCCAGCCAGAAAAATGGTTGAAGAACTTATGATTGTATATAATTCCTCTTTGGCAGCTTACTCAGTTCAAGAAAATATCCCTATTATCTATCGTAATATAAATCACATTGAAACCCTGAATACTAATCTTGTTATCAGCCAGGCTTATCTTTCCACTTCCCCACAATTTCATCCCGGAATCGGCGTTAAAGCCTATATGCATACAACTTCCCCAATCCGCCGGTATGTAGATTTAATAAATCAAACCCAAATCTTAGCAAACCTGAAAGGGAAAACAAAACCTTTTAGCAATGAAGAACTGGAAAATGACATCCCCCGCATCGAAAAAACCCTGCTCTACTTAAAAGAAACAGCTCATAAGAGTGAACATTATTGGGTGCTGGAATTTTTAAAACAAAACTACCTAAACACCCCACTGGATGCTTATTTCAGAGATGGACGCAATGGCTTTTTGCGGTTTGAGCTTATCCCCTGGGGTTTTGTTATATCTGCAAAATGCGAAAGCTACCCATTAACAGATAAATTGAAAATTATAATTTATAAAGTGGATTCTGATCAAGGATTTGTTTGGGCAGATTTGCTTTAAGAAACAAGGATTTTAGGGTTAGATTTTAGAAACAAGGATTTAAGGATTTTAGGATT
>DJGX01000059.1:14038-35898 GCA_002432865.1 Cloacimonetes bacterium UBA5835
ACGACGGGTTTTTAACCCGGCGACAAGAAGAACGAATAATAAAAGTCCCAGCGGGACGACAGATTTGAGCTTTAGAAACAAGGATTTAAGGGTTAGATTTTAGAAACAAGGATTTAAGGATTTTAGGATTAAGAGGATTTATTTATAAGCCACCGAAATCACCGAAAAAAATATCCTCTCACTGATTACACGGATTACACAGATTTGCATTTTAAGAACAAGGATTTTAGAATAAGTTCACGCAGATTACGCCGATTATGCAGATTTGCATTTTAAGAACAAGGATTTTAGAATAAGTTCACGAAGATTACACGGATTACAGATATATAAGCAACTTTAGGTTCAAAGGCATCGCTATCCTGAATATGCATCCTGTTAAGTAGACTTTTTGCGCATATCCTTCTCCTTAAATTCAGTCCACTATTTTCAAGATGATTCAAACAAACAACCCATCCTCCTCTCATCTTCCTCTCCTCCTCCTCCCGTCCTCAAACCGTCGTTGGGGAGGAGTGAAGGTTAGGTAGATGACGAGTTATATCTGAGTGGTCTACAAGGAAATTATGTATAGACCTAAATTAATAGCCACCCATCCTATTCTCATTAAACAATCATAAGTGGAGGATGGGTGATGATCAGGATTATTCGCTTAAATTTATGCTGCGAGACTTAAATCCATATCCCAAAACATCATATACATCCATAATAATCATAAAGGCATCAGGATCATTATCTTTAACGATATCAGTTAATTGTGGAACCTGGCGTCTGTTTAGCACTACAAAAAGTATCTTTATATCTCTTTGATGATAACCACTAACTCCATTTATAAATGTTGCCCCCCGCTCGAGTTTTTCAAATACATCTTTACTAATTTCATCTACTGCTTCGGAGATAATATAAGCTCCCTTAATATAAGGAAGTCCCTCACTAACTAAATCGGTTATTTTTGTAGTAATAAACAGATTTAAATAGCCCCAGATAAGCAGTTTAGGTGATTTAAGCACAATGGCTACCAGAAGAATAATTCCAGTTTCTACAATGTAATAACCTGTCCCAATTGAAAGATTTGCCTTTTGTTTAATAAGTGCTACAGGAATATCGGTTCCTCCTGTAGAACCTCTAAACCGAAAAATAAGTCCCAATCCAATCCCAAGTAGCACACTACCTGCAATTGCGCTTAAAAGCATATCTTCTGGAGGAAGCATAGCATAAATTTTACGCCCATTTAAAATATGTGTGTAGGGTGTTAAATCTTTAATTATACCTATTTTATGAAGAGATGAAAAGCTTAGGAAGTCGGTCATAATAGCGCTCACAAACATTCCATATAAACTTTTACTGCCAAAGGACTTACCTATAAAGATAAAGCTTACTATAAACAGTGGTATGTTTATTAGAATCATAGATACCCCATTGGGTATGCCAAAAAAGTAATACAAAATTTGAGATAACCCCCCCACTCCTCCGGGAGCCATATTATATGGTAATAAAAACCAGGAATAACCCATAGCAAAGAAAACGGAGGCAAAGATAATTCCTATCAGGCGTCCTGTTTCTCTACGCAGATACTGTTTTTTCGTTATACTTGTCATTTGCTCTCTCTCCTCTATATCACTTGACTAATTTTTTGTTTTTAAATACTTGGTATGATAAAAATGACTATTATAATTCCCCATTAGCAATGGGAATAACAGGGAAAAAAGATGATATTAGACATTCGCTTAAACGGAATCAAACATTCACTTATCGAGGTGGATAAACCCCTTCCACTTACAGAGATACTAAAAAGAACTCATATAGACAGATCACAAATATTGTCCTACAAAATAAACCATCGGGAATATGTCAATGAAGATTACATCCCCGATAGGGAAACACTAATAGATTGTATCACTTATCTTCATCCTGAAGGTTATCGAATTTATCAGGACAGCACAATTTTTATTATGTGCAAGGCATTGCATACATTGATGGGAACGGAACCATCTTTAGTAGTAGAACATTCTATTGCAGACGGTGTTTTTTGCGAAGTTTTTAATTCGCAGACTTTTACCGAAGAGGATTGCAGTCGCCTAATAGCAGAAATGCAAAACATTGTGGAAAATAATCTACCCATAGAAAAGATAACAGTTAAGACAGATGAAGCATTGGATATTTTTAGTGCTTTAGGCCGCAATGATGTTATCAAAAATATCAAATACCACTATCAGGAAAATGTGGAACTTTATCGCTGCGGGAAATATTATGACTGCTATAATCATCCGCTAACCGATAGAACCGGAAAAATCAAGAACTTTGATATTGTATATCATTCTCCCGGTTTTATTTTACGCTTTCCCTCCAAAGATGAAAATATGGAAATTCCTACTTTTCAGCTTCCGTATAAATTATTTGCCAGGCATCAGGAACACGATAAATGGCTGGATATATTACGCGTTCATAATATAATAGACATCAATAAATTGATAGACCACTATGAAATCTCGGAATTTATTCAAGTGGAAGAAGCTCTACACGAGAAAAAAATAGCAGAAATCGCTGCCGATATTGTTACCCAAAAAGAAGTGAAACTAATCCTTATTGCCGGTCCCTCTTCTTCGGGTAAAACCACCTTTGCCAAAAGGTTGGGAGTTCAGCTTCAAGCCTGTAAAGCTAAACCTGTAGTTATTGGAATGGATGATTATTTTCTGCCGAGAACAAAAACTCCCCGCAAACCCAATGGTGAATATGACTTTGAAACCATATATGCTATGGATTTGGAATATCTGAATATGCAGATGAATCAATTGCTGGATGGCGAACAAATTGAATTGCCCCGCTATGATTTTACGCGAGGGATTCGTAGGCGCAGCAATACTTTTGTAAAACTTGGTTCTAACAGCATAATTGTGATGGAAGGTATTCATGGTTTAAACGAAATTCTTACTGCTTCCATTCCTGCCAACCGTAAATTGAAAATATATGTTAGTGCGCTCAATCAATTGAATATCGATAATCATAATCGAATATCTACAACTGATTGCCGATTGTTAAGAAGAATAATTCGCGATCATCGTTATAGAGGTTATAGTGCAGAAGAAACCTTAATGCGCTGGCAGGATGTACGCGATGGTGAAGATAAATACATTTTCCCTTACCAGGAAAATGCTGACTATATGTTTAACAGCAGCTTAACTTATGAAATTGGAGTAATTCGTAAATATGCCTGGAAATTGCTGTTGGGAGTTTCTCCTTCTTCTTCTGCCTATATGGAAGCAAAACGTCTTTCCAGTTTAATTGCCAGTTGTAAAGATATTGCTGATACACTTGTACCCTACAATTCTATAATCAGAGAATTTACTGATGGCAGTATATTCCGTTATTGAGGAACAAAAGTGAATAATATTCATATCCTTTCTGAAGATGTTAGCAATAAAATCGCTGCAGGCGAAGTTATTGAACGTCCGGCTTCGGTTGTAAAAGAACTTGTGGAAAATGCTATTGATGCTGGTGCTAATAATATTATTGTAGTTATCGAAAATGGTGGTAAAGACCTTATCCGCGTAATAGATAACGGCTGTGGAATGAATCCAGACGATGCTGTTTTGGCTTTTGAACGCCATTCCACCAGTAAAATAAAAACCGTGGATGATATCACACATATTGGTTCATTAGGTTTTAGAGGTGAAGCGCTACCTTCAATTGCTTCTGTTTCCAGATTACATTTAGTTACCCGTACCGCTGAAGATGAAATGGCCACAATTGTAGAATTTACTAATGGTAAGTTAATTAATGTAACTAAAACCTCGGCTAATATTGGAACAGCAATCACTATTCGTGGATTATTTAAAGACCTTCCTGCGAGGCGGAAATTTTTAAAAACCTCTCCAGTGGAAGCCAGGCATATCCTTAAGTATATTCATTATCAAGCATTAGTATATCCTGAAATAAGTTTTCGCCTGGTGATGGATGATAAAGAAAAGCTGAATTACATTGCTTGTGTAGATAGAAAACAGCGAATTGAAGAGGTCTTTGGCATCGGATTTTTTGAAGATGATGTGATCCCTGTGGAAGGTAAAGATAACAACTATTCTATAAGCGGTTATATCTTCGGTCTGGAAGACAGATCTAATAGATTAATTGATGCCCAATATACCTTTATTAATGGACGCTATATTTTTGATAAAACTGTTCGCCATGCTATTAAAGCTGCCTATGAACCTTTTATTTTAAAAACCCGCGCTTGGCAAAAAGGAACTACTCCGCCCTATATAGTTTTTTTGGAAGTACCTCCTGAACAGATAGATGTAAATGTTCATCCTGCCAAGTTGGAAGTGCGCTTTAGGGAAAATAATTTAGTACATACTCTGGTTTTGGAAACTTTAACTAAGGCTTTACGAGCTTATGAAGATAGTAAATTTGCCAGCGCCCGCAGTAAATTTCGCGGTGGAGTACAGGGTACAAAAGTAACTTCTTTAGAGCGCGATGTCTTTGTTAGTAATATCGAAGTTCCTAAGTTTTCTGCCTATAAAAAGGAATTTGGAGCATTATTTCAGGATGATATTTTTACCAGCGAATCAAGCCCAACTGCCCAAAAAGATATCCCGATCTTTAATCCGGGAAAAGAATCCGATGAAATTCTGGAAATTTTCGCTGACCAGCCTAATGATAAACTTAAATACGATATCCTGCTGAAAAATGAAGAGGACTATATCAATCCCTGGCAGTTTCATAATACCTATATTTTTATTCAAGTAGAAGATGGCTTAGTTATTATTGATCAGCATGCCGCTCACGAAAGAATAATCTATGAGAAACTTTTACAGCGTACCGGAGGAGCCCCCGCTATGCGTCAAAAATTAATTATTCCTCTGGTTATTGATATACCTCCCTATATTGCATCTGATATTAAAGAGCTGGTAGAAGAAAATCTGGAACTGCTTGAAAAGGTAGGTTTCACCCTAAAGAAATTCAGTGGTGATTCTATCGTGATTGAAGAAATTCCTGCTGAGTTATCCGATTTTGCCAGTGGCCAGATATTTATCGAGATTCTGAAACAACTGGAACAGGAGATGGAAATTGCTACCGATTTCAAAGAAGGTCTGGCAAAATCAATTGCTTGTAAAGCTGCTATAAAAGCCAATCATAAACTCACCCGCAAGGAAATGTTGAATTTAATTAATGATCTCTTTGCTTGTAAGCTTCCCTATTTTTGTCCCCATGGCAGACCCTTGATTCTTAAAATACCGGTCTCCGATTTCGAGAAAAAGTTTAAACGCATAGTATGATTCCTGTTATCACTATCGAAGGGGCAACCGCTTCTGGGAAATCTGCATTAGCTATTGCATTAGCTGAATCATTATGCACAGAAATCATTTCTGCCGATTCCAGACAGGTCTATCGCTATCTGGATATTGGAACTGCAAAAGTTGCTAAAGCTGAACAACAACGAGCAAAACATCACCTGCTTGATATTATCAATCCCGACGAAACCTATAATGCCGGTTCTTTTGCAGCCGACGCAGAAAAAATAATCACTTCGCTGCATTCTGAAGGCAAAATACCAATAATCTGTGGAGGAACGGGTTTATATATAAAGGCATTATTAAATGGGCTTTTTACCCTGCCTCCCTTACCCACAAAAATAAGATACGATTTAAAGCAACGCCTTAAGGAAGAGGGACTTACCTCTCTATATTCCGAGCTGCTAAATATAGACCCAGAATTTGCCTCTAAGATCAGTGAAAATGACACACAAAGAATTTTGCGAGGCTTGGAAGTTTTTTCAGGAACGGGAATTCCCCTTTCTGAACACTGGCGCAAGCAAAAAGAAACTGGAAAATATAATGCCTTCCGAATTTTGATCGATATGCCCCGTCCCCAACTATATACACGAATTAATGAACGAATGGAAAAAATGCTTGCCGAGGGCTTACTGCAAGAAATTGAAAACCTCTTTACAATGGGTTATACAGATCACTCACCAGGACTCCAATGCCTTGGCTATAAAGAGTTTCTGCCCTATTTTAGAGAAGAAGCAAGCATAGAGGATTGTGCAATTATTGCAGCTCAACATCAACGCAACTATGCAAAAAGACAGGTAACTTGGTATCGTAAATACACTTTCGATTTGACAATTGACTCTTCTTCGATTATACTATACAATATAGTCACCAAGATTAAGGAAGGTCTAAAAAAGAAAAATGCCAATAGTAGCGAAAGTATTTGAATTTGAGATAAGCGAACAGGATTTAGAACGCGAATGTGCCAAAGTTAGTATTACAGAACGGAAAGAATGCCTGCAAAATGCGCTTAAACGTTTAATTGATAGATACCTCTTGCTTTATAAAGCTATAGAATCAGGAATCACAATCAGCGATGCCGAATACGATAAAGCAATTTGGGAACTCTTAGATGAAGAAAATCCCTTAGACCTGTGGAGCACTTCCTTAGATCAGCTCACCCCCAAAGAGATGGAAAACCTCTTAAAAGAACGATTGATGATAAACAAATATATAAATAGCTTCTTCTCGCATGATACTCCTGTTACTAAGGACAAAGTAAAAGAATTCTACGACGAACAAAAGGAGTATTTTTTGAAAGCAGAGCAGGTTCGCTGTTCACATATCCTGATCAGTAACACGAAAAAAGATGCAAAAGCCCTGGCAGAAGAGATCCGCAAAAAAATACATAACGCGGAGGACTTTGGCTACTACTGTAAAGAATATTCCGATTGTCTTAGTAATTCCTCCTGTGGTGATTTGGGATGGTTCTCCAGAGGAATAATGATTCCCGAAATTGAGGAAGTTGCCTTTGCTTTAAAAGTTGGCGAAATTAGCCAGCCTTTCCCTTCTAAATATGGCTATCACATCCTGTTGAAAACAGGTCATAGCGAAAAAGATTATATCCCCTTCGAAGAAATTAAAGATTCTTTGTATGCCCGCGTCCAACAAATTGAAAAAGAATACTTGCTGATTAGGCATTTGGCTGAACTTCATAAACAATACGCTGCTAAGATCATTATCTATAAAGAATATTTATAACAAGGGAGTTATCACTTCCCAAATATCTTATGAACATCTCTATCTTGTGTTTGGCGGTGAGGATTTATATTTGCGGTAACTATAAAAGTTGTTAGTTTGTAGTGTGGGAGCTTAAAGTTATAATCTAATTTATAGGCTTTACCTTATTCGGTGTTTTCTGGGGCTAAAAAATATCTGCTGAAGTTATCTAAACATCTTTTTCTTGACAGAAATAGCAGAATAAACTATAGGAAAATTTAAAGAAAGATGTACTTATAGGGGATGGTTAAAAATATAGGTATGCGAAAAAATGTAAAAATAGCGTTCATATTCACTCTGGCAGCAGGTTTATTATTTGCCAATCAAGATGTTAAATATGCTGGCTTTTGTTTTAGTGGTGCTTATGCCGATATAAGCAAAAACTATCCATACACTCAAAAAATGCTTCAGGATAGTTCCTCCGCTCAATCCTATTTAGATAAGCTTTTTTTTGACTATTTTTCTGCAAATTCCGAGCTAGGTAATTTTACATTAGATATTCACAATCAAACCAAGGCAACCCTATCTCTGGCAATAGCTTTAAACCGGGAAGAAGTTGCTTTTGAATATTACGATAATGAAACCAAGGCAATTTACAATTTGGGCTGCACTGTTTTTATAATGGATTTTGCGGATCTTACTATTCTCCAGTCCTATCCCATAAATGTTACTTATATTGATCTTTACAAAGGAGAGCCCGATCAGCAAACAATTATCCAAACTATAAAAAAACTCTATTCCAATTACATTTTACAGAAGCTGATGAGTAATCAAAAAAACATCTATATCCGTTCTTCTGGTTCGCTAACTATCAAAGTTGCCAATGTGAATTTCCAGGAAGAAGCATTGCCGTTTCTTGGTTCTTATAAAACAGAACCAGAAATTGAAACTTATGCCGCTATTGTAGCTCAGCATTTAACAGAGGCACTTGCTTTTAAAATGAATTTAACCGTTTTACCTTATTCTCGCAGTAATTTATCATACAAAATGTCTCTTTCCTTTTCTGATGCCAGCATTCAGAATTTTACTATCCCTGCTGCCAGTTACGATATAGATATCACTGTTAAACGCTTTCTTAAAAAGCTTTACAAAGAAACTGCCGCAGAAAGAGTTGATCTTTATGGTGTGGAATTAGAAATGCGTATTTACGATGCCGAGTTTAATCAAGAATACTGGAAACAGACTATTCAAAATGGTGCTGCTAAACAAACCGTTGTCGGACAAATAATCGGCAATGAGTTTTATAAATACAACGAAATTCTTCTTTTAACGCTGTCGGACAAAATACCCGCCACACTGAAAGAAGATAAAAAATTAATGAAGGGGATATTAAAAAAATGCGCAAACTATTAACTATTATATTGCTTAGCGTTACAATGCTCTTTTCGGTAGCTTATCTGGAAGCAGCTGTCAAAGTGAAAGTTAAAGCCACCGTAGAAACCAAAAAGAACAAGCCCAAACCTGAAGAAATTAAAGCTGCTGTTAATAATGCTAAAATTCTGGCTGTTAAAAAATACGCCTCCGAAAAAGACACACGCAAAAGAGAACTTGTCAACGAACTGATGCCAGATATAGAAAAGAATATTGATACTTACATCCTGGAAATAAATTACTTAAACGAAGGAAACAAAACAAACGGCATTTGGGAACAATTGTTGGAAGTTACCATCGACGATGTTCAGCTGGAATTGCTAATTAACCAAAAAATGAAAGATGTAATGGAAATGGCTGAACCAACATATTTAAGCTTTGTGTATGTAGCTCGTGAAGTTGCAGCTGTAGAAAGCCAAGGACAGACTATTAAAAAAGACCTTTCTACCAAATCGGATGTCTCTGCCTCAGGAAAAATTGCCACCAGCGGAGATACCGATAGCAATTTATCCGACCCTAATAAAATAAGCACAAGCAGCCAAGCCGAAGTGAATATTGATAAAAGTATCTCCCGAGAAGGTTCTATGGTTTATTCTCAATCTGTAGTAAATGCCAGTGAGGGAATCTATTACCGCACTTTTAACCCTGGGGAAATAGATACAAAAGTAACCGAGATATTCAATAAAGCCAATTTTGAAGTTGTTCCCGCTTATGAAGTAGGCATTTTACCCGAAAAATTTGCCTACGATTTTGCTGCCTTAAATGAAATCTCCTCTTCCACCCAAAAAGAAGCTACTGATATAGCTCGCGAAGCAGGTTTAGATTTTCTAGCTGTAGCAATGTTAGATGTTGGCAGAGAAGAAATTGATCCTGTTTCTGGAGGGAGTAAGGTTTATGTAAAAGTAAATGGCTATATTTTAGACCTACGCAAAAAATTTGCAGTAAAAGTATGCAGTGCAGGACCTTATCAGTTTAGCGGTATTGGCTCCAATCCTTCTGTAGCCAAAACTAATGCCTTAATTGAAGCTGCAAAAAATGCCTCCCAAGATTTAGTTGACCAGCTTCGCGTAAAGCTTGGAAATTGAACATAAGAATTATATGAGATTATCCAGAATCTTATTAATTCTCGCTATCCTGCTTTCAATGCTTTCTTTGCATACAGCTCTGGATGCCAAAAAGAAAAAAAAGGAAGTAGAGATAAAATTATATCTTGATGATGCTCAATTGGAAAATCCGGAATATTATAATAAGCTGCCTGTGCTTTCCTTGGAATCTTTTGCCACCGCTTTACTAACCCCCAAAACTACCAATTTCAAAATCATCAATCATAACTATCAAATTGCCAGAGCTGATTCCAAAATAGCGGAAGAAATGATTGCTGTTTCGTTAGGGATGCGCCAGGAATTTGTAAAAGTGGAAGCAGAAGGGAAATCTCTTCTTTCAGGAAATTTGGAAGGCAGCGAAGCAGAAATTTCTGAAGCGATGAAAACAAAACTGGAAGACCTAAAAAATAATAAAGCTCAATTAAGCGAATCGCAAAAAGTATATTTTTTAAGCGGATTCATCTTTCTAACCAGCTCCATTATCCGCGAAAAAATAGTTTTGGAAAGCACTAAAATGTTTGTTAACGAAGCAAAAAATGCTAAGGGTTTGGATGCTGTTTTTTATGTAAAAGATATCCCTTATGCCACAAATGTGGTTGTTGGACTGCCAACTTTGCTTACCACTCAGATGAAAACTATCAGCGAATTTATCACTATTGCTAAAACCCAAAACATTGATATTCCGGAAGATGTTACCGCAAGCTTGTTCTAATAACCCCCTTGGCTTTATAACAAAAGATTCTAAGCAGCATAGCTTTATAGCAGCCCTTGCTGATTGTAATTTCGCTATATGGATATTATTATGCTAAAAAAAACTCTTTACCTGCTTGCCTTGTGTCTACTTATCAGTTCCAACCTATCTGCAGGAAGTAAAAAACCGGTTTGGATCTCCGATCCCTATTCCCAATATCCTGCCCATCGTTATCTTTGCTCAGTAGGAATGGCTAATGACCTCAAAAGTGCTAAAAATGACGCTTTAAAGAATATCGCAGGCTTTTTTGAAACCAGGGTTACAGCTGTTACTAAAAGTATGGAAAGTGAATCAAATTCTGCTTCAGGCTCTCAAATAAACAGCTCTATAACGACCTCCGTAAAAGCTATTTCTGAAGGAACTTTAAAATATACCGAAATAAAAGCAACTTGGCAAGATCCTACAACTAAAACTTATTATGCCCTTGCGGCTTTAGATAAAACCGCCGTGCAAGCCCGTTACGAAAAAGAAATTGTGGAAAGCGAGTACTATATTGCCAATTGCCTTTTTAAGACCGATGACCCGCTTATCCGCTTTGCTAAATTGTGTCAGGCAATAGATAAACATAATGCAACCCAAAATGCTTTTGTTTATTATAATGCTTTAGCTGGTGAATCAGGTTCATTTTTACGCCCTGCTTTTTCAATGCAAGAATTGAAAGCCATGCGAGCTGAAACTGCCAAAGAAATTCCAATTAAAATACTCGTTGTAGGAGATGAATCTGCCTATCTGGAAACCGCCCTCAGAAATGTTATTCGCCAATTGGGGTTTAGCGAAAACGGAATTTCCGAAAATACAGAATATGAATTATCGGCAACCCTGGAAACCGATCCGCAAAAAACAATAGGAAAACAGATTTATCAACCCCTGCGTATAAATATCAGCTTAAAGAAAGGAGATAACTTACTTTTCTCTTATGTGGATAAAACAGAACAGGGTGGACCAACAATTGAAGAAGCAAACTCGCGTAGCATAAAAGTACTGGCTAAGAATATCGAAAATAAATTCAATAAGGAATTTACCCAGTACTTGCTAAGCATAGAATAGAGATAAGAACATTTTAGGGGTCTTTTATTGAATGCAATTATACCTTTATAGCCCAGAAGCTAAAACACTGTTAACGATAGCGACGGTGGCGTAAGCCCCTCGTAAAAGCTACACCTATAATTTTGTGGCTTGACATATGAACTAGCAATTCTGTAAACACTAAAAAATAAATGGTTTGGGAAACATTAATATATCTCCCAAACCTCTGAAATATCTGTTTTGACTTGTTATTACTTTTCTATCGGTACCCAAATTTCCATAATAGATTTTTCTGTCCCAAATTGAAAGCGATGATCGTATAGTTCAAAGTCATCAGATTTTTTGCGCTGGAAACCACTATTCGGTAACCATTCTTTATAAATAAAACTGTATGTTTGAGATAGAGTATCCAATGAACCACAATGCTCAAATACAGCATAATCGGCATCGGAAATATCTCTATATTCCAATCCTTCTGGAACTGCTTTTTCTAACGGAAATTCCACTCCCGCAAGATAAGTAAAAGGTGTATCTTCATTCACAACACTCTGATCCTGATAGAAGCAGATTCCAAAAGCTGTTCCAGGATTTAAACACTCTGTAATCTTATCACAAATCATTATGTCAAACTCATTCCATAAAGAAGGAATATTGTTATTCTTCATAGTATTTTGACAAGCGATCCCAACTACGCGAAAAGCATCTTTGTGCTTAATTTGAGGTGTAAGCATTTTTTCTCCTTTGGTTTGTGGTAATAGCGCGTTAAAATATTGTAAAGGGCCCAATTGGCGTCTTAACTTACCGGGAGTGATTCTATAAACCCCCATAAAAGACCTTGTAAACGCTGCTTGAGATTCATACTGATACTCGCTTGCTAATTGCTTGATGGGCTTTTCTGTAAAAACTAGTTCTTTTGCAGCTTCACTCATCCTGCGTTTGCGAATATATTCACCTACCGTGATTCCTGTGGAAGCCAAAAATACACGGTGAAAGTGCCAAGCTGACATATTAGCCTGTTCAGCGATGTCTTCCAAAATCAGTCTTGTCTTAAGCCCAGCTTCAATATACCGTATTGCTTTGTCAAGTTTATGCTCATTGGGCATTTTACACTCCTAACGCTCTTTTGATAATTATTGCTATAATTTTCAGCATTTCATAAGTCAAGCAGAAAGATTTGATTTTTTTTGCGGAATTATACTATAACATAACTAGCCGACTACTTGCTGTGCTCCTAAAACCAGAAAGAGAATTGTTAGAATATAATTTCTGTACTGTATCGCTTACCTATATACTTAGCATAATGATAGCCATACTTACCTATTATTATTTTCACCCTTGGGGAATCCTTGCTAATATAATTATTAAAAAAAACAAATCTGCCTTATTAGCTTCTTTCAGTAATTCCGGTGTTCCTTATGGTATCTAATAAACCTATAATAATGTAACTTCTTATTGCTTTCTATCATTAGTTCTTTTTTTCTCTTTGCCCAAAAGTCAAAACAGCAAAACGACCCTATTTTATAAAGCATCCATAACTTCTTGTAAATCAGAGTAATACTTATTAGTTTATTTTTTCCTTGACAGAATAATAATTTATTTTTACCTATAAAAAAAGAAAATATCTTTTAGAGACACGATGTATGGCAGTTACCTATTATTATGTAATTAGGAAGTAAAATGGAATGAAGATCCGTTATTTAATTGTCAGTTGGACTGATGTTCTGCTCGAGCCAAGGGATATTCCCAAACTGAGAGGTTTCTTTGTGAATCAATTTCCTGAAGATCATATTTTTCATAATCACCTACCTGGATTTGGATATAACTATAAAGCTCCCCAAATTCAATATCGGGTTATGGAAAAACATCCTGCTCTGCTTGCCATCAATGATGGTATAGATATCATCAAAAAGGTCTTTCTGGAAGTGGATAAACTGGAAATTAACGGCAAGACACTCGTTTCCAACGAAAGAGAAATCTCCTTGAAAGAAGAGGATTTTGGCTTAACCGAAAACTATTATACTTACTTTTTTGCCTCTCCCTGGATGGCTTTGAACCAGGAAAACTATAAGGACTATAATAAAATGAATACTTTTCAGCGGAACCAAAGATTAAAAACCATCCTGAAAAATAACCTCAAAACCCTTTCCAAGGCATTTAACTATTGGATTCCAGATGTGGAAAAACTAAATGTGGATGGCTGGTTTAAACCCCTGGAAGTAAATTTCCATAATCAACCTATGCAATGCTTTACCGGCGATTTTACGACCAATTTCCATATCCCTGAATTCCTTGGTCTCGGAAAACAAAGTGCTCGCGGCTTTGGCGTAGTAAGAAAAAGAAAGGAGGAAAAATGATTCATAAAATGTATGCTCTCTATGAACATATACCAGAGGGAATTATTTCATCTTTGGAAAACGAATATGATCTTGAACTAAATCCTTTTCCCAATTTAAAAGTTATTACCTTGGATTTTAAAAAGGAAGAGAATCGGTATATTTTAGATGATAGAGAAGATAATTTCTCAGATTATGATTCCGATAGAAACATTACAGATTACTTTTACAGAGCAGCTTCTTCAAATACTGTATCTCCATTTCTATCCTTAATTGTTACAGGAAAAGGATTATGCTTGAAAGATACTTCAACCTATTCTGTTGATTCTAAAGATTATAAGAAAATAATCCGCATTCTTGAAAATAATGTAGAGATAAAACCTGAATTGCAAGGTCTCTTAGATTTTTTTAGAAATTCACCTGAACTTGTTTATGAAAAAATCCATTCTTATCTTGATCCAGATATGGATAAACAGTATCTCTTAACTATAAGGATAGATGGAGAATATATTGGCAGAAGCTACATTTTTGAACCAATAAGGAAAAAAGCTATTGAGGATTTTTATCGGGATTTCTATACTCTGCAAGATGAGAAAGTAGTAGGCGATAATTTAATGTGCTCTATGTGTTTGCAAAAGAAAGAAGAATTATGGGGCTATGTATCTATCTATAATTTCTATGCTGCAAAAACAGAATATGCACCTATCGCCGGAGGTTTTGACAAAAAAAAGGCATATAGAAATTATCCTGTCTGTCCTGAGTGTGCAGCAAAACTTAAAAGAATGAAACCGGTAATTGATAAATACTTTGATTTTCAATTCTGTGGTTTTAACTATTTGTTAATTCCGGAAATAGTTACTTTAGGAACTAATAATGAAGCTATAAATACTATAATTGAAATTATGGTTGCCCAATATGAAGGAGATTCTACATCAGCTATCAATTTAAAAACCCGTCTGGGTACTTTTACTTTGAGTGAACGCAAGAAAATAGTAGATGCCGATACAAAAGAAGTATTTGATTGCTTGGCAGAGACCGATGAATCTGCATCTTATACAATGCTTTTTTATAAAGCTCAACACGCTGAATTTAAAGTTTTAATAACCATAGAAAATGTATTTCCTCATCACTTTAAAAACATATTTGATGCCAAGTGTAAAGCTGAACAGCACAGTATTTTTAAGAATCTTCCAGGAAACCAAAAAAATGAGGTATATAATCTGGAATTTAGATTTGATGTTTTAAAGGAGTTTTTGCCTAAAAGTACAGATGGTGATTTTTCTAATGCATTTTTGGAAGTGACAAGGAAGATATTTGTTCAGCAACCCGTGTCTTATGATTTTATGCTTAATGTTATGACGAACATTATTAGGAAAAAATTCGTAAATGACGAAAATTATGAATTGTGTGCAAGGAAGGCATTTCTGATATTAAAGTTTATGTCCTATCTGGGAATTATAAATATAAATAATCAAAAACCAAATATGGAGGAAAATATGAATCCCAAATTTATTACTTTTTTCGATGAGCACAAGGATTTCTTCAATTCCAGTGCTAAACAAAGTATATTTATGTTAGGCGTGTTAACCCAATTTCTTCTTAATATCCAATATGTTGATAAAAAAGGAGCTACACCTTTCAGAAACAGATTGAATGGGTTGAAATTAAATAAGGAAATTATCCAAAGAATTTTCACCGAAGTAATAGAAAAACTTGAAGAATATGATAAAAATTATTACAAAGAAATGGAGAGAGAGATCGCCGGCCTCTTAGTCCAAGGTGGATTAGAAAAGCTTTCCAATGACGAAATCAGCTTTTTCTTTACTTTAGGAATGGCTTTGAATCAAGAATTTAAAGACCAAGATGAAGATAAACAAGAAGAACAAACTGGAGGAAACAATGAGTGAAATTAAAAGAACAGAGATACTATTTCTCTATGATGTCCAAAATGGTAATCCTAATGGTGATCCTACGGACGAAAACAAACCTCGTATTGATGAAGAAACTGGTTATAACATTGTTACAGATGTTAGATTAAAGAGAACAGTTAGAGATTATATGTTCAGTTATTTAGGTTATAACCAAGATGGTGTCAAGGACATTTTTGTCAGGCAAACCTTTGTTGATAACAACCCTGAAAAAGGATTAAATGATGGAAAAAATAGAGCCAAACATTATAATGATAACCTGGATAATATACTAAAGGCCTGTATTGATATTCGTTTATTTGGAGGAGTTATTCCTTTGGATAAATCTTCCATAACTTTTACTGGACCAGTTCAATTTAAAATGGGACATTCTTTACACAAAGTCGAAAGAATGTATATAAAAGGTACGGGAGCTTTTGCTTCAAAACCAGGTGCAAAGCAACAGACATTTCGGGAAGAATATATATTGCCATACTCATTCATTGCCTTTTATGGCATTATCAATGAAAATGCAGCAGAAAAAACAAGATTAACAAATGACGATATTGAAGTTTTAAAAGATGCTCTCTGGAATGGTACTAAGCAACTAATAACCAGATCCAAAATGGAACATAATCCCAGAATGTTATTAATGCTTACGCATAAAGCAAGCAATTACTTTATTGGCGAATTAGATAAGCATATACAACTTAAAACAAATATACAAGATGAGCAGATTAGGAGCACAAAAGATTTTAAGCTTGATATGGCTGAGTTAAAGGAGATTATTGATAATATGGGACCGGATAAACCAGAAATATTTTTAAACAAAGATCCAAATCTTGTTTTAGAGGGCTGGGATTAATTTACTACTATACTAATTAATAGGAGAGGATATGAATCCCAGTAAGATTCTTTGTTTCGAGCTTTTTGGGGACTATGCTCAATTTAGAAAATTCTTTGCGAATATGTCTCCATTAAGCTTTTCAATTCCCCCAAGGACTGTTATAACAGGTATAATTGGAGCAATTTTAGGGATTGATAAACAAGTAAATCCTGAAACATTTGATGAAAGTAATAGTTTTCTTGCACTCAGAATAATTTTGCCAGTTAAAAAAACTAAGATTGCCCATAATTATATAAAAACGAACACTTCACTTAGGCAGGTTTATGATTTTAAAGAACACAAACCTACCAATATTGAATTCTTGAAAGATGTCCGTTACCGAATCTATTTTTCTTGTTCCGAACAAGATATATATAATAAACTAAAAGAACTTTTGGCAAGCCATTGCTGTTATTATACTGTCTCTTTGGGAATTAGCGGATGTCTGGCGAATTTTGAATATCTGGGAGAATTTGAAGTAGAGGTAAATCCTTCAGGATCGAGATGCAAAGTAAACACAGTAATTCCTTTTTCTTTAATACAGGAGATTTTTCTTGAAGATACACTAAATCTTCAGAAAGTTGTTATCCCTGCTTTTATGAACAATCAACGGGAAGTTCTAAAATATGAGGTAGTCCTTTTTGAGCAAAATGGAGCTCCTATTGATGTTATAGTAAAAGATAACACTTATTTAGTTAGAGAATTACAAGATATAATACATGGATTTTAATCTCTATTCTCATCCAAAGATACTTTTAAAGGATCACCTACAGCAGGTACTAACCACTGGTCGTAATAGATTTGAAGAAAATCAATTATATCAGGGTGATTTGCAACTACTTGAGGTGATCCTTGCTTTTCATGATTTAGGGAAAGCATCTACTTATTTTCAAGAATATCTTTCTGGTAAAAGACCGGGATCAAATTTATGTAAACATAGTGAATTTTCTGCTATATGGGCATATTATATCTGTCTGGAACAATTTAATCTTGATGATTTAAGCTCTCTAATTGCATATTTAACTGTTAGATGTCATCATACTGATTTAGGAAATGTTTCTGATAAGTTAGTTCCAGATCTTGAGATGGAAGAGCTTTTAGAGATAAATTCTAATATAGATTATCCAGAACTGAATAACATATATGGTGATTTAGACATTAATGTTACTCTATCAGAAGAACTATTTCGGAAAAAATTATGCCAAGTAGAAAAGAAACCATTTAGGGCTAAGTTCAGAGCAATAAAAGGAAACTTACAGCAAGACGAATGGATAAGAATATACTATTTATTTTCTCTTCTTATCTGGGCTGACAAGAATGTCGCAATTTTCAATAGAACTCAAAATAGCATAAACAGAAGAAAATGGGAAAGCGAGTATGTAGATAGCTATAAGAATAAACTGAAAGATACTGGAACTGTTATTGATAGCATCCGAAACTCAGCATATAATGAACTTCCTCTAAACCTAAAAGAACATTGCAATAATTATTCTATAAATATGCCGACTGGCTCGGGAAAAACTATTTGTTCTTTAAAGGTAGCTCTTGAACTCTTAAAAAAGAATAATAATCTTCAACGGATTATATACAGTTTACCCTTTACTTCTATTATAGACCAAAACCATCAAGTATTTCAGGATATTCTAAAATCAAATTCAATTTCTGTTACTTCAGATCTTATTTTAGCTCATCACCATCTTTCCGAGTTATCTTATTTTTCTGAGCAATATGAGTATTCTGTTAATGAATCTGAATTCTTAGTTGAAACATGGGATAGCGAACTTATAATAACAACTTTTGTTCAGCTATTATCATCCTGTTTATCTATTAGAAATAGAAACTTGAAACGCTTTCATCGTTTAGCTAATGCAGTTATAATTCTTGATGAAGTTCAGAATGTTCCTCACAAATATTGGAAATTACTAAACTATATATTTACTTTATTAACTACTCAGCTCAATTCAGTTGTTATTTTAGTTACAGCTACTTTGCCAATGATCTATAATCCAAAATATGATCCTATAATAATAGAATTGGCAAAAGATAAAGACCGTTGGTTTTGTGAGCTTAATCGTATCAAAATTGATAAAACACGAATAGCGGAAAAGCTTAGCATCGAAGATTTAGCAGGAATAATAGCAAAAGACCATTTAGCTAATCCAACAGCTAAAAGGTTAGCCATAGTAAATACAATCAGGAGTTCGCTTGAATTATATAAAATTTTAACAGAAAAGTTACCAGATACTGCTTTCATCTATTTATCTTCAAATGTAATACCAAAGCATAGATTAAGAAGAATAAAACACATAAAGGAAAGAAAGAATGAAGGAATGATTATTATCTCCACTCAAGTAGTTGAAGCAGGTGTAGATATTGATGTAGATGTTGTTTACAGAGACCTTGCTCCTTTAGATTCAATTATTCAAGCAGCTGGTAGATGTAATAGAAATTATGTTAAATCTCAAGCTTCAGTTATTATTCTGCAATTGGTGAATAATAACAAGCCCTATTGGAGATATATTTATGATCAAACTTTGATAAATGCTACTCTTAAAACTCTTGATAAAGCTGAAACAGATATAATTCCTGAATCAGATTTACATTCTCTAAGTGAATTTTATTTTAATATGCTTCCAGATATAACTTCAGCAGAGAATTCAAGAGAAATCATCAATAATCTTGCCTTATTAAATCTTGATTCTGCTTTGAACTTTCATCCCAAAAACAACCCAACAGCTTTCAATCTAATAGAGAGCTTTCCAACTCAAACTGTTTTTGTAGAATGTGATTCTGATGCTTCTGATTTATTAAATAAATACTTATCTCTTTTAAGTTCTCACTATGATGATATATACGAATGGAGGGCTCAATTAAAAGATCAGGTTAGAAAAATGAATCCGTATATTATAAATATCAACAAGAAATATATAGCTTCTGATGATCCGATATTTGTAATTGATAAAGATTCAATGCAATTGTATTATGACATTGAAACTGGTTTTAAACGGCAGCAAGACCAAGCTGATTATATTTTTTAATTATGGAAGTCCATTTAAATACCTACGGCAGTTACTTACGCAAAAAAGATGAAATGTTTGAATTGAGCATTGAGGATAGGAAAACCAAGCTCTCTCCGGAAAAGATATCTTCCATTGTTATTTCCAATGCTGCTATTATAACTACGGATGCTATTCAATTAGCGATGGATTATAATATAGACATCGTTTTTCTGGATAAATATGGCAATCCTTATGGCAGAATTTGGTTTCCGAAGATTGGCAGCACTGTTTTAATTCGGAGAAGGCAGCTGGAAATGTTATCTGATAGTGTAGGTTTACAATTTACTAAAGATTGGGTTGCCATTAAAATAATGAATCAGTATCGTTTTGTGCAGCGTTTACTTTCCAAGCGGGATTGTGATAAAAGTATCTTTCAAAATCGGATGCAAAATATGCAGGAAGCAGCTATTTGTATAATGCAGGCAGAAGGTAATTTAGAAGAACTTTCGGGTTCTTTTATGGGTTGGGAAGGAAGTGCGTCCAAAAATTACTTTTCTATTCTGGCAGAGCTCATTCCAGATGCTTATAAATTTGCGGGCAGAAGTTCGCGTCCTGCCAAAGATGCTTTCAATGCTATGTTGAATTATGGCTATGGTATGCTTTATTCCAAAGTGGAGCGAGCTTTAATTATTGCTGGTCTTGATCCCTATGTTGGTATTTTACACAGTGATAACTATAACAAGAAGTCCTTTGTCTTTGATTTTATAGAGCCGTATCGTATTTTGGTGGATGAGCCGGTATTCTATATTTTTTCCCGGCATAAATTTTCTCCTGAGTTTATCGAACCGGTTCATCAAGGTGTTTTACTTAGCGCTGCAGGCAAAAAATTCCTGGCTCCTTTGTTGTTAGAACATTTTGATGAGATTATTCGGTATCGCAATAAAAACCGTAAACGCATTGAAATGCTAAAAACTGATGCTCACGCCTTTGCCAATTACTTAATTGATAAAAGGGAAAACTATCTGGAAACATCTATAAACAGGAAATTACAGAACTTCCTAAATAGCAATTTTGAGGATAATGGAGGTGAAGAATGTTAACTTGGGTTATGTATGATATCGTTAAAGACAAAATTCGAAATAAAGTTTCCAAATGCTGTGAACAAGCCGGAATTTATAGAGTTCAATACTCTGTTTTTTTGGGAGAAATGAGCCGCACTAAATGCAAAGAACTAAGCTGTCAGATAGAGGACTTAATCAATCCCGAAATTGATCGAGTTTATATTTTTCCGATGTGCAATGAGGATTTTAAAAGTTGTCAATTGCTTGGGCAAGCATTTGATCCTGAACTCATTACGAATGAAATAAAGGCATTTTTCCTATGAGCGATTTTCAGTTTATCACTCCTTCTGAAGTGATGGAATATCTCTTCTGTCCAAGATTTGTTTATTATATGAACACAATGAAAATTGAACAACACGAACACAGAAGAACTCTCGTAAATAAAGGCAGAGATATTCATAAACTGAAAATGGTACAAAATAAGGATTATTTACGCAAAAAAGCCGGTGCCATTGATAAACTAACGGATGTATATCTTTCTTCCGAAAAACTTAAACTGGTAGGAAAGGTCGATGAGGTTCTTTTTCTTGTCGACGGCAGTGCCGCGCCTCTGGATTATAAATATGCCTTTTGGGAAAACAAGATCTATAAAACCCTTAAATATCAACAGATTCTCTATTCCCTTCTTATAATGGAAAATTTTCAGGTTCCTGTTTATAAAGCATTTATTGTCTATACGAGATCTCAAAACCACCTTGAAGAATTGGCTATTACCAATAGAATGCTGGATAAAGCTAAATTGATCCTTGACGATATTTTCAAGATCATTAATATGGAAATATACCCTAAACCAGCAAAGGCAAAAAGAAAATGCTTGGACTGCACCTATCGGAATTTGTGTTCTGCCTGACTAAATGAGAGAAAAACAGTTTTTTGCTTTTCTGAATAAACTCTTTATTATATAGTGTGTAACAGGATATTACAAGACACTTGAGATTCCTGATTTTTATCGGATATGATAACAAATATAGCTAGTTACTATATTATAGCTTGTCATTCCGAGCTTGATGCAGAATCTTTATTATTCCTGCTATTGTCAGGACTATAAGTGTTTTTTTTTAAGAGAGATAGTAATAATTGATTTATCCTTGCTGATATATATGCTTTGTACTTGAATCCTGAGAAGAAATTATTGTTTTTTTAGCGTGTTTTTGCTCTTTTATATGTGTATAAAGTGTTTGTGCCTGCCCGAAAGAACTTTTTGGCTCTTTCGAGAACTGGTTTTCCTGACGAAAGAGTGATTTTAAGATTCCGAAAAACCAGTTTAATACTATTATTTGTGTGGCACTTATGACAAAAGAAGGATTTATATCCTACTATCCA
>DJGX01000059.1:35924-36224 GCA_002432865.1 Cloacimonetes bacterium UBA5835
ATTAAAACAAGGATTGAAACTAAGTTCTGATTTGTTCTCTACGTATTTGATTCCCGCATTTATATCCTACTATCCATTAAAACAAGGATTGAAACTCCCACGGCATGCCGATGCCGAAGTGTCCCCACTCTATTTATATCCTACTATCCATTAAAACAAGGATTGAAACCACATTCTGCGGTTCTAATCATTCGATGCTCCTTATCATTTATATCCTACTATCCATTAAAACAAGGATTGAAACTCATTTTCGTTGCAGGCATATCCGATCATAATGCCTTATTTATATCCTACTATCCA
>DJGX01000059.1:36279-36428 GCA_002432865.1 Cloacimonetes bacterium UBA5835
ATTAAAACAAGGATTGAAACAACTTTTCATTGTTGTTCTCCTTTCCGGCCTAATAATTTATATCCTACTATCCATTAAAACAAGGATTGAAACAGAATCCCGTGAGGCAATGCACCATGGTGTGTCTGGATTTATATCCTACTATCCAT
>DJGX01000059.1:36442-37036 GCA_002432865.1 Cloacimonetes bacterium UBA5835
TAAAACAAGGATTGAAACATTATGTCTTGAACATCGAGGACTAAATCAATTGGTATTTATATCCTACTATCCATTAAAACAAGGATTGAAACAAAGTCCCGAGACCTAAATCGCGATAAATCAATTCTATTTATATCCTACTATCCATTAAAACAAGGATTGAAACCACTATGTCAAAATCACTTGGTGTCATGCCAAGAAATTTATATCCTACTATCCATTAAAACAAGGATTGAAACTAAATTGTTGTTTCCATTTTATCCTCCTTTGGACAGCGGATTTATATCCTACTATCCATTAAAACAAGGATTGAAACATTATCCCCATTCAGGCGGAGGCATTGCCTGAACGAGGATTTATATCCTACTATCCATTAAAACAAGGATTGAAACACCCATTGTGGAAAGAAATCAGCCATAGTGACTGAATTTATATCCTACTATCCATTAAAACAAGGATTGAAACTTGCTCTACGAGCAGTGGCATTGCAATAAATTACGATTTATATCCTACTATCCATTAAAACAAGGATTGAAACCATAGGGCGTGGAGACTATCATCACAAGTATGAACCATTTATATCCTACTATCCAT
>DJGX01000059.1:37215-37365 GCA_002432865.1 Cloacimonetes bacterium UBA5835
CATTAAAACAAGGATTGAAACCAAAACAAGAAACGCTGATTTTCAGGAAAAACGAAATTTATATCCTACTATCCATTAAAACAAGGATTGAAACTTTATCCTCTGCACTCTCCAATTCTGTTGACGTCTCTATTTATATCCTACTATCCA
>DJGX01000054.1:0-124 GCA_002432865.1 Cloacimonetes bacterium UBA5835
GTGTCGTTCCTAACGGAACTTCTCTTTCATTAGAGAAAGGTTCTTGTTCTGTATTTTCATATCGCCGGGTTAAAACCCGTCGTTAGTATGTGTCGTTCCTGACGGAACTTCTTCCTTTGTCTTA
>DJGX01000054.1:134-5748 GCA_002432865.1 Cloacimonetes bacterium UBA5835
CACCGGGTTAAAACCCGTTGTTATTATGTATCGTTCCTAACGGAACTTCTTTTAAAATGGTCTGTTATGCTTTACTTATCGTACGGTAGAAATCCTTAAATCCTTGTTTCTTAAGCTAATATAATAACACTCCTAGTCCTTAAATCCTTGTTTCTTAAGCTAATATAATAACACTCCTAATCCTTAAATCCTTGTTTCATAATTTGTCAAGGGGGATCTATCTTTTGTTAGTGCGGGGGAGTAATTACGAAAAGCAAAAAAAAGTGTTTCATAACCAAATCGGCATTATTATTCTCTAAAACCATCTTTTTTTCAGCATAAAATTCTAGACTTTTTGTTTCTGTTTAAGAGAGACGAGCAGAAAGTTTAGTTTCATAACCTATTGCAAAGCGGGATAGTTATCCCGCTTTTGCTTTTAAGGGGTATGTTTATCTTGACAGCATCCTCTCTGAAAAGATAAATGAATTTATTAAAAACATGCTTACTATTGCGTAAATATAGTAACAGCATAGAGGAAAACAATGAAAAAGTGTGTTATTCTTATTTGGATATGTTTATTAGGCATTTTCTTGAGGGCAGAAAGAGTTGTAATAGTTTCCGAAGATTTTGAAAATTCTTGTAATTTATTTAATATTATACAAGGAGCTCCATGCTATTATTCTGGCTATACACCTAACAATGATTATCCATCTAATTCTCCACGTTATGCAAGTGGATACTATTCTATTGGAGTAGAAAATGGAAACATACAAATGATTTCTAATACAATAGACACTTCTTGTTATAGTGATATTGAATTAACACTTCGGGATGCAGCTATTAGTTTGTATTCTGGGAATGGTATGGATAGTGGTGATTATATTTCAATTTATATAAGTCCCGATAATGGAATAACCATACCTGAAATTATTAGAATATATGGGAATAATAACTGTTTTTGGAGTTTTTCTGGGGGAACTGGAATAGCTCAAACTTCATATCCGAATAAATTATTTTTTACATCTGAGGCTGGCGGTGAAAGAACAAGCGATGGATATAGCAAAATAAAAATTACTAATATACCATCTACAATGCAATTAAAAATTAAAATATGGTTTAAATGTGATAGTAACGAACTATGGTTGATAGATGATTTAAAGCTAACAGGGATACCTATACCTTTATCTGTGCCATTTGTTAATCAACCTACAGCAATATCTTATGAAGGTTTCACCGCACATTGGAATGCTATTCAATATGCTACGAACTATACAATCCAGATCTCAACAACAAGTACTTTTGAAGAAATATTATGGGAAAGCAATCCTATAACAAAATTATCATTTCGCGTGCAAAATCTAGAACCTCAAACAACTTATTACTACAGAATCAAAGCATCAAATATAGCTACATCAAGTGAATTTAGTGAAGTGAAATCAGTCACAACTTCGGAAAGGTTAAGTGGTTTTGGTTCTGGAACAATTATTGATGGCAACAGTGTAAATATTTTAGTTACTCCATTAAACGGATTTACAAATAATGATGTTGAAATAACTCCAAATCAACCAACAAATGCAGATTTTACAGTTAATGTAAGTAGGATAAACAATGATCTTATTTTTAATATAGCCTGTTCAGACATATCACAACTTAATGGTGAATATATTTTACATCATGAAGGTTCAGATTTCTATCCGAATTATGTTTATACTTCAGGTGGAGATATCGAAAGATGGTTAACGAACGATAGTTCTACAGAAATTAAGATACAAAATATTTCTTCAAAAGGGAATGTAGATATTACACTTCAGCAAGAAGAAACTCTACCTGTAGAGTTGACGAATTTCAACGCTCATTTGGATTATCGGAATAGGATTAGGTTGCAATGGGTTACTCAATCGGAAGCGAATCTTTTGGGCTATTATATTTACAGGAATTGCGCGGACAATTTTTCCTCTGCAAAAGTTGTTTCTCCTTTGATTGGAGCCACTAATACTTCGCAGCAACAGATTTATGCTTTTACTGATGAAACAATTAATACCGGAGGTATTTATTATTACTGGCTGCAGAGTATTGATTATAATGCTAGCGAAAATATATTCGGTCCAGCGATATATAAATTTGAACTTCCTGAAACAGGTGTAGGAGTAGAAATCCCTTTGCAAGAAGGGATTCGGAGTGTTTATCCCAATCCTTGCAATCCTGCTACAACTATC
Source organism: Cloacimonetes bacterium UBA5835 (assembly GCA_002432865.1). Taxonomy (GTDB): domain Bacteria; phylum Cloacimonadota; class Cloacimonadia; order Cloacimonadales; family Cloacimonadaceae; genus Cloacimonas. Next base: position 2,330 of record DJGX01000054.1, read on the forward strand.
AATTATGAATTGGAAGGCGCCGAAACTGTTCAATTATCAATTTATAACCTTAAAGGGCAGAGGGTGGTAGATAAAACATTTGAACATAGCGGGAAAGGCAGTTATAATTATTTTTGGAACGGTTGTGATGAAAGAGGAAAGGAATGTGCAACAGGGATCTATAATGTTATAATGAGATGTGGAGAAAGGATTTACATTAGAAAATTGACATTGCTGAAATAGAACCTAATGCGGATTTTTTTACCTCTCACAGATTGCACAGATTTCACAGATAAAAAAGTAAAGAATTTAAGGGATGAAAGCTCTCACAGATTGCACAGATTTCACAGATAAAAAAGTAAAAAATTTAAAGGATGAAAGCTCTCACAGATTGCACAGATTTCACAGATAAAATAGATTAAGAATTGGAGGATAATGTTAATGGTGATATCTCCTTATTATGATTCTAAATAGGAAGTTCAAAGTGCAGGAGTTCAAAGTGCAGAAGTTCAAAGTTCTTAGCTCTTAGTTCACAGTTCTTAGTTCAAAGTGCAGGGGTTCTTAGTTCAAAGTTCTTAGTTCAAAGTGCGGGAGTTCAAAGTTCATAGTTCAAAGTGCGGGAGTTCAAAGTTCTTTTTTCGGTGACTTCGGTGTCTTCGGTGGCTTATAATAAAAAATCCTCAAAATCCTAAAATCCTGTTCATCCCAGACCTATTTTCCCGAGGGGCTTACGCCACCATCGCTATGATTGTGTCGGCCTTTGAGTTAAAATCGGCTTTGTAAATTGTCTGCCATATAATCTCATTCTTTTTTCTATCTTTGAATAAGGTCAAGAATCATATCATAGAAAAGGCCGAATTTGACTTAAAGTCGACTAATTGTCAGTTACAAAATACAATCCTCTTAATCCTAAAATCCTTAAATCCTTGTTTCTACTGCGTGCTTACATTTTTTCGGTGTCTTCGATGGCTAATAATAAAAAATCCTCAAAATCCTAAAATCCTTAAATCCTTGTTTCTTAATCTTAAAATCCTCGTTTCTAAAACTTCAATCCTAAAATCCTCGTTTCGAAATCCTAAAATCTGCGTACTTACTTTATTTCCAGGAGGTAGATATCATTTAAATTGAGGGGCTGAACCCAAGCAGGGATTATTGATTCAACGGTTTTTAGGGCTGTGTAGGAATCACAATTTTTAATAACACACGAGATGTCTATCCCTTTATTCTGCAATTTATTAGCTGTGTTTTGATCAACCCAGGCACCTGAAACATTATCCAAATTATCATTTCCATCGCTGGCAAGAGCATAAAAAGTTATTTGTTTTTTGCCAGCGATTTTTTTTGCCATCAGCAGAGCAAGATGAGTGCAACGACCGCCAATTCCATTTCCTGTAACTTTTACAGGTGCTTCTCCACCAAAGATATACAGACCTTTTTGGTTTGGGGAAAAAGCAAAATTAGCAAGGTAATCTGCCACTATATCCACATTCTGATAAAAATATATGGGCTGAATATATACGGGTGGAGGAATAAAATTAGCTAACTGCTTACGCAGAGAATAGTTATCTCCCACAACAGTATAGAAAAGCTGTTGTTTATTATCTTTCAAGCTTGCCTGGTAACTATTTTCATCAATTTTTATGGCATTTATTGGATAGAAACAGCCCGAAGCAATAATTTCCGGCTCATTATTTTGCACATCGGATAGGGCATAACAGTATATATTTTGTGCATTTATATAGTTTAATGCTTTTCCGGCTTTCACTTTGGATATTTTGGCGCGCTCCATATTCATCTCTTTGATTCCTAATCCGCTTTGTAGCAATGTCTTATTCAGAGCAATCAGGTCTTCCAAAGTGTGTCCATTTTCCAGCACTTCAAATAAAGAACTTCCACCTCCGCTAAGCAAAATAATCAAATCTTCTTTTTCATCAATATGTTGCAGCCAATTAAGAATTTCCTGGCTATTTTGAAGAGTATTGTTATCAGGAACAGGATGACCAGCTTCTTTTATCACTAAATTTGGTATTTCAGCACCAATATTTCCATATTTGGTTAGCAAATAACCGGAGTATTTTATTCCGCTTTTAGCAAGGATATCGCAACAAACATTAGCCATCGGATAAGCGCTTTTTCCGATGGCTAAAATTTTAAGAGGATTGGATAAATTTCTATTCCTTAAGTCCTTTTTTAGTTCTGAAAAGGAATTGAGTTCTTTCAGGGCATTTTCAAAGGCATTGATCAATGGGTCTGGCATATATTAGTTAAACATATTTTGTTCATTCGGCAGCGTTCATTAATTCTGTATCACCAACTCCCAGAATAAAATAGGGGTTATTGGAATTTGCCCTTTTCATTATTACCCAATAAGGTTTATCCAAAATCAGATTTTTGGGCTTAGAGGCATTGGGATTGGCGGAAGTGATCATTCCGATGATAGCTTCATTTTCTACGCGAGCACCTTTCTCATCCATATCAAATTTGATAATTTCTTGCATCAGAGCGATTTGGTAACCAGAAAGCTTTTTGTTCTTGATTTTCTTATTCAACATTTCTTTATATTGGCGTTCATAATTTAGGTGTAAAACCGGTGCTTGAAATATATCTCTTCGGTTCATTACGGTTCCGGGAATAAAATCCGCTTTCTCATTAGCAGGAGCTTTGGTTTTCAGCATTTTTAGAACTTCATCGGGTTTATCCATAGGATAGCCCTTTGCCAAAAAAATCTGATCTTGGTTATCTTTTAATTTCAAGGCGAGCAGGAATTTATCGTCATTTTCGTAATTCACAATATAAACATTAGTATAGCTTTCGGGATCAGAAGTAAAGCCCTTCACTTGTTTATCCAAAAAATTAACTGCCTGCTTCTTAAAAGCAATTTCGTACTCAATCTGTTTAAGGAAATAGGCATAGGAGATTATATCTTTATCAGCCAATTTCAACTGTAAGTCCGATATACTCTTATCAGGAAATTTTGCCCGGCATTCTTGATTTATCAGATCAACGGTTTTTTGCCCATATCCGCTTTTGACATAATAACTTGCTTCATCTATATCGTCTTTGGTAAAAACGGGATTATTTAAACAATGTAATGTCTTTAATGCATTTTCATCTTTGGTGGCAAGTTCTATGGGTTCTCCTGTAAAATTCTCTATTAATTCATTCCAGGCAAGATTCATAGCTCCGCCCCAAATATAATTGCTTTTCAGTTTGCTGCCTGTATAATTCAAGCTTTCAGTTTCAGATGTAACCGGTTTGGCTTTATTATGACAGCAAGCCGAAAATATAAGAGCTGTTATTAAGATTAATACAATTTGAATTTTCCGCATTGGATACCTCTTTCTATTCTTTTTGGCAGGATAAATTCCGAGGAGATTGTGTCAATACAAATGTTTAGCTCTTGGTTCTCACAGATTTGATTTTAGAAACGAGGATTTAAG
>DJGX01000029.1:0-4967 GCA_002432865.1 Cloacimonetes bacterium UBA5835
GTCCCAGCGGGACGACAGATTTGGATTTTCGAAACAAGGATTTAAGGATTTGGAGGATATATCTTCCAGAAAAAGGTGTCCTCCATCTATATAAGTTCGGGGTCAGCAAATGCCTAAATAACTTTCATCCCTTTCTATAAATCTGGAGTTAATTTTAAAAATTCTTGACAGAGCAGGCACAGGAAATTTTATGACATAATAACTCTAAATGCATACATCTTTAAGGAGATACATAAAAATGAAACGAACTTACCAACCCTCAAACAGATCGCGAAAAAACACGCACGGTTTTCGCAGTAGAATGGCTACCAAAAATGGTCGTAAAGTATTAGCTCGCAGAAGAGCAAAAGGGAGAAAAACTTTAACAGTATGAGCTTATGGTTAGGTGGATTACTTCCCATTCTGAATATGTGGATTTTTACAATCCTGATTTTCAGTTTCGGACGGCATATTTTTATGTGCCAGTATTATATAGTAAGGGTGAAACAGCTGTGGGCATTACTATTGGTAGAAAAATCGGCAACGCCGTTAAACGCAATTTACTTAAACGCAGAATCAAATCCTGGCTGTATTCCAATCAGGAAAAATTACCCATTGGTTTCCGATTTAATTTGGTAGCCAGAATTGGAGCAGCTGATTTACAATGGCTGGAATTATCGCAAGAGCTATTAAAAGTAATAACTCAGATAAATACAAAAGCGGTTTACTAAGGCAGATATTGCGGTTACCCAATCTGCTTTTTTTGTTTCTCATTCGTTTTTACCAGCTGGCATTTTCTCCTTTTTTACCTCCCAGTTGCCGATTTGAGCCCAGTTGTAGTGTTTACGGATATCAAGCGTTTAAGAAATATAACTTCTTCAAAGCGTTTTATTTAACCTCTATGCGTATCCTGAAATGTAATCCTTTCCACAAGGGTGGATACGATCCACTTCCCTAAAGGACAAGAAATGGAAAAAAGAACTTTAATTGCCTTACTCCTTGTGTTCATTCTCTTTTTAGTTTTCAATGAATTTGTTTGGAAACCTCAACAGATTAGGCATCAACAGCAGTTGCAAGAGCAACAAGCTGTTACCCCCGAACCAGTTAAAGAACAGGTAAAACCTGATTCATCACAGCTTATACCTTTGGCCGATACGCTGTTAGCAAAAGGTGAACATCCCGAAATAATAAAACTTTCCAATCAGTATATGACGGTTACTTTCAACAGTCGGGGTGGCATTATTCAGCAAGTTGAGCTGCATAATTTTGTTATGCACGATAGCACCAAGGTAAAGTTAATTCCCGAAAATGCTTCCATAGCCAGTGTAAAGATAATTCATCCTGCTTCGGAGACAGCTTTACAGGATGTTGTTTTCCAGTATAAGATTTCTCCTGATTCTAAGGGAGTAACCTTTTTCTTGGGCGAGGAAAGCCAACCCAAGATTATTAAAAGTTTCGCTCTGGACGATCAATATGGTATTGCTTTAGAGGTGGAAGTAGCTAATTATTTAGTTACCAATGGCATAGAATTAGATTTTGGAAGCGGTATTGCCGATACTGAAAAAACTACTAAAAGCAAACTGCAGGATTATCGGTTTATGTTTTATGCCGATAATGAGATTTTTAAAACAACATTAGCAAAAATGAAGAAAAAACAGCCCTCTGGTACTTTCAATAGTTTCAACTGGATGGCTTTACGCGGTAAATATTTTACTCTTGTGTTAAAAGAAAACGAACCTGCTCTGATGCGTTCGTATACCAGCACTTTAAATCCCGAAACTGGCAATCCTGCTTTTGTGATAGATTCCAGACAAAGTAATCCCAAACGAAGCTGGAAGCAGAGTTTTATTATATATGCAGGCCCTGCGGACTATCAAATCTTGCAAAAATACGGGAAGCAAATGGATAGCATTCCAGAAAGAGGTGCATCCTGGTTACGCTGGCTTTCCAATATTTTTGCTGGTCTACTGAAATTTTTGCATCGCTACATCAAAAATTACGGAGTGGTAATTCTTATCTTTGCTCTTATCATAAAGTTATTACTGCATCCATTAACTCAGCATCAAATGGTGCACAGTATGCGTCAGCAAAAAATGCAGCCCTATATTGAGGAAATCCGTAAAAAATATGCCAATGATGTAGTAAAACAACGCGAAGAACTAACCAAGCTCTATAAAGAAAATAAAACCAGTATGACAGCTGGTTGCTTGCCTTTACTAATTCAAATGCCGATTTTAATTCCGCTTTACAGTGTTTTGCGTTATTCTCTGGATATGCGAAACGCTTCTTTTTGTTTGTGGCTGAAAGACCTTTCTGAACCTGATCCCTATATGATTCTGCCTATTATTATGGGTGGATTTATGCTCTTACAATCTTTGATGATGCGTCCGCGCAATGTAGATACTTCGCAAATGACGGAACAGCAAAAAATGCAGCAGTCCCAAATGAAAATTATGACCTGGGGTATGCCGATTTTTATGATTATCATCTTTCGGAATATGCCTGCAGGATTGGTTTTATACTGGACTACCTTCAATGTGCTGTCTATAATTCATCAATATTTTTTAACTAAACACCTCAAGAAAAAGGAAAATCAATGACAACTATAGATAAAAGCGGCGAATCCCTGGAAAAAATAATCAAGGATTTCCGCAATGAATATAAGATCCACGATTGGGAGCTGCAATACGAAATCCTGAAAAAACCCTCAAAAGGGATTTTTGGGTTGTTTGCCCATAAGCTTGCTCTCGTGCGTTTTCAACTACCTTCTTCTTTGGATAGAGCTAAGCTCTTTATCCAAAACTTGCTGGAAAAAATGAGGATTAAATACACCTCTTTGGAGAGCAGAATGGAAGGTAAAACAATTTATTTGGACATCAATGGCTCCCCCGATTCTGGCTTTTTGATTGGGAAAAACGGCTCTATGCTGGATAATTTGCAATATTTATTAAATCGTGTTTTTGAAAATGACCGCCAGGTAGAGAGAATTTATCTGGATGTAGATGGTTATAGAGAACGCCAGGCAGATAATTTTCTGAAACCCTATCTTTCTCAAATCGTAAATGTTAAGCTTAGCGATAAACCCGTAACCCTGGAACCTATGAATGCTGCAGAACGCAGAATTATTCATCGATTTGTGGAAAAGGAAAATGGTTTGCGCACCCTTACTATCGGTGAAGGAGAAAGAAAACGGATAGTGATCTTCTCTGCCAAACAAAGTGAAAAAGAAGTTCTCTCCAAAAGCAAAAAGTATAGCCAACATCGCTCTAAAAGCACTGATCCACAAACCAAAAATAAAAGCGGTAAACCTAAATCTACTCCAGGAAAAGGAAACCCGAAACCCCATATAAAACAACCTCAAATGAGTAACCCAAAACACCAATGAAACAAATCTATCCTGTTCCTGCAGGTTTTTATTGGTCTGATAGCGGTGCCTTTATGGGTGTTTTGCCCTATGCGCTTTGGAGCAAAAAATCCGAAATCGATGAACGCTTTCGCCGAAAACTGAATTTAAACCTACTCTTGATTCAAAGCGGAAACCGCAATATTTTAATCGATACGGGTTTGGGAAATCGCCTTTCCGCTAAACAAAGAGAGATCTATCAACCAAGTGAATTTCTATTGCCTGTTTCGCTTGCGGAATTGGGTCTGCAAGATAAAGATATAACAGATGTAATTATGACTCATCTGCATTTTGACCACGCCGGCGGAATTGTTACCGATTTTGGAACTTATAAAGCATTAACTTTCCCCAAAGCACACTACTGGATTCAAAAAGCGGAATGGGAAATGGCTAAAAATCCCGATGAACTAAACCAGGCAGCTTATAACTATGAACAGCAATTATCGCTTCTGGAACAAAAGGGGAATATTACTCTTCTTGAAGGTGAAGCAGAAATTGAACAGGGGATTACTTTAACCCAAGTTGGAGGCCACACTGTCGGTAGCCAAATTATTACTATTAACTTTGGTACGGAGTATTTTATATATGCTGGAGATATTATTCCTACTATGTTTCATACTTCTTTGGCGATAACCTCCGCTTATGATGTTTCCCGCATTCAAACCGTTGCTGCCAAAAAACTTATCTATAGTCGGTTACAGGAACATAACGGAATTTTACTCCTAAACCACGACCTCTCTCATTGGCAAGTTCCCTTTTCGGAATTGAAAATTGGCAAGAAAGAAAAAAAGGATAAAATGGATAGTTAGTTGGAACAATAAAGGAAGTGAGAAATTACCATACTTTGGTTTACATAGCTGCCAATAATCTAACCAAAACTATTGTCTTTCCGTTCTTTTCCTACTTTTTCCAGCTGTGGAAGCTGCAGAAAAAAAGAGAGGTGATAAAATGTTCTTTACAAACCGCATTATTAAGATTGTATCTTTTTGCCTGGTGGGATTATTACTTTCTTCCTGCGTAAAATATAGGGGTATCGAAGTTCCAGTAAATCCTCCTCCCTCTTTTGAAAAAAACTATATCTTGCTGATCTGGACACAAAAAGGCAAATCCAAAACAAATCCTAAAAAGAGTACTTTACAAGCCAACGAACTCTTTATGAAAAATATAACTATTGCAGGAGACACTTTAACGGGATTTGTGTATAACAAACCTAATAAAAAGCATATAAAGAACCAGATAAGTGTTTATATTGATGATTCAATTGCCCAACCAGATTCGATTCCCAGCCCATTTTCTTTACCTGTTTCTGCCATCCAAAAAATAGAAACTTATGAAGTGAATGTGGGAACAACTATTCTTACCAGTATCCTTGGTATTGCTACGACAACTTTAACCATAGCAATCATTTGTGTTGGGTATTTAATAATCTATCAAATTGTCACTCAATACGATTAATATAGAGAGTATAGCAGAGGGCTTGCGCCACCATCGCGATAATTGTATCGGCCTTTGAGTTAAAATCGGCTTTCTATGTGATCTGCCACCTCATTTCATTCTTTTCTACTATCTTTAACTATGGTCATTA
>DJGX01000029.1:5076-20543 GCA_002432865.1 Cloacimonetes bacterium UBA5835
TCTAAAAAAATCCTCTAAATCCTAAAATCCTAAAATCCTTGTTTCGAAAGCTAAATCTGCGTGATCTGCGTGATCTGCGTGCTCACATTTTTTCGGTGTTCTCGGTGGCTTATAAATAAATCCTTGTTTCGAAAATCCAATCCTTAAATCCTTGTTTCTAAAACTCATATCTGTCGTCCCGATGGGACTAATTAAATTTGTTCTACATTGCGCCGGGTTAAAACCCTTGGATAGTATGTATCGTTCCTAACGGAACTTTATTTTATTTCCTGAACAAATCTTCCAATCAGAATTGAATACTAATAAACCTCTTCCTGTCATCCCTCCAATTATGGTTTACAAATATATACAGCTGATTGGAAAGGATAATAAAGGGGGATACTTTTTCCCTTTACCACTCACAGTCCGCTATTTTAGCAGTTGACATTCCTACTTTCTTAGTATATTATATATATTAATACAAATGCCTTTTTATTTGTTCACTATACAAATAGTTGCATTACAAGGTTTAGAGAAAGGTCTTGACAGAAATGCCACTATCATTTTGAAGGATAAAATCCGAAAGGAGGATTAGTCCTAATTGGTAAGGCAGCGGTCTTGAAAACCGCCGGGTTATGCCCATGGGGGTTCGAATCCCTCATCCTCCGCCAGAGGGAATAATATAAAAAATGGAGAGGTGACCGAGTTGGCTGAAGGTGCACGCCTGCTAAGCGTGTGTGGGTCAAAAGCCCACCCAGGGTTCAAATCCCTGCCTCTCCGCCATTTATAAGATAATTTCTGCTGGGCAGTCGCCAAGTGGTAAGGCAGCAGGTTTTGGTCCTGCCATACGAGGGTTCGAATCCTTCCTGCCCAGCCAGAAAAATAATGGGATGTCGTCTAATGGTAGGACAGCGGACTCTGGATCCGTATGTGAGGGTTCAACTCCTTCCATCCCAGCCATTGTTTTTAATTTTTAAATTTTGGGTTGCGGTAGAATAATTTATAAGCGGGCACAATATGGTTTGTGCTTTGCTAATGCCCTCGTTAATAAGACGGTTGTATTTTTCTATTGACAAGATTGGGCAATTTTTTGATTTATTACCAAATAGAGAAAATATAAGTGATATTGGGAGAGATTGATGCTTACCATTGACTGGAAAGAACGGCTGAATATGGATACTGCAGATTTTCTGAAAAATAAGCTTCCGAAAGGTGATTATGATTTTGAAATTATCTTTATTGCATATCCGGAAAGGGTAAATGGCAAAATTCCAGCGGAGGTCATCTCTCAAGTTGCAAATAACATAGTTCAGCAATTAGGGAAAAAACATGAGTTGTATCTTCCTTTCTATAATGCATTGTGGGCGAAGAAGGGAGATTATGGCAAGCAGGCATTTGCTCAGATTCTTAGCAAGCTTTTACATCGAAAGCCTTCAGTGTATATGCCTGTTTTGGAAGGAGCGATTTCAACAGCTGACGAAGCTGAGATAAATACTCTTTTGGACAAGGTTATGTTACCTCTTATTCGTAAATATCCTGATAAATATCTGGATAAGGTTTTTGAATTTGGGAACAGCCAAAATTTGGATTTACAGAGCGCTGCTTTAAATTTATTAATAAAGCTAATTAAAAAGCGGGAAGATCTTATACCCCAGGTTGTTAATTACTTTATACACCAGTGGCTTTATCCTTTGGGAGAAGCTATTGCTGTTCATATAGCAATGCTGAAAACTGTTGCTAAGATCGATCCTGAATATTATGTAAATATTTGGCGGGAATATGGCAGCAGCCGTGATCCTCAAATTGTAGAATTGCTTTGTGCTTCTATAACGGATTATTATCCGGAGCTGGAAAATTCGATCGAAATTTGGACAAAGAGTGGAAATGCCCGTTTAAAGAAAGCAGCTACTTCAGCACAACGCATTTTAATGAAGAAAAAAAGGAGCTAATTAAAACTTGGATTTAAGCCAATATATTACCAAAACTGGAATGCAGCGACTGCAGAAACGAATAAATGAATTACTTACCGAGCGTCCGGAAGTTATTAAAGCAATTGCTATTGCTCGCGAATTTGGTGATCTCAGTGAAAATGCAGAATATAAAGCAGCCAGAGAACGCCAACGAGCCATAGATAACGAAATTGATTATCTCAGATGCCGCAGTGCCAAATTGCAAGTAATTGATACCAGTGAATTTCCTAAAGATATCGTTCGTTTTGGATCTTATTGTGTTGCTGAAGATATTAGCAACAATGAATGTATTTGTTATCATCTGGTAGGAGCTGATGAATTAAATTATTACGATGAAGAGGGCATACAAGAAGTTTCTGTAGTTTCCCCGATAGGCAGAGCCCTTTTAAGTAAAAAGATCGGAGAAATTGCAGTTGTTCACGCTCCCATGGGTGAAAGACATTTAAAAGTTATAGAAATTAAATAAATAAAACAATTGGAGAAGCAATGAAAAACACTAAACCAGAAAAAGAAGCTCTCGCCTACCAGCGCAAGAACTTTTGGAAAGAAGCTCCCCTCGAAGAACAAAAGAAAGCTATGGAATATGCAGAGCCATACATAAACTTTCTCAATCAGGCAAAAACAGAGCGCGAAACTGTTGCCTACACTGTAGATTTACTGCTTAAGAATAAATTTACTCCTTTAAGCAAAAAAGGTAGCAAAAAAGTTTATAGCATCTTTCGTAACAAAACGATGGCTGTAGCCGTTATTGGAACTGATCCTGTTTCTAATGGATTCAATATGGTAGCTGCTCATGTAGATTCACCCAGAGTTGATCTTAAACAAAATCCTCTATATGAAGACAGCAACAGTGCAATGGGTTGTATGCGCACTCATTATTATGGTGGTATAAAAAAATATCAGTGGGTATCTACTCCCTTGGCTTTACACGGAGTTATCATTAAAAATGATGGTTCCACATTGAACATTTGCCTTGGTGAAAATGAAGACGAGCCAGTTTTTATAATCCCCGATCTTTTACCGCATTTAGCTCATAAAGAACAATATACTAAGAACTTAGGGGATGCTATTGATGCTAGCAAAATGAACCTGGTTTTTTCCGGAATGCAGGAACCTTATTCAGATGAAAAAGAAGCAATTAAAGCTTATGCCTTAAAGCTGCTTAACGAAAAATACGGCATCACTGAACAAGATTTTTTAAGCGCTGAATTGCAATTAGTGCCAGCTCATAAAGCTCGTAATTGTGGCTTTGATAATTCTATGATTGTTGGGTATGGACAGGATGACCGCATTAGTGCCTATAATGCTTTAATGGCTTTAATAAACAACATTCCTGAAAAACCAAAACGCACAATGGTAGTTTATTTCTCCGATAAAGAAGAAGTTGGCAGTCAGGGTAGTACTGGTGCTCACAGTATTTTTATTCGCGATTTTATATCCGATCTGCTTGCTCATAACCAAGAAGATAATGGTAGTGCCAATTTGCGTAAAACCTTTATGAACAGCCAGATATTAAGTGCTGATGTGTCTGCAGCAATTGACCCAAATTATCCCAATGTGCATGAAAGACAGAATGCCATTCTTTTCAATTATGGAATTGGAATTAACAAATTTACGGGTAGCGGTGGAAAATATGGTTGCAACGACGCTAATGCCGAATTTTTAGCCAAAGTTCTCAGAATATTTAATGAAGCTGGAATTTATTGGCAATTAGGAGAATTGGGTAAAGTTGATGAAGGTGGCGGTGGCACAATTGCTTACATACTTTCCAACTTGGGAGCCGAAGTTTTAGATTGTGGAGTTGGTTTAATGGGTATGCATTCCCTTTATGAACTTAGTTCTAAAGCCGATTTATACTCCACTTATCTGGCTTATAAAGCATTTTTAAAAGCTGAATAAGCTATGCCAAAATATCTGCTGCCCCTCTGTTTTTTTGTGCTATGTGCTAATTTCTTGTTATCTCAAGAGTCCTTAGCATTGGATAGTATAGCAACAAGCATAGCTGAAGAAATTCAGATAGGGCAGCCGATTTTTTTGGACATTAATTGTGGGGACTGGAACCCCGTTTTAACTGAAAAATTAAGTTCCAAACTTTTAGAAGCAGGAGCAGACCTGCGTTATAATCTATCCGATGGTAAAGGCGCCATTACTTTTACCGAAGAGGGAAAAGCTATAGACCTTTCAGCTTTTGGACTAAGTGAAGCATTACTAATTCAAGTGAATCTGAATATCCTCTGGAAAGAAGAAAGCAAAAGCAGTTTTTTTTCCTATAAAACACAGCGTTATCCTGTTCACATTTTTGAAACCAGGCAAATTGAACTACCTTCGCAACAGCTGAAAAAAATATCTACTTACAGTTTACCTCTTCCGGAAAACAAAACATCCGGAACTTCATCTTTGCATAGGCATTGGTTTGAGCCCATAGTTGCAGGAGCAGCTATTGGTTCATTAGTTTTTCTCCTTTGGAATTTTGATTAAAAAAAAGGATACTTTCTTGCGTAAATATCTATCATTAATTATACTTATTGTTATCTGCCTGTTTTCCTGCAGCAGCAATAAAACCCAGCTTACTACCGAAGCAAAATTAAAAAATGCCGATGAGCTTTATGCCAAAGGAAAATATTCCCGAGCAGCAGTTATCTATGAAGAAATTTCTTTTGAGCGTAAATCTGCAGCAACCGCATATGCCACTATGAAAGTTGCCGATTGCTATTATAATATGCATAAATTTAGCGAAGCACGCCTCAGGTATGAACAATTTATCAGTTCTTTTCCAGACCACGAAAAGGTTGCTGATGCTTATTTCCGCATTGGAGAATGCTTTTTTGAAGAATCATTACCTCCGCATTACGATCAAACCGAAACAATTAAATGCATCGAAGCATTCAAAACCTTTATAGATCGCTATCCGAGTGATCCGCGCTATGGTGAAGCTATTGATTATATCCAAAAATGCCAGTATAAGCTTTTGGAAAAGGATTATCTAACCGGGTACCTATATTACAAAATGAAGGACTATAGCAGCGCCCTAATGTATTTTGATGAAATCATTGAATTGGGTAATATTAACGACTTAGAGCTAAAATCGCTATATTATTCTGCCAAATTGCATCTGCATCAAAAAAACTATGAAAAAGCCAAGGCTAACTACGACAAATTATTAAGCCGTTATCCTAATTCCAAAGAGGCAGAAAAACTAAAAAGAAAATTCGAAAAATCGGTATTATAAAGTGCAGGGTGTAGTTGCTGTTTTAGGTGGAACTTTTGACCCTATCCATTTGGGACATTTGCAGATAGCAACCGAAATCATAAAGCAAAAAGCTGCCGATAGCGTTCTTTTTGTCCCCAGTGGACATCACCATTTTAAAAAAAATACCATCATTCTCCCCTATGCAAAACGCTATTCCCTTGTGGAAAAAGCTATTAAAAATAATCCTAAATTTGATATCTCCGATGCCGATAAAGAAGGAAGCGGATATACTGCCGATTTAATGAAAAAACTGTTTTGCCTGTATCCGCAAGTGAATTTCAGATTTGTTATCGGTTCCGATAATCTTCCCCAGCTGAATAAATGGTACGATTACGCCTATCTGGTTGAAAATTTGCATTTTTTTATCTTTCCCCGCCCGGGTTATCCGCTTTTGCCCCAAGTTATTAACCAGATTAAAGCTACCATTTTAGATATTTCTCCCTGTCCTGTTTCCGCAACGGAAATCAGACAGCGAATTTTTAACGGAGAAAGCATCAAAGGAATGGTGCCGGAAGAACTGGAAGAGGAAATTGTTTATCTCTATCAAAATAAAGACAATACGAAAGCTAAAAATCCAAATTAAACTTAGAAAGTTATATAAAATAAAAAGTTAATCACCAAAATAGCGATTGCTCACTCTAACGATTACTCTCCTAACACTTTCCTTACTAGTATCTCCTCTTCCTCCCCTCAACAACCCGTCCTCATCTCGTCGTTTGGGAGGAGAGGAAGAGGAGTGAAGGACAGCTTAATAGCAAGGAACCTTAAAAGCATAGCTAAGGGTGAAGTGTTCTGACATTTTTTTACGCCTGGGTTCAAAACTGTCATTATCTTTTCTATCGTACCTAGCGGAAAATGTTTCACTACAATAGTTATTTAGCATATCTAATAAATTTTATAAAATAGGGAGTGTTCAACCAATTGGGTCTTTAAGGATACCCAATGTACCTTGAGAAAGGTTGTGGCAAATATATGCTTGTGTTCTGAATGAGTGGAAAAGGAAAAAAGTATCCCACTTACTATTCTTGCCCATTGGCTACATAAAATCAATGCATCTGCCAAGAGTGCTGTTGAGATCATACCATTTCGCTTTCAATATCCAAATTAAGCTATTTGACATAAGTGAACTTTGAGACCATTTCCCCTTGTTTTCATCAAGGTATTCAAAGCACTCAATCAGAAAGCTCATAACTTCATTCATTGAATTGGGAGGTTATGTTTCTGACTCTAATCTTTGCCCACAGGTGTTCTGTTGGATTCATTTCTGAACTATAGGTAGGCAGAACATATCGACCAGCATCAGATAAAAATAAGGTACTGGTAAAAAAATGGGGAAAAGCTAGCAGAAAGAGAAGTTGACACAATCTGGCAGGCGTTATTATTAAAGCTAATAGAAGAAAACGCCCTCATAATTTACTAAAAAAAAAGGAATAAGGAATCTAATAATGCGCAGGATACTATTGATATTGGCGATCTCGCTATACTGGCTATGTGGTTTTTGCCTTACAATCGAAGTTAGCGATTATGGATACACAGAAGGAAAGATCAGAAACTACAGCGAAGGACCTTGGAATTCTTCTGGAACAGACCTCTCGGAAGGCACAAACAAGCTTTGGAGCTTTAATATGCCTTCTGCCGGATATGTCAATAACATCTTCCACTGTGTGCAGAATGTAAGCGGCTTCCCCAATGCCAATATGTCTGCCGATTTTGAGCAAAACATACTGGATTATTACAGCAGTGGAACTCAATACTACCAAAATACCGGTAGTGACATTCTCAGCATTGGTTACACGGCTTCTCCGAATTTTGTTTGGAATCCACCGGTTCCTATGGGCTTACCACATTATTTGGGCAAAACCTGGTCGGGGACGCATAATTGGACTTATGGAACCTATGTAGTTAGTGGCAAAGTGATAGCCGAAGGTCAAGTTAGCACACCACTGGGAAGTTATCCTGCTTTGCTGGTTCGCTACTATTATCAAACAAATGTGATCAGCTATTACTACTATCAATGGGAAACCAAAGAATATGGAATAATTGCCTACACCCTCACTGTGAATAATGGTATGCTCTATGTTCTGAACCAAGCAGATCCCAATGTTGCCAATGAAGATAATGTGGCACAAACCCATTCTCTGAAAGCGGTTCTTAGCCCCAATCCTTTTGCCAGTGATCTCTCCCTGATTCTGGAAACAAAGAACTCCAGCCCTGTTTGCATAAGTATCTACGACCTAAAAGGGAGATTGATAGCCAAAAGTGAGCACATCCTGAAAGCCGGAGCGATAACACAGCTTGACTTCAGCGAGGTCTTTGTCAATCAAACGGCGGGATTGTATTTTGTCTCTATTAACTATGGAAACGGGAAACTGGTTCGCAAGGTGACTAAATTACCGTAAGCCATTTCTTGGGGGGTAAAGGAAAAAATATCCCCCTTTATTATCCATTCCCATCAGCTACCTATATTTATCAACTAAAATTGGAGGGATAACAGGAAAGGTCTTATTGTTATTCAATTCTGATGAGAAGAGTGAGACAGAATTTTCTGGGTTTTTAGTTTACCAGTGAATATAAAAATAACCTCTTGCTTCCTTTCCTTTCTATATTACAAGTAACTACTCAATAAAATATACCTCTTGCTTCCTTTTCTTTCTATGTTACAAGTAACTATCTCAATAGAATATACCTCTTGCTTCCTTATTTTTCTATATTACAAGAAACTATCTCACAATTTGATATAGCTATTTCCGCTACTTTTTGCTATCACTCCTTTCAGCTCCAAATTCAATAGCAAGGTGGAAAGTTTTCCGAAGCCCAGTCCGGTTTTTAGCATAAATTCATCAAAAGTGATGTCTCGTTGTGCTTCTGAAAGAAGGTCAAATAGTGATTGTTCTTCAGCAGAAAGCTCTGGAATCAATTCCAGCTGTTCTTTTACAGAGGAGCTTAGCCCAAAATCAGTGATTAAATCATCCGCGGAACTTACTAAAGTAGCTCCCTGTCGGATTAGTAAATTGGGGCCTTGAGCATTGCGGTTATTAATGTTTCCCGGCAAGGCATACAGCGGTTTATTTTGTTGCTGAGCAAATTTGGCAGTAAGCATAGCGCCGCTATTGAGGGAACCTTCCACAACAAAAATTGCTTGGGAAAGGGCACTGATAATTCGATTGCGCGCAGGAAAATTCCAGCGTTCCAATTTGCTGCCGGGTTCATATTCGCTAACTAATGCCCCATTATCCATAATGTGCTCGGCAAGGGCTTTATTCATTGGTGGATAGATAGTTTCCAAACCGGAAGCAAAAACGGCAATAGTTTTAGTTTTTGCTTTCAGAGCTGTCTGATGGGCAATTGTATCAATTCCCATTGCCAGACCGCTGATAATATTCACCTCTTTTTCACAGAGCGGAGAGAGAATTTTCCGAGTCATTTCCACTCCGTAGGAAGTAGGTTTTCTGGTTCCAACCACTCCTACACAAAGCTCATTTAGCGTTTCTGAAAGGTTTCCTCTGTAATACAAAATCAAAGGCGGATCACAAATATCCTTTAAACAGGCAGGATAGTCAGGATCAGTTAAACCCAGATAATGTATCTGATATTTAGCCATTAAGTCCAAGATCTTATTGTTGTTTTCCGGAAGAATAAATTGGCTTAAGTGGTTTATAGTTTCAGGTTTAAGTCTTTCCTCCCGATAGATATTATGAGCAGTGTTTCCCACAAACTCTTGTGGATCAGGATAGTGCTGTAAAATATCCAGAACACCTTTTGGTCCTAAAAGGGGAGCTGATTTAAGGCAAAGCCAGGCCTTCAATTTTTCCATTTAGCGGCTCTGCTCTAAGAGGTCGTAGATTTTATATTTAAGCGGGTCTAAACCATAATTGCTAACTGCAGAGATAGCAATAATATCCTCACTATGGTGTTTTTTAAAAGCCTCTTTTATAGCAGCGATTCGTTGGTCTAATTCCTCAGGCGGAACAGTATCGGTTTTACTAATAACAATTAAATGCGGCTTTTTATCCATAAAGGAATCATATAGATACAGTTCTTTTTTCAAAGTATTATATGCCTCAACGGGATCCTCAGCGGCAACATCAATTAAAAACAGCAAAAGATGAGTCCGCTGAATATGACGCAAGAACTGATCTCCCAATCCCTTACCAGAATGCGCACCTTCAATTATGCCCGGAATATCTGCCAGCACAAAACTTTGATAATCATTAACATACACAACTCCCAGCATTGGTTCCAAAGTAGTAAATTCATAATCCGCTATTTTGGGTTTTGCCGCGGATAAAACACTTAAAAGAGTTGATTTACCGGCATTAGGGAAACCCACTAAACCCACATCTGCCATCAGTTTCAAAACCAGTTCCAATTCCAATTCTTCGGTTTTTATGCCTAAAGTAGCAGTTCTGGGAGCTTGATTTGTAGGCGTGGCAAAATTGCAATTTCCTTTGCCTCCATAACCACCCTTCGATAAAATAACATATTCTCCCGCTTCTGTGATGTCTGCTAATTTATAGCGTTTTTCTTCTTCAATTACATATATTTCGGTTCCCAAGGGAAGACGCAAAACACAATCCTCTCCCTTAGCGCCACTTTTTTTGGCTCCTGCACCCGGTTTTCCGTTTCCAGCTTTGAAGATTTTGTGATATCGATAGTCTAGAAGAGTATTTAAATTAGTATCTCCAATAGCAAGAACATCTCCTCCCTTTCCTCCATCGCCGCCATCAGGTCCACCTCTGGGAACATATTTTTCGCGTCGGAAACTAACTATGCCGTCACCCCCGTTTCCGGCTTTAATTCTTATCTTTGCGTAATCAATAAACATATCTGCTGTTACTTTGCCACCATAAATTTTTGTTTAAAGACATAAGGTCCATTTTTCACTTTCATAAAATATACTCCTGAACAAAGCTGTTTAGGGGCTAAACTTATAGTCAATTCGCCATTTATGGCTGGAGGTTGATTTAGTTCTGCCACTTTTTGTCCTTTTATGTTATAAATATCTATAAATATCGGTTTATTACACAAGCCCTTCAGGTTTATGTTCACAGGAAAGGAATATATCGGATTGGGCATAATGCAGGATATATTCGTGGGAACAAGATTTTCATCGTGATTAGCAACTAAATGAACTACTCCCTGAACTATATCAAAACCGTTATCGCTAAACCTCCAAGTGAGGGAATCAACTTCTGCACTCGGTAATTGCAGAGTGTAGGTAACGGCCAAAGAATAATCCACACCTGTAGGTACAAATTGTAAAATTGTTCCATCGGGTAATTCTGCTTCTGCCAACAAAGGAAAATCAGCTTCCGTATCCAGATAATCTATCTGTAAAAGACGAGTGATAGTATCGTAACTGTTAAAAGTGCAAACGGGAAGAGTATTTTGGTTCACCTGATAGAAATTATCCTGAAAAATAACTACGGCAGGAGTGCTATAATCGCCCAGCCCCATTTGTGGTTCCATATTTGCCAGGTCAATATCTATCTTCAGCGTAAGCCCCAACATCAATAAAGCGTCCGGTAAAGAACCGAAATCCGGATCGGCAGTTAAATCACTGATGTTGCAAGCAAGATTTAATGCCCCTCCAGAAACCTGACTTTGTACATTGCCCAGACGCGTAAAAACAGGCATCTGAGTTGCTGAATCATAACCCACTTTATACAATCCGCTGGAAATTACTCCGGGAATATTAAAACTATAGATCATTGCATAGCCTACACTATCCATCAGCGAACTAATATTGCCCAAAACACCCAGGTATACATTATAGCTGGTTAAGGAATTCATTATCGGAAAATTCCCGCTGAGGTTCTGCATAGAAAAATATATTTTATCTGAACTGATCGCTGTATAGGACTCCCGTAAATCCAGATTTTGAGAATATACTGTTACACTATCTCCTTCCGCATCCGTAGCTATGTAAGCCATTTTATCTAATTGCGGAGGAAAAGTATCATTATCCCAATAGGCAGATTGCATCATTGCAATGCTTTCACCCATCTCTTCAATGCTGTAATGAAGACGGTATCGCAATTTTTGACCTAAAGTATAAGGTGC
Source organism: Cloacimonetes bacterium UBA5835 (assembly GCA_002432865.1). Lineage (GTDB taxonomy): Bacteria > Cloacimonadota > Cloacimonadia > Cloacimonadales > Cloacimonadaceae > Cloacimonas. The sequence continues at coordinate 16,339 of DJGX01000029.1, forward strand.
CAACGCTTCTTTTTCTCCTGTGGAAATATCTTGAATAGGGGAACTTTGCCAAGGTGCATCATTGGCACTATACAAAAACTCCGGATTTAATGTCCCTCCGCTTAAATCCTCCCAACGCAAATGAATATTTCCATTTGCATCTATGGAACTATGCCGAATGTTGCCAAACGGAATTTCGTATTGAGCCATAAGTAATGCGGTTATGCTCATTAAAACTACCGTTAAAATCTGTTTCATTGCTTTCTCGCTTTTTTGATCCTTACAAATATCAATTCTTTCTTGTTACACCCAATTTCCTTTGGGAACCTAACTGCTTACCAAATCCTTTTTTGCAAAGGCACGGAAGCATTTATCCCCAATGTATCCAAACAAGATAAATCATTTATAATATAATACTCTAAAGCCCTGTGGATGTCAAGCTTTTTCTGCAAAGCAACAATCCCAAGGCAGGTATGATTTGTGTAGCTTGCTAGCATCTGCCTATTTTGAGCTCCCGGACAGAATAATTATAAATCCTTAAGCATAAAACAACTACTGTGTTTTTTTAGTTTCAAATAAGGCAGAGCGGAGAAATGATCTGCCTAATTCACCTTTAGTAAGTGCCTAAGTTAAATAGCTATTAGATAAAATATCCCTGTCATTTCTGGGTAAGCAGAAATCCAAGTAAGTAAAAAAAATAGCTGTATCCTCAACAGGGAGACAATATTGTTTCACTGTATTTTTATCAGGTGGATTTTGTGGAGATTGCCGCAAACCTAAAACCAGGTTTATATAAGAGATTCGATGTTCATATATTCTATATTGAGCACAGGGAAAGGATATAACAATTATCTTTCAGACCTTCAAGGAAAAGGGAATTTTACCAGCCTTTGGAACCAAGCTTAAAAGAAATCACCGTTAGAACAAGGTTTAGGGCAGCAAAGGCATAATTGTCAAAAAGTTCTTGACAATATTATGGTGATGGCAACAGTAGAAATTGTGACTATAGGAAACAAAGAATATTTTCGGCAAAAGAGGTAATAACATAGGACAGATAAGGAGTTTATGAAGATGAAAAAGATCGATGAATTGCCCAAGATTCCAAACTATCTAAATTGTATTGCCAAAATAAAAAACAAAAATACTCGTACTTGGAGGCAGCAGTGCATATATTTTTACATATTCTGTATCCTCAATAAACCGTTCATTCTCGCAAGTCAGTTTCCCTATGTTAGATTTTTGTATCCATTTGTTTCTTTTCCGGATACTATATTTTATGCAGGTAGCTGTTTAGCAGTTATCAACTCAGGTAAAAACAATTTTCAACCACGATCAAATTAGAAAGGAGAAATGATGAAAAAATCACTACTTATTCTACTCATTGTTTTAGCGATGAGCAGTTTTCTCTTTGCCACGGAGTATACCATTGTAGATGGCAGCTCCAATAGTTATCATATTCCCGTTAACGGAAATTCCAATTATGGATGGAGCCGATTTATTTTCACAGCAACGGAGATGAGTAATGCTGGAATAACCGGTTCATTTACTATTTATTCTATCGCTTTTGAAATTAACAATGATGTTTCCGATTATACTATGGATAATCAGAAGGTTTATTTTGGTTACAATTATAACAGCACTTTATCTGGTTCAACCAGTTATCCCAATCCCGGAGGCAGCAGTTCATTTACTAAGGTCTTTGATGGCAGTATAACTTTTGCTGGGCCTGGTTGGATGGAGATAATTTTAACCACGCCTTTCAATTTTACTTGGGATGGTTATGCGGGCTTGGATATTGTTTGGGAAAACAGAGATGGCAGCAAAATCAGCAGTGGTTATCCCAAATTTTGTTATACTTCTAAAAGCAATATGGCGGTTTACAAAGAGTCCGGAACCGGAACTACTTTTCCAAACACTACTGGAGCTACTTCCAACAATCATCCCAGCTTCAAAATTATCACTCCGCCAACGCAAGCGCCCAATCCTGCCATAAATCCTGATCCAGCAAATCTTGCCACTGACATAGCAATTGACAAAGATCTTAAATGGGTTAGCGGAGGTGGTTCACCAATTAGTTATAAGATCAATTTGGGAACGGATAATCCCCCTACCAATATTGCCTTAAATCAAGTGGTTACTACTACCAAATACACACCGGCAAACAGATTCAATTACAGCACTACTTATTATTGGCAAGTGATACCTATTAATATTATTGGTGAAGCGCAAGATTGTCCCATTTGGAGTTTTACCACAGTTGCCGATCCTTCCATTGTCACTTTTCCATATCAGGAGAGTTTTGATGGTGCTTTTCCACCCAGTAGTGATTGGTTAACAAGAACCGGTGTTTTGCAAGATCCCATTTCTTTAAGTCCCTCAAGTTTATGGGAACAAGATGACTGGCTGAATATTACCGGAACGGATAAAGCAGCCAAATTAAATATTTGGGGTGGAGTTAACGGTTGGTTGATATCTCCGCTATTTAATATTCCGGATGATACCTATTATCTTTCTTTTGATTTGGCAGTGCTAAAATATAATCAAACCCCAACCGGAACACCTCCAGTTTATGCTCCGGACGATAGAATTGCCGTTTTAGTCGGAGATGGATATAACTGGTCCACTGCCAATATTGTTCGTGAATGGAATAATACGGGGTCTCCTTATGTTTATAATGATATCAGAATCAGTGGAGAAAAAGTAGTTATTCCTTTGGCAGGACACAGTGGCCATTGTAAATTTGCCTTTTATGTTGGTTCAACAATAACTAATGCCGATAGTGATGTTATGATTAATAATATGGAAGTTGCCGCATTCAGTACTCTTCCCTTAGCTGCCCAAAATCCTTTTCCTGAAAACAATGCTCAAAATGTAGCTACCGATACAAAACTGTATTGGGATGCGGGAGCTAATGCACCTGTTTCGTATAACTTATATATTGGGCAAACCCTTCCAGGATCACCTGTAGAATGTATATCGCCACATTACACTCCCTCAGCTTTAGCTTATGGGACAACATATCTCTGGAAGGTTGTTCCCGTGAATCCAATTGGGGATGCCATTGAATGCCCTGTCTGGAATTTTACCACCACTGGAACAGCTACAATTGATGCCGGAACAGTTACTATCGATGAAGTTCCTATAAATCCCAGCGTAGAAATTTCTGGTTTGGAAGGTGAAACTGTAATAAATGCCGTTGCTAGTTATGCCCCGGATGGAATAGGTTTACCTAATGCCGGCTTAGTAATTCAGTTAAGCAGTTCGGGAGTCAATCTAACTGGAAAGCAGATAACCATCAATCACCAGCTTGGTTTCATTCCTACGCAGATTGCTTATCGAATTTTACCGGCTGAAACCTATCACATTATGTCTAATCCTGGCACATGGACTGCTGAAATAGTAAGTTTTATGCTGGAAGCTAAAACAGATGGCGATGTTGATATTGTTTTCCCCATAAATGCAGAATCTACATTGCCCGTAGAGCTTTCCTATTTTAATGCTATCTATTCAGCGGAAGGATATGTTTCCATAAACTGGATCAGCCAATCGGAGACCAATCATAGCGGTTATAACATTTTCCGTAGCGAAGATGAAACAATTGTAAATGCTATTCGGATCAATCCTCTTTTGATAGATGAAGGAACCGAAAATGGCACCCAAACTAGCTATAAATATGTAGATACCGAATTCGAAGCAAACACAGTTTATTATTACTGGCTGGAAAGCATCTCCCTGAACGGTGAATCTGAGTATTTTGGGCCCATCTCCGTTAAAACTAACGGAGGCGGTTCTTCTCCTGAAACTCCTGAATTGCCGATTGTTACGAAATTGTATGATGCCTACCCCAATCCCTTCAATCCTAATACTGTTATAAGTTACAGTATCTCTGAACCGACAACCGTAACGATAGACATCTACAATGGCAAAGGACAAAGAATTCGCACTTTTTCCCAAAATCATACCTCAGCAGGAACATTTAGAACTAATTGGGATGGAAAAGATGAAACAGGTAAAACAGTTAGCAGCGGAGTATATATCTATAGTATGAAAACTGGTAACTTCCATCAAAGCAAAAAAATGCTGCTGACTAAGTAAAACTATATCAAGCAGTGTTTGAAAATAATCCCGGGTGAAAAAGCCCGGGATTTTGTTTGAAGGATGTTTCACGCAGATCACGCAGATTATACAGAAAGAAGTCTCTCACAGATTACACAGATTACACAGAT
>DJGX01000016.1 GCA_002432865.1 Cloacimonetes bacterium UBA5835
AAAAAAATATGGGAATGCCAACATATTTTTCCGCTTGACAGAATTGATTGTTTTTATACATAATGAAAATCGAGGATCAGTTTATGGTTAAAAAACATGCTAAAATAACACAAGAACTTGAACTAGAAAATGTTGAGGGATATACTGAAGCCCAAAAGAAATATTACTCTTCTTTAGGTTTTAAGCCCTATCTAACTGAAAATGGGAGAATAAAATGGCTGCGTCCCGATCAGCATTTATTGCGAATAAACTCTCATTTGAGAAGATCTCGCTCAGCGAGGCTTTTTCACCGTAAAAATGTTCATTTCCCTCATCGGCGAAGACATAGACCTGCTATTGTAAAGCTCATTCAACGAAATTGGTTGTTTATCTTAATTGTGATAATTGGGTTATTAGCAGTTGTTCTTGTATTACTAAATCCTCAGATTATATTTTAGGAGTATTAAGAGATTTGAAGATATTACTGGTTAATGATGATGGAATTTTAGCACCCGGAATAAGAGCCTTATATAAGGAACTGAAAAATGCCGGCCATAAAATTACGATTGTAGCCCCGGATAGTGAAAGAAGTGCTGCATCGCATTCTTTAAGTATTCGTAAAGAACTGAAGGTGAAAAAAATTGCAGATAATGAATATGCCGTTAGTGGAACTCCTGTTGATTGTTCTATTATAGCTTTACAAAAGATTCTTGCCGAGCCAGTAGATATAATTATTTCGGGAATTAATGCGGGACAGAATATGGGAGAAGATGTTTTATATTCTGGAACAGTTGGAGCCGCAATGGAAGCAGCTCTTTTGGGAAATAGGGCAATAGCTATTTCTATAACTTCTTATAAAAACCAAAGATTCGATGTGGCAGCTCACTGGATGCGTAAATTGTTAGATTTAGGCATCGATAAACAAGCTGAAGAATATGGAGTTTTGAATATTAATGTTCCTAATCTTCCTATAGAAGAAATAAAGGGTATACGTTTAACCCGGACAGGTCATCGTAAGTATTATAATTTTGTTAAGGTTATAAAAGAAAACGATGATGGTTTTGTTTATGAAGTTGGCGGTGATATTCCAGTTTGGGATAATCAAACAGGATCCGATGCGGAAGCTGTAAATAATGGTTATATATCTTTAACTCCTTTGGGCTTTGAACTTACAAAAAGTGATACCTATCCCAGAATTCTTAATTGGCTGGAAGAAAATAAGTTGCTGCAATTGGAGAGCTGATAATGCGGTTTGAGGATCAACGATTAAAATTAGTAAACGAGCTTAAACTGGAAGGAATAACTTCTCCGGCAGTGTTAGATGCTTTTGCTAAAGTGCCACGAGAGAATTTTGTTTTACCAGAATATCGTGAATACTCATATCAGAATCGTCCTTTACCGATAAAAGAGGGACAAACCATTTCGCAACCATTGATGATAGCTATAATGCTTCAATTATTAGAATTAAAATCATCAGATACAGTTTTGGAGATTGGAACCGGCAGTGGTTATCAAAGTGCCTTACTAGCTGAAATTGTTAAAGAAGTTTGCACTGTAGAACGACTAGAATCGCTTTCTTTGAATGCTCAAAAGGTTTTACGCAATGCCGGTTACAACAATATTTATTTTCGCATTGGGGATGGACATAGCGGTTGGCAAAAAGCATATCCACCTCATAAAGAATTTGATAAGATAATTGTTTCTGCCGCAGCGCAAGATATCCCAAACCGTTTACTGGAGCAATTAGTTATAGGTGGTAAGTTAGCAATTCCAATTGGAAGAGCAGGTTTTCAAATTTTACATATAGTAAACAAAACCGAAGATGGTTATACTATAACTCAGGCAGGAGGATGTTCTTTTGTTCCTCTTGTTTGTGATAATAACAACTTGGGGTAAAAGATGTTAAAAGATGTTTTCGCCTGGCTTAAAACTATAATGAAAAAACCGGATAAATATGCCGACTTAAAACTGTTTCCTGTTTTCAATGAGTGCAGTTCATTTGAGCTATATTTACTTAGTAATTTTTTGCATAAGCGCACCTATCAGGCTGGAGAAATTCTATATGACAAAGGTTATCCTTTAGAGGTTATTTATTTTGTATTATCGGGAGAAATAGAAGTAACAGGTCCCACCCACCCGCAAGGTTGCTATGTTATTGGAAAAAATCAGGTTTTAGGTTTGATTGATATGTTCAGCGAAGAAACTCGCAGCAGTTCAGCTAAAGCAATAACAGATGTAACCACTTATGTGATTTCTCGTTTTGATTTATTGGATTTAGCAAAGCAGAATCCGCATTTAGGAGTTAAATTACTATATGCTTTTTGTCAAACCTTAAGTAATTATATCTTAACAATTTCAGCTATAAAGGCAAAAATCGAGTAATGAACTGGACAAAGCTGATTTTTTATCTTTTGTTATTTGCAATCTTCATTCTTGCTGTGGTTTTTTATCATTCGATAATATACTACCTTGTATATGCCTTAATCTTTTCTTATATACTTGATCCATTTGTAAACTGGCTTGAGTATCATCATTTCCCCCGTTGGTTAGCAGTTATAACTATCTATCTTATTATCGCGGGAATTATTGCCTGGTTCACTTCCCGTTTGGTTCCAGCTTTAGTTCAACAAGGAAACAATCTTTTTAATATTTTGGCAAGTGGAGAACAACTAAACGGGCAATATATTATAACTCTGCCTTTTATTAGTAGAATATATGAATTTTTGGTCGAATTGGATACTAAAATACCTGGTTTAGGGATAGCACCCAAGATGATAGAAATCTTAGATCAGACCAATGTTTTTTTAGCGAAAATTCCCAAATTGCTGATTGATAATTATAAAAGGATATTTTCCACTATATCCATTATTGCTACAGTTCCTTTAATGAGTTTCTTTATTTTAAAGGATAAATACAAACTCCGGAAAGGTATTTTAAGTTTATTTAACAACCGCTATTTTGAGCTTTGCATAATTATGTTCCGTAAAATTGATAGCACTATAGGTAATTTTTTTCGAGCTATCTTGTTTGAAATTATTGCCGTTGGTATTTTAGCTTCTACTGCTCTTACAATTGTGGGAGTTCCAAATTCTGTATTAATTGGGGCTACAGCTGGAGTTGCCAATATCATACCTTATTTTGGACCTTTTTTGGGAGGAGCATTAGCAGTAGCAACAGTTTTGATTAATGGTAGCTCCATCCTATATGCAATATATGTAATAATAGCAATGTACATTGTCCAATTGATAGATAATAATATCGTTTACCCTGTTGTTGTAGGAGGCACAATTAAAATGCACCCACTATTAGTTTTGTTAACTTTAATTGCAGGTGGTTGGTATGGTGGCATTCTTTGGATGCTTATTTCTGTCCCCCTTGTATATATAACCTATAATCTAATTAAGGTCTTATATGTAAATCTTAAAGACTTTAAAATAATATAAAAGAGGTAATAATGAGTTTACTCGATAAATGTTATAAGTTTACAGATGCCCGTAAGGTTATGGCAATGGGCTTTTATCCTTATTTTCGAGAAATTACTTCCGAACAGGATACAGAAGTTATCTGCAACGGAAAAAAAATGTTAATGATGGGTTCAAATAGCTATTTAGGTTTAACGAATCACCCTCTCGTAAAAGAAGCTGCCATAAAAGCAATTCAAAAATACGGAAGCGGTTGTGCTGGCAGTCGTTTTTTAAATGGCACTTTAGATATTCACCTGCAGCTGGAAAACGAATTGGCAAAATTAGTAGGCAAAGAAGCAGCAATTTGTTATCCTACTGGTTATCAAGCAAATGTTGGATGTATTTCTACTATGGTTGGGAAGAACGATTTTGTGATAACAGATAAATATGACCATGCCTCAATTATTGATGGTGCTTTACTTGCTGAAGGGAAAATGCTGCGATATAAACATAACGATATGGCTTCTTTGGAACATTTACTAAAAGATATTGGAAGCAAGAATTCTTTAATTGTAGTGGACGGCATATTTTCCATGGAAGGGGATATTGCAAATCTTCCTGCTATCTGTGATTTAGCAGAAAAATACAATTCTGAGGTTATGGTTGACGAAGCCCATTCTTTAGGTGTCTTAGGAAATTTGGGTGCAGGAACAACTGCTCATTTTGGCTTAACTGATAAGACTGCTTTCATAATGGGAACTTTCAGTAAATCTTTAGCATCAGTAGGTGGTTTTATAGCTGCCGATGAAGCTCTTATCCACTATTTGAAACATAAATCTAGAGCTCTTATTTTTTCTGCATCTCTTCCACCTGCATCAACTGCCAGCGTTTTAGCAGCATTAAAAATTATGGAAGAAGAACCTGAACGCATAGCCAAGCTATGGGAAAACACAAACTATATGTTATCAGAATTTAAAGCAATGGGGTATAATACAGGAGATAGCTGCACACCAGTAGTTCCTTTACATGTTGGCAATATGATGACTGCCTTTAATATGTGGCGTCGTTTAGGTGAAGAAGGTGTTTTTATTAATCCCGTAGTTCCTCCTGCTGTTCCACCCAGTTCCTGTTTAATTAGAACATCTTTTATGGCAACTCATACCCAAGATCAACTCGATATGGCTCTGGATAAATTCAGAATGATTGGTAAAGAGCTTAATATAATTTAATATATAAATGAGAATCAGCGTATATTTTTAAAATAAAATAAGCCATATATGGAGGATCAAAATGGCAAGCAAGAGTAGTGTGGAATACTATTCCAATATTAAAGAAATGTCTCCTATCAGAGCGATTGCCGAAACTCTGATGAATAACCATCTAGTTCGCAAAGTAGATATTCGCGAGGCATATGAATTGGCAATAAAACAACCCGGTGTAAGTGTTACTGATTTACCGATGTACCCGGAATTCGTAAAACTGCATAATCTTCCGAAAGATGCCAAAATTATTAACGATTGTCACGGCAATATCATTGGTAGAACCGCAAAAGCACGCAGGTTTTACAATCGGGTAAATCCTTCACTTAAAAATAAGTTGGAGAGCGATTTTCGGGAAGCCGTTTGGCAAATGCAGCATTATCCGCTCATCAAAGCTGAAGCTATTTTGGGTATGGATAAGGACCTAATGCTGAAAGCCACTTTTATAACCACTGAAAGCGATGCTGCCAATCTTTATTTTTGGTTGTTGAATTTTGCACCTTATGAATCTCTGGCGCAAGAATATGAAGCAAGTCCTAAACTTCCAATTCAGGATATTATTTTAGTCGCTTTTAATGAATGGACTTGCAACGATTCTTATTATAACAATGTTGGCGCACCGCAGCTGGCTTTAGTAGATGAAAAACACAATGTAATGGTCAACCTTGGGATGCGTTATTTCGGGGAACGCAAAAAAGGAACTTTAACTCTTGCCTGGACTTCTGGTATCCGAATTGGGATGGCTGCCTGCCATGGTGGTATTAAAGAAATTGATTTTGGTACTTGTGAAAATCCTGAATATCATAAATTGGGTAAGCGTTCTATAGCTTTTTATGGACTTTCTGGAACAGGAAAATCCAGCCATACAAATAATGCCGATAATGCTGGAACTTTACCTAAGGGCTTTTCCAAGGTTGTTTTGCATGATGATGCTTTCCAGATTGATCTCGAAAATAAGCAGTGCCGTGCATGGGAACCAACTTTATTTGATAAGACAGATAGCCGGCCAGTGGATCATCCGGATTGGAAATATGCCTTAGCTTTAATGAATCATACCGTGTTAGAGACAAATGGCAAACTTATACCCTACGGACAGGATATTCGTAATTCCAATGGTAGAGCGTTATTAGACCGTGCTCTTTTGGGAAATTATGTAAACCGTTGCGGTTTCCCCAAGGCCTTGGTTTGGCTGATGAAAGATTCTATTTTACCTCCAGTTTTAAAATTGGAGAATAAATATTTGGCAATCGCTATGGGAGCAGCATTAATGACTCAGCGCAACCGTGCTGAAAATGTTACCGAAGAAGAATTGAATAAACTCGTTTTCGAACCTTTTGCCAATCCTTTTAGGGTTTATGAACTCTATCGGGATGTGGAAGCATTTTTGAAAGTAGCTGATAGCGGAGCAGATTTCTACTGCTTCAATTCCCGTGGCTATTGGAAAGAATCTGATGATATCCTTGAACCCATTCCTCTAAATACTTCTCTCACTCTTCAAACTGCCATTTTGATGGATCAATTAAAATGGGAACATTGGAATATACTTCCGGGAGCGATGATTCCTACTCGGGAGTCCATCGAAGCCATTATACCCGGTTATTATGATAAATATAATTCCACTATGCGCGGTAACTATGATAAGTACATTGCTTTGATTAAAGATAGATTCCAACAAAGAAAGGACTTTTTGCAAAGTAGCGATTTAACCGAAAAACCGGATATCCAGACAAAATTGATCCAGTCCTTGCAAGTAAACGCTGATTAGAACTTTTTGGCTGGCATACTTATTCCCTGCATAAAAAAGGGTTGCCCAAATTCTGATTGGCCAAATGCCAAGGATGTCATTCTTTTGCAGCCCGAGTAACTATGCAGTAAAGAGTAACTTGCCCTAAAAAATGTTTCATAGATAGCGGGATTAATTTTCCGCTATCTTTTTTATCCTTCCTTAATTAGCTATCATGGAGCTATGGTGCTGATCAGAGGTATTTTCCCGAGAAACACCACCGCATCTCTACCATAAGTAATCAAGCAAGGATTATAGGTTTACAGCTTTAGAAACAAGGATTTTAGGACTAGTTCACGCAGATTACGCAGATGACGCAGATTTGATTTTAGAAACAGGGATTATAGGTTTACAGCTTTAGAAACAAGGATTTTAGGATTATAGGATTTAGAGGATTTTTAAAGTTCCGTTAGGAACGATACATACTAACGACGGGTTTTAACCCGTTGAAATATAAAACAAATAATTTAGTCCCATCGGGACGACAGATTTTAACGACGGGTTTTAACCCGGCGAAATATAAAACAAATAATTTAGTCCCATCGGGACGACAGATTTTAGCGACGGGTTTTTAACCCGGCGTAAAAATAACGGAAGGTTGAAGTCCTAGCCAACCACAATAAACAAACTATCAAGCTATTAAAAAATCTCAACCTTCTAAACTACTAAAACCCTCTAAGCATTATGTTCTGCATCATCATTATTGGAAAGTGCAATAAATCCACCCCCCAAAAGTAAATCCTCATCATATAAAACCAAGCCTTGTCCTGGAGTAATGGAAAGTTGCGGTTTGGCAAAAACCACTTCTATATTTCTATCATCTATCGGTGTTACAATACAATCGGCGGGAGTATGTTGCTGTCTTATTTTGGCTTTGGCGTTAAATTGTTTTTCCGGTGCAGAAATGGAAACCCAATTCATACCTGTGGCTTTACACCGATTTTTGTAGAGATATTGCTGAGTTCCCAAAACAATTCTATTATTTATGGCATCAATTTTCAGAACATAATAGGGTTCAGGCAAACCGCTTACGCCCAAATTTCTTCTCTGGCCGATAGTGTAATTGATTATGCCTTTGTGCGTTCCCATAATTTTCCCATTTATATCTACAATTTCTCCCTGCTGATATTCTTCCGCTTTAAAGAGCACTTCTAAATCTGAACTCTGTAAAAAATCCTGACTTTCCTGACGAGTTACGAGTTCGCCAAAACCTATTTCAGCAGCCATTTTTTTTATTTCCGGCTTTGTGTAATCTCCTAACGGAAAAAGAGTTCCTGCCAATTGCTCCTGTGACAAAAAAGCCAGAAAATAGGACTGATCTTTATTTTTATCTCTTGCTCTTTTTATTTGGTAGCGTTGCAATTCTTTATTATAATCTACTTTAGCATAGTGGCCTGTGGCAAAATAGTCAAATTCCAACCCCATTAACTTAGCTTTTTGGGGTAATAAGGCAAATTTGATATAAGCATTACAAACCAAACACGGATTAGGTGTTTCTCCCTGTAAATAGGTCTGGCAAAAATAGTTAATCACTTTCTGTTGAAATTCTTCCTGCAAAGGAATAACATAATGCTCTATCCCCATTTTTTGGCATAAAATAGCAGAGGCACGAATACTTTCTTCTTGAGCGGGACCAAAACAACCACTTTTTAACACTTTCTCCATTGCTATGTTTTTATCCCAGGTCTGCATCGTGATACCAATTATTCTATAACCGCTTTCTTTTAATAAATAGGCAGTCATAGCTGAATCAATCCCTCCACTAATTCCGACTGCTACACAGATTTTATTTTGCATATTCTTCACTAACCTCAGAGTTTATTTTCATACAGTTCTATCTGCTTTACACTTTTATTAATTCGTCAAAGATAACATCCAACTGCTTATCAATTATGTTCTTTTGCCTAATATTATTACTTCGTGCCTCAAAATTTATTTATGCTGATAGATAAGATAATAACAATATTCCGGTTATTGTCAACCAATATTTCATTTATCCTTATCCCCAATGCCCTCTTCTGGTAAATCTATATAGTATTTCCTCATATCTATATATTTAGAAGGGTAAAAATGAAGATCTAATCTGCACCGCATAATCCTATCTGTCACTTTTTAAAATTCCTTTAAAAGCTCTATGTCTTTTTTGCTACTTTACGCTGTATAATGAGAACAACTTGGGTACATCAGACATCTTTGCCCGTAGGTTGGCGAAGTGGATTGCTGATAATAACTGATTACGATTGAGTAACTTGTGAATGAAGAAGAGAATTTTAGATTTGATTCAGGGCTCTTCATCATATTCTCAGCATTTAAAATTGTATTATTGAAGTTTAAATCAATAAGGATGAGCAGGATTCTTAAGTGGCACGGAAATAAAAATCTTTCTCTGATTCTTAAACCAATCATCAAAATCTGAATCAATGTCATGAACTATATGGAAATAATAAACACTAGCAATGAAAGTATTTATTCCCCAACCTACTGCAGAATATACTAAATTAAGCCTACGAGATTCTGTAGTGTATGCAGTAGTATATGCTAGAACATAATCACTGCCTTTGGACTGAAGTAAATGATTAACTTTCGTTGGTTCTGGTTGAGGATCAGATATAACAGCTCCTACTATACCAAGAGGTCCACAGAAAATACTTCCAATTCCGTAAACTATATTTCCTTTCGCATCTGCTTTACCTGCTGCTGCTCCTTCCAGAAAAGAGTTCACTGTATTTATTGGATAAGTATTGTTTTGGTCTTCTGGCTGACTAATCTGTCCATAAATATTACTCGTAAAAAATGCAATGCCAACTATAAAGAAGATAGCCAGTTTCACCGATTTCATAAGTCCAACTCCTCTTGGTTTTGTTATAATACTCTTGTTTTATCCTATTCCATAAACACAATTTCTGTCAATAAAAATGAATTTGTGCATTCCCATATTTTTTATTACAGAGCCATATTTTCATATGATACTGGTAGAGAAATTCTGCTAAGCTAAGTTTCCGTTTATACTGGACAATAAATTTAATGCATTCTGAAAGAACTTCAGCTATTCTGCAATATATGAATTCTTTAGGCATAGATAAATCTTCTTTCTTGTAGTTAATCATTTTAGGGTATCCAACAGCTAATTTGGCAATATACTTTTTAAACATATAGTTGCCAATAACTCTATAGCCAAAAGCGGTCATAGCTGAATTAATCTCTTTGCAGGTTCCTACTGTCACAGAGGTTTTTTCTTGCCTTTCGTTTCAACAAGCTTATTATATTTTAAAGTAATGCAAACTGTCAAAATGCCAACTAATTTTTATTTGACACGAATTGCCTTGCTGATTTTAAGGGACAACTTACTAACACATAAGAGGACAAGACATTGTATAAAGAACCTTATTCTTTCAATATCGGCCGCTTTATGGATGAAAAGCGGTTTGAAAAAATTAAGATTTTTGCGGAGGATATTCCTACTCCATGTTTAATTATTGACCTGGATACAATTCGAAACAAGTATTTGGAACTTCAGGCAACTATGCCAAATTATAAAGTTTTCTATGCAGTAAAAGCAAACCCAATGGATGAAGTTATTCTTCTTCTAGCAGGGTTAGGTTCGAATTTTGATCTTGCTTCCCGTTATGAACTTGATCAAATGCTCCGGTTAGGAATTGAACCATCACGTTTAAGTTTTGGCAATACAATAAAAAAACCTGAAGATATAAAGTACTTCCACGATAAAGGAGTAGATTTTTTTGCTACTGATAGTATGATTGATCTTGAGAATCTGGCCAAATACGCTCCCGGTTCAAAAATATTATTCCGGATTTTAACTGAAGGGACAGGTGCAGATTGGCCACTTTCCAGAAAGTTTGGTTCGCATCCTGATACTATTTATCACTTAATATTGAAGGCTGCCAGTATGAATTTGCAACCCTGGGGTATTTCTTTTCATGTTGGTTCTCAGCAAAGAGATATTGGTCAGTGGGACGATGCTATAGCTCGATGTAAGTATCTTTTTGATGCTGTTGCTGAAGAAGGAATAGAGCTACAAATGATTAATATCGGAGGTGGTTTTCCTGCTAATTATGTTGACCCAACATTTTCTATTGAAGAATATGCTACTGAAATTCAGCGTTTTATTCAAGAAGACTTTGGAGAAAACCTGCCTGATATTATTTTAGAACCAGGTCGTTCTCTAGTTGCTGATGCTGGTGTGATCGTTTCCGAAGTAGTTAATATATCTCGTAAATCCAAAAACAACCTTTATCAATGGGTCTATTTAGATATAGGGAAATTTGGTGGTTTGATTGAGACTATAGATGAATCCATAAAATTCCCTATATTTTTTCCACAAATAGGTATGGCAGAAGAGATAATTTTAGCTGGTCCTACTTGTGATAGTATGGATATTTTATATGAACATTTCCATTATCGTATGCCGGAAGGGACCGTTCCAGGTGACAAAGTGTATATTTTTACGACCGGTGCTTACACTCAGAGTTATTCGAGCGTGAATTTTAATGGTTTTCCGCCATTGAAAGCTGTAATCTACAAAGAACTATAAGGAGGTCTGATCAATGAGGTACTTACCTGTTGATGTTCTGCATAATTTTATGCAAGAGGTTTTTATAAAACTCGGTGTGCCCCAAACGGATGCCCAAATCTGTAGTGATGTATTAATCGCTAGTGACTTAAAAGGGATTGAATCACATGGAGTTGGACGACTAAAAATGTATTATGATAGAATTCAAGCTAAAATTCAAAATCCCATAACTAACATTGAGGTAATCCGCGATAAATTTGCCACCGCTGTTTGGGATGGAAATAATGGAATGGGACAAGTAATTAGCCAAAAAGCAATGCAAACGGCAATTGATAAAGCCGAAAAATATGGTCTGGGAGCTGTGGCAGTTCGTAATTCCACTCATTTTGGGATTTGTGGTTATTATGCAGAAATGGCAATTAAACAAAATATGATTGGGTTGGTTTTTTCCAATGCCCGCCCTTCTATTTGTCCTACAAATAGTGTTTCTCCCATTTTGGGAACGAATCCTATCTGTTTTGGAGCTCCTACTGATCTTCCCTATCCTTTTTTATACGATGCTGCCACTTCCATTTCCCAAAGAGGAAAAGTGGAACAGTTGGCTCGCGAAGAGAAAGAAACCCCACTTGGTTGGGCAATTGATTTGGAAGGTAAATCTTACACTGATACAAAAGGTCTGCTGATTGATTTATTAAAACAAAAAGCTTCGATGTTACCTTTGGGTGGAACGGAAGAAATTACGGGAAGCCATAAGGGTTACGGACTCGCAACAGCCGTAGAGATTATTTGCGCCGCTTTACAAAATGGAAATTATTTGAACAGCTTAATGGGCGAAGACGAACAGGGTAAACCCGCTCCTTACTGTTTAGGACATTTCTTTATGGCAATCAATATTGATTTTTTTACGGATTTGGAGAACTTTAAAAAAGTTACCGGCTCCATCTGCAGAGATTTACAAAATGCCCAACTTTTTCCTGGTAAAACAAGAATCTATGTAGCTGGCGAAAAAGAATACGAAATAGAACAAAAAGTGCGTAAACAAGGCGTTCCTATCAATCCCAATCTGGAAAAAAATATTAGATTTATTCAGGATGAACTAAGCATAGATTTATTGCATTTGGATTAATCCAATTATACCAGGGATATATACATAATGCTGTTGTTTGTTACAGGTTTATCACTGAATTTATAATCTACCGTTAAAAGAGTATAAAAACCAGAAGGAGGATAAAATGCAGCAGATAGCAAACAAAAAGGAAGGTATCAGTTTTTTCGAGAAATATCTGACATTGTGGGTTATTATATGTATGGCTGCTGGAGTTCTTATAGGTAAATATATACCTGGAATACCTAATTTCCTGCGTAAATTTGAATTTGCTCAGGTCTCAATTCCCATTGCTGTTCTTATATGGTTAATGATCTATCCGATGATGATGAAAGTAGATTTTACCAGCATTAAGAATGTAGGGAAAAACCCCAAGGGATTAATTGTAACCTGGATTGTAAATTGGTTAATTAAACCTTTCACAATGTATGGAATTGCCTGGTTTTTCTTTTATATTGTATTTAAATCTATTATACCTGCAAATTTAGCTAAAGATTATCTTGCGGGAGCTATTTTGTTGGGTGCTGCACCTTGCACAGCAATGGTTTTTGTCTGGAGTCATTTAACAAACGGTAAACCTGCTTATACAGTAGTTCAGGTAGCTACAAACGATTTGATAATTCTGGTTGCTTTCACACCCATTGTAGCATTCCTGATGGGCATTAGCGGAATAAAAATACCTTGGGATACATTAATTCTCTCCGTTATCTTATTTGTTGTTATTCCTTTAGCTGGAGGAATAACTACGCGATATTCAATGATAAAACATAGAGGGGAGGATTATTTCTTTAAAACCTTTATCCCCAAATTCAATAATGTAACTATAAGCGGTTTGTTGCTTACTCTTGTTATTATCTTTGCTTTTCAAGGAGAAGTTATTATCAATAATCCTCTCCATATCATCCTAATAGCTATTCCACTTACGCTTCAGACCTATTTTATCTTTTTTATAAGCTATATATTCACCAAACAAATAAAATTACCTCATAATATTGCTGCACCAACAGCTTTAGTTGGAGCATCCAATTTTTTTGAGCTCGCAGTCGCAGTAGCTATTTCTCTTTTTGGAGCAGATTCACCTGTTGCCTTGGCTACAACTGTAGGTGTTTTAGTTGAGGTTCCCGTTATGCTTAATCTGGTAAGCATAGCTAACAAAACCAGGCAGTGGTTTATTCCTTAAAATTTGAGTTTGGATTATATTACGATATTTTTGTTATCTAACTGCAACCACTTATCTCACAATTAGTAAGAGTAAGGTTTCCATTATTATGCACAATTCCATTGGAACCACCAGTAATATGACAGCGCGTCAGATTAAGAACGCCATTTCCTTCCTGTTTGATCAGATTAAAACTTCCCAAGGATATTGTGCAGTCAGTTAAATTCACGGTGCCTGCATATACATAAACAGAACAAAATTCATCAGGATAACTGTAATTTTCATCCAAACCGGCATTGCGGATAGTTGTATAAGTTAAATTACACACAGCTCTGGCTGGTTTATTTTTAATCCGCACCAGGAACTTAGGTCACTATCCATTCCTCTAAAAAAGACAAGTTCGGATACCGTTCCCAAAGTATTTAATGCCCCATAAACGGTAAAATATGAATTAACACTATTAGCTACATAATCGGCAAAGTAAATTGTGGTGCCAGCATAAATAATTAAATGTTACTCCATTATTAACAGTAAACCTTTGAGATATTAGATAGGGATAACCAGAATTTTTCAGATTTTTTACTTGCCAAGCGACCACCTTTGATGAAACGGATAAGATTAAGTGCATTATCCGTTAAAGTAATATTATCCAATTGATGAGTCCAATTAGCAAAAATACTTAGCTGGTAAGCATTACAGCCATTATGTTTAAGCCATTGATAGAATATTATATTCCTTCTATTTGCAAACGGGAATTTTGCATAAAAAACACCGTAAAACCGGACTCAATAGTTAGGTTTACACCATCCAAAACTCTTACCGTTCCGAATATTTGATACGGATTATTGGACATATAGAAAGTAGTAATTTCGGTTATATCCCCAAAAATGATAATATATGCAAAACATACTAAAGATAAAAACATAAAACGAGCGTTAAGATACATTCATTTTTCATTTTACACCTCTGTAATTGAAATACTTGGAAATTCTATTAAAAATCCTTAGGAGATATAATGCCTATTCTTACTCGGTCAATGGTATAATCTTGACATCTTTCATCTACTATTTTAACTAGTGGCAGCTTCGTAAATAGTAGATTTCATAATACAGGATACCCAGTTTGTCTTATTAGCAATAAGCTAATTAATGCTGATCTATTGGCTAAATGCTATGGTAACATTATATCCTGCAAACAGTTAATTGATGATTATTTAATTTAGCATTAGAAATCAAATAATGTTTTGCAACTTTTTTATTTGACAACCTGAACAAATCAGTTTATCTTATATAGAGAACAGAAAAATTGAAAGGAGATAAAGATGAAAAAGCCATTATGTATAGTTTCTGCCCTATTGCTTATCGGCATTTTGGGAGCAATTAATTTTGATTATGATGGAGAATTGCTAACTCGTGCCGCTGCCTATAATGATGCATATAAAAAGGACGGAGGTCATATTGATAGTCGTTTACGTATGGGGCTTAATACTCAGTTGACTGATGGGCTCGATTTTAGAGCTGCTTTTGAGATTGGTGAAATTACTTGGGGTAATAATGCTACCGGAGGAGCTCTAGGTACAAATGGTGTCAATATCGAAACAAGCGAATTGTATCTTGATTATCTAATGAATTCCATTAATACTAATATTAAAGTCGGTCTGCAATATTGGAATGATCATCGGAGCTTAGTTTTAGATGATTTTTTCGCTGGTGTTATGCTATATAAAGATTTTAATGGGATGCAAGCTCAATTAGGAATTTTGAAAAAACATGAAGGGCTTCTTAATTCTCATGATGATTATACTGTGTTTCTTGGCTCCCTGGAAGCAAAATCTCCCATAGTTTGGGGGCTAACTGGATTTGTTGGATATAATGATATTCCAGACGATGGTGAAATTACTTTATTGCCTTATGCAACAATAGAAGCAGGTCCTGCAACTATTGATGTTAATCCTTTCTTATGCTATCAATTTATTGATGGTGATGATGAAATCGGGATTGGGGCTTCTATTAAAGCAGGTGTAGATCTTACCTCTATTCAACTGGGAGCTGATCTTCTTTTTGCTTCTGAAAACGCTTTAGTTACTTATAGTCCATATTACCAAAATGGACTCTTTATTTATGGAATTAATATTATTCATGACGGATTAGATTTATACTGGGACAGCAATTTGTACGATCATAATAGTGATGCCTTGCTTAGTGCTGTTGGCTCTATCCGTTTTCCTTTTAAAGATAAGTATGCTCTATTTGCCGCAGCAGGTATTGTAAATGATCTGGGAATGGAACTTAATGGTGGATTAGAATGCTCAGTTATAAATAACCTTATGAATCTGAAAGTGTATGGTGCTGTAGGAAACAATGATGACAGTGATGTAACCAATTATGCTGTTGGCACAACCCTGCAGTTAACTTTTTAGTAGTTTTCTACTTAGCAAAGTTGCCAAACCCGGTTTTTATAAGCCGGGTTTTTTTAGTTTAGGGATAATCCTACAAATTGCAGAGACTATTCATAAAAGTTAACGAAGTGAACATTTTTATTATGCTTGACTGAATAACCTGTATTTAAAAGCTGGTTATATCACCGAGCTAATAATCCTAAACTTTACAGCATGGAAGTTGGCCAAAGGGTATATCTGAAAACGGATATGCCTTCCAGTATGAAAAGGTGTATAATTGAGCTACAAATAGTAATGCACAATATCCTTACCTTTTCTCCTTATCCTTTGTAAAAAGAAAATAAACTGAAGGAGATAAAAATGTTTATAACCGTTCCCGTCCCCAAAAATGAGCAACTAAATAGTTATGCTCCAGGTACTTGTGAGAGAGAAAAACTAAAGAAAGCATTACACGACCTAAGTAACGATTTTTTTGAAATTCCAGCCATAATTAACGGGAAGGAAGTACTAACCGGAAATCTTGGAAATTGCATTGAACCCCATAACCATAAGCATATTTTGGCTAAATATCACAAAGTGGGTCAAGCTGAAATTGATATGGCTATTGAAGCAGCTATGAAAGCGAGAACCGATTGGGAAGATATGCCTTTCTATCACCGTTCTGCTATTTTTTTGAAAGCAGCCGAACTTCTTTCTACAAAATATCGCTATCTATTGAATGCAGCAACAATGCTTGGCCAAAGTAAAAATCCTTTTCAGGCAGAGATTGATTCAGCTTGTGAACTTATTGATTTTTGGCGTTTTAATACCTATTATGCCCAAAAGATTTATGAGCAACAACCACTGGTTTCGCCCAAAGGAGAATGGAACTTTTCTGAATATAGAGCTTTGGAAGGTTTCATCTTTGCTATAACTCCTTTCAATTTTACTTCCATAGCTGGAAATCTTCCAACTGCACCTGCTTTAATGGGAAATACCGTTATCTGGAAACCTGCAGGGACAGCAGTTTATAGTGGCCATATAATAATGAGGATTTTGAAAGAAGCTGGTTTACCTGATGGAGTAATTAATTTTCTTCCTGGCTCCGGAACTGAAATTGGCGATTTAATTATTGATTCCCCTTGCTTGGCAGGTATCCACTTTACAGGTAGTACAAAGGTCTTTAATAATATTTGGAAACGTACTGCCAATAATATTCACCTCTATAAATCCTATCCCAGAATTGTTGGAGAAACAGGTGGCAAGGATTTTATCTTTGCTCATTCATCAGCCGATGTTAAAGCTTTGGCTGTTGCCTGTTTAAAAGGTGCCTTTGAATTCCAAGGTCAGAAATGCAGTGCTGCTTCTCGTTTATACATTCCTGATAATCTTTACGACCAATGGTTAAAGGAAATGGTAGAAATGCTAAAAACAGTTAAAATGGGTGATGCTAAAGATTTTTCGAACTTCATAAATGCTGTGATCGATAAAGAAAGTTTCGATAGAATTAAGGGATATATTGAGCGTGCTAAAAATGCTCCAGACGCAGAAATTATCTGGGGTGGTGAATGTGATGATTCCGTAGGGTACTTTATTCAACCAACAATAATAAAAACAACCGACCCAATGTTTTGTACTATGCAAGAAGAAATCTTCGGTCCGGTTTTAACCGTTTATGTGTATCCTGAAAAAGATTATCATAAAACTCTTGATCTTTGCGATAAAACCTCTCCCTATGGTCTAACTGGCTCCATTTTTGCTCAAGACAGAAAAGCAATCCTGATAGCTAACAATGTTTTAAAACACAGCGCAGGAAACTTTTATATAAATGATAAACCTACTGGGGCAGTAGTTGGTCAACAACCTTTTGGAGGAGGAAGATCTTCCGGAACTAATGATAAAGCTGGCTCAGCGTTAAATTTACAGAGATGGATATCTGCCAGATCTATCAAAGAAAACTTTGTTCCTGATAGTGATTATAGATACCCCTTTATGAGTGAATCTTAAGCTAAGCTAACATTTATCGATAGAGATTATTTTATCGATGGAATACTCTAACTTGTACGGTGGCAATAACGATATTTGCCACCTTTTTTATGCCCATAATCTATTTTGATACTTCAATTCTGCGTTTATTTAATTTGATCCCATATAATGCTGTAGTCAATCTAGAGAAAAGTTTTGCATAAATTCGGATCCTGTTTGCAATTATCAGATAAACATTATCCTGCATAAATACTGGGATTTTTTTATACAAGAATAACATTCTGCTTGACAATAATATTATTATTATAAACTAAGTGATAGATTTTTAAATGGAGAAACTGAGCGAATTATATAACCAGAAGGAATGTGCAGTTTGCTTAAAACTTTATGGTAAAAAGGAAGTTTGTTTTTAACTATTTTTTACTTATTATATAGTGTAGGAGAAATCAGGTAGGAGAAATTATGAAAAAATCGCTATCTATGTTGGCTATTATTTTTATTGGATGGATGTCTCTTTGGGCTATACCTCAACCCTTGCATAAGATCTATGTATCCAAGGATAAGAAAGATTCTTTTGCTGTAGATTGTTTTCATCTTGAAGGCCACATTGCCTATTGTGTAGATAATTCCAAAGGGATAATCAAGGCATGGGATATTCATCAGCAGTCATTCTTACAGCCTGTTTTTATTAAGTTACCACTAAAAGCGAAAGTAGATGATCTTTCAGGAGATGAAACTGCCCTATATATACTTGATTCTAAGATGAGTGCTATTTATGTTTATGATTACTTTGGCACTTATGTACGAACCATATCTACAAAGGGATCTGCTGATGTTCAATTTATTAAGGCAATTCGCATCCTGGTAAATTATCAGGGTTATATCTTTGTTCTGGATGCCGGCCGTAATGAGCTTTTAGCTTTTTCTAACGAAGGTATGTTTTTAGGTAAAATTCCAATTTTAGCACCTATATCTATGTGTTTGGGGCAGGATCAGATAATCCGAATATTAGTTAATAGAGATAAAACTCAAGCAATAATTCCGATAGACCAAAATTTGAATGTTGGAAATAGTGTAACAATAACCGCTCTTGATAATAAGATCGATAAAATTAGTGACATTGCTATGAATCAATATAATGAATTATATGTAATCTATTCATTAAGTTCCAAAATAGGTAAAGTAGATGCTTCCGGCAAATTAATAAACAGGTCTACCTGGGGTTCAAAAGATAAAAGTGAATCGATGGTTTCTTTTCAACAGCCGACTATTATTAAAGCCATTCCTAACTATGATAAAGTTCTTATCGGAATTTTGGATAATAAAATAAGAACCTTAAAGCTATATCAAGATAGCGAATTCTCTTCCACACAAGCACTAGAAGTACCTCAGTTAACCTTGCGTCCCAAATTATCAGAAAGTACAGAACCTCAAGCAATTGACTATTTTGCCTGCAAAGACAGAAAGTACATAATTTACAATAAAACTGTTCAATTCAACGGTGCTAATAGAGCAACTGAAACAATTTCTTGCATTCAGAATGATACAACTATCTTCAATATATATGCTGTGGCAGAAGCAAAAAAAGGAGTTCAAGGTTATAATGCCTTAGCTATATACAATGATAAACTATTTGCGCTTGATACAAAAGCAGCCAAGGTGTTTGTGTATAATAATTTAACCGGTAATTATATTGAGTCTTTTGCAGGGAAGGGTTCGCAGGATGGGCATTTGGATAAGCCTAAAAGCATAGCTATCGATTCGGATGGAATGATTTATATAGCCGACTGGGGAAATTCCCGCATTGCTATATTTGATGAAAATACAGCTCATATACACAATATAGAACTGAAAGCCAAAGGATTGAAACCCCAATTATTAAGAATCAGCGGACAAAATCTATACTTTCTGGCTAATGATTCCTCTATTTACCAGATGTTTCTAAATGATGATAGCACTTTAAAAATGATTACTACTGCTGAAAAGATCAGCACTTTTGACATCCTGTATGAAGACCGCTTGGGGTATATTGACGGAATTACGCAACAGTTGAATGTTATTTATGATAATAACTATGAGCATCGTTATTTTTCCAAAAATGCTAAAGGCATCTTTCCCGGTTTTGGGAATATATATCTAATCCGTTATAATCCATATAATAAGACCCTATATATATGTGATAAAATGGCAAAATACACACGCTTATTGACCTTTTATTACAGCCCCAAAAAACCACAAACTATCTATTTTACAGTTAACAAAGCAAAACAAGCAGAACTCTCTTGGGAAGCTGCAGAAGGTATATCTAACTGGATAGTAACCGAAAAAAAGAGTGCAGAAACTAAAACTTACCAAGTTAACGAGCCATATTTTATAGTTTATGAACCCCAACGAGAAATTTGTACTTATATTGTGCAATCCGTTTCTGCAGATAATAAAGTAGGACCACCTTCAGAAGAAATTGAAGATGCCTATTCGTATGCCCGCTATCTATCCTTAAATAAACACTTTGCAGAAGCTGTTCAAGCATTGCAACGCGCAGCAAATACTTTCTCTGGAGTTAATTTTGAGGACGAAATGGTGCAGAATTTTCAGCAGGAAGCCCGGCTTTATGTTAGCCAGAATGAATTTGAAAAAGCATTAAACAGTATATATTCTGTAGAAAAAATCGTAGGTATTCGAATTGATACCGCTATCCAAAAGGCCGAAATCTATAAAATAATGAATGATTACAAGCAAGGTATCGCTCATTTAGAAAAGTTTAGAAACATCGAAGATAAAGGCATTATACGGGAGTTAATTTCTCTGTATTATCTGGATGGAAATTATAGCAAAGTAAAAGAACTGTGCAATGTCTATTTCTCCAAATTTAGCCGTGATACTGATATTTTGCGTTACCAAATATATGCAGATGAAAAAATGAAAAATTATTCAGCTGCGCTCAATTCTATGCGAGAGTTAATCACACAAGAGGATAATCTGGATAATAATATAAAAATGGGAGGATTGCTTATTCTAAATAAAGATTATGAAGCAGCGCTAAATTCTCTACAGCGCACTTTGAACCGATTCAATAATCAGGGAGCTGATGTAATTCAAAAATTGATGGGAGATTGTTATTTTAATGCCGGTAATTATGCCTATGCGGTAGATAAATACCTTGATGCTATTCGTCTTAATTCTGAAGTGGCAGAGTATTATTATTGTTTAGGACTCGCTTATACCGAGAATCGTAAAGCCAGAGAAGCCACAGAAAGTTTTGCTAAGGCATACCAAAGTGTACCTACAGAAGTTAAATACGGTTTTGCTTATGCCCAAGCACTGGATAAAGAACTTCGTTATCCTGAAGCATTAACCGTTATGGATAATATTTATCAATATGTATCTTCGGATAGCAGCTCTACTGCATACCATGAATTTTATCACGATTTATTAATTAAAGAGCACCGTTATGACGATGCCTGGAGAGAAATTCAAATTGCCTTAAATTATGCCCCTGATAATACAACCCTACAAGAAAAAGCAGTTAGGACTTCTGATACAAGAAAGTACTATAACGAAAACAGAGATGAAATAGAAATAAAAAAGTATGAGTTTTACAAGCTCTTTCCTGCTCTCATTGAATATTATCAAACACATCCAATTGGTACTGTAACTCTGTTTAATACGCGTAATATATCTATTGAACGAATCACAGTTACCGTTACTATACCTCAAATTACAGACAGACCGTTTCAGATTAGTATTCCAACTTTAATGGCTGGTGCAGAATTACCTATAGAGATAACTGTTCCTATGAACCGTAATATATTTGAGTTATGTAAAAATGGGGTAAGTACTTTTAATGTGAATATACAAGTAGATTGGATTTTTGATAATAAACCTAAAAGCGTGCATAAATACGCTGTTATTCAATTTCAGAGCATTAATTCTATGGACTGGAACGAACGTAAACAATATGCTTGTTTTGTAAATCCTGCTGATGAAAATCTTCGTAACTTTGTAACCACACAAATTATCCAGCTTTTTTCAACTCAACCTGTAGGAACTATTAATAAAAACATTCAGCGAGCAGTGCAAATATGGAGTTTTTACAGCGCTAATGGAATAAAGTATATTTCCGATATATCTTCTGCAAACCTCACTTCCAGTGAAACTGATTATGTGCAGTTTCCCTTTCAGACTTTACACCAGAAAGCTGGTGATTGTGATGATTTGCTTGTTCTTCTTGCCTCTACTTTATCAGTTATTGGAATACGATGTGGCTTTTTAGATATTCCAGGACATGTTATGTTGGTTATAGACACAGGGATGAATTCGGAAGACATACTATCTAATGGTTTTGAACTAAGCCAATTCATATTCAGGAACGGAAACTACTGGTTACCTGTGGAAAGTACTTTATTAGGCAAAGAGACCTTTACAACCAGCTGGAATGAAGCTGTTAAGCATTACAACCTGCTTATCAGTAAAGATATATACCCAGAGCTGATGGAATTTGATATTATTCATTTACTTTATCCTCCTGCTCCGTACACAGAACAAATTTCAGATTACCAATTCGACAAAAAAGAAGAAGTAATATCATCCTATAGGCAAGATTTGGAACGCATAACCCTGATGGGGACCCTTACCAAAGAAGAAGAATTCATTGCTACCCTAAAAAAATATCCTACCAATCTAAATGTAATCAATCAGTATGCCCTTTGGTGTCTGGAAAATAAAAATCCTGAAAAAGCAAATGAGCTATGGTCTCAAATTTTGTTAAAAGATCCTCATAATCTTGCTGCTTTAATAAATTTGGGTAATTTACAGCTAAGTAATGACAATTTTGAATCAGCCAGGCACAATTATTTGGAAGCATTAAAACAGGATAAAAATACAGATCCAATTCTCCGTAATCTCTGTATATTAGAATATAACAGTGGCAATAAACTTCAAGCTAAAGAATATTTTAACCGGATGAGTGATAAAACACTATTAAAGAAAGCTAATCCTATTATATATTCTGAGCTTTTAAACATAGGAGAGTAAAGATGAAGAAATACATCATTACCATCATTCTAACAGCTATAGTGTTATTTCTATTCGCTGATTCTGTAGGCAAAATTCGATTTATGGTAGGAGAAATTCAATATAAAGCATCTCCCAATCTCACTTATAAAAAGGCAACTTTAAATATGGAAGTACACTCTGAAGGGTTTATTAAAACTGGTCCTGATTCTAAAGCTGAAATTCAATGGGCAAATGGAAATGTGTCTATAATTAATGCCAATACAGAAATTAGAATAAGTAAACTTCAAGCTGAAGCATCATCCAACCCTAATTATAGAAATAAACTATGGGATAGAATGAACACTTTAAGAGTCCAAAGCAATAAAAACCAGGCGAATAATGTTGCTGGAATTCGAAGAGAAGAAGTGGAAGTTTTTCCTGAAAGCCAATTATACTGGTATTCAGAACCAAAGTATAAGCTGGAAGAAGCCTTTACCTATTTTGATGCCAAGGATTATCAACAAGCTGCGGAACTTTTTGAAAAGATTATTGAACAAGCACCATTAAGTAAAGATGCAGAACTTTCTCATACATGTCTAATTATAATTTATGATCAGTTGGGAGATAGCATCAAATTGAAACAACATATTAAACAATTGAAGGAGGATTTTCCTGACAGCTCAGCTTTAGATAGTTTACCTCCAGAAGAATAAACAACAGGATATATGGTCCGTTTTCGTTATTATTTTATTGCTGTAGCAGTTTTATTGATTGCTATTTTATTACCTCATTTGCCTATTTTCAGCATAGTACTGAAAACATTGGATTTAAACATATATGATAATATTTTGGAAGTATATAATGCTTTCAGCTACAATGAATATGAGGGTGTTTACGATAACATTTGCATAATTGATATTGATGAGAAGAGTATTAAGGATTTGGGGCAGTTCTCTTCCTGGCCAAGTTTATTTTTTGCAGATTTAGTAAATATTTTGGAAGAAGATAAACCGCTTGCTATTGCCTTTGATATATTTTTCACCGAAAGCGATAGTATTAAAGGATATGCTCGAAAGAGGTTGTCTTCAGAATTAACCGATATAACAATTAATCCTGACAAGGTAATGGATAAAATAAGCACTGATGATATTTTTGCTAATGCAATGAAAAAAGCAGGGATGGTATATTTAGCAATGTTCAATAGTGATTATCCTTCTTATACTCAAGATCTTCCTGATAAATTAATCTCTTGGAATGTTCAGCCAAAACACTATCTCGAACTAAAATATCCTGTTCCCCCTATCCCTCAATTTACCAGAACTGCAAGAGGAATTGGCTTTGCCAATATTAATCCTGATATTACTGGTAAAATTCATGATTATCCACTTTTTTTGAAACATAAAAGAGATATGTATGTGAATTTCAGTATGCAACTCTATTTGGATTTATTTGGCATCGATAAAATAAGATTGGATCGTTCTTGCCATTTTTTTTCTGGAAATAAAAAAGTTAGCGAATTACCTCTAAGTCCTGATGGTTTGTTTTATTTCAAATATTATGGTCCAGCAAAATCCTTTCGTTATGTATCTTTTTCCGATGTTCTATTCCGAAAAATACCTCCGGGATATTTTAAGGACCGGATAATATTAATTGGAACTTCAGCGTATGGATTGAAGGACAATAAAATTACTCCTCTAGATAGAAGTTTTCCAGGAGTTGAATTGCATTCCACTTTTCTTCGTAATTTATTGGAAGAAGATTATATCTATTGGGTAAATCCCTGGTTGCTACTCATTATCAATTTTATAGCGTTAGGGATAATGGCTTTTATTATACCTCGAAGTAAACCCTCAATTTCTATAGGAGTGTTTTTATTAGTTACCATACTTTTTTTCCCTTTTATCTATCTGTTATATGTTAAGGCAAGCTACATTTTTTCATATTCCACAATTCTGATTCCTTGGGTCATTGGATTTTTAGCTTTATTTTTCACTCAAGCACATGAACAAGGTAAAGAAAAAAGAATGGTCAGAAATGCCTTTGAGCATTATGTATCGCCTGAGGTTATTCAGCAGATTATGAAAGAACCTGAAAAATTAAGAGCAGGTGGTGAAAAGAAATACATTAGCATAATGTATGTTGATGTGCGAAATTTCACTTATTTGTGCGAAAAACTACCTCCCTCAGAAATAACCTCATTTATGAATAGTTATTTTAATCTAGCAACACAAGTGATTATAGAAAATAGAGGAACTTTAGATAAATATATCGGAGATGCTATTTTAGCTCTGTTTGGAGCACCCATAACTTATACAGATTTTGAACGAAACGCTGTTAAAAGTGCTTTGGCTATTCGTAAAATTGCCTCTGATATTAAAAAAGAACATTATAGCCATCCACTACTGAAAGATTTCCATATTGGTATTGGTATTGCCACAGGGGAAGTGATTATTGGTAACATAGGTTCAGATAGAATTTTCAACTTTACAGGAATTGGTGATAAGATGAATTTCGGATCCCGCTTAGAAGGATTAAACAAATATTATCAGACCACCATTATTATAGATAACTTTACCTTTAATGCAGTGAAAGATGTTTTTTTCTGTAGGAAACTGGATATTGTAACCGTAAAAGGAAAAAGCGATGTATGCGATATTTATGAAGTAATAAACACTATGGACGATATGAAAAATAATCCAGAACTCTCTGAAATATACCATAAATATGAATCTGCTTTAGCTTTAATGATTGCGAAAAATCAAAGTGAAGCAAAAACCCTGTTTGAAGAGGTCTTATTGCTTTTACCTAATGATGAACCAACCAAAATTATGCTAAGTCGCTTTGATGTTATAAATTGGGAAACTTGGGATGGCACCTGGCAATTTGATGGCAAATAAACGATAACTATTCTGAATGATCTATTAAGAATATTGATGATGAAACTTTAAGCTGATACTTGATATCATACCCTTCTTTATTGTCTTCTCTGAACAAACCAGAATTCATACCATTGTTATTACTAAAATAAACTCCGCCTAAATTTTATGTTCCTTTTACAGATAATTATCTGCGTTTCAATGAAGTATAATTTAGGTAATTGGGATAGATGAGCAAAACGCAAAAGCAAAATTACCTTCCAAGATACCATTAGCAATTTTCAGTTATCCGATTTACGGTCTAAAGTGAACGAAAATAACTCCCTGCAAGAAAGCATCTATTTAGAGTTTATCTACCCTTAATCAAGCGTTAATTGTTAACGCTTGATTAAGGGTAGATAAAGGCTTAATTAACGCCTCTACCTAGGTTGGTTAAAATCATTATATCTCAATATAGTAAAATTATATTCATATTATGAAGCGTACTATTTGGAGGTAATGTCAGTTATGTAATAACACTTTTACGAATACAAAAATTTAGGAACGACAATCCTTCACAAAACATAAAATAGTATGATTTGCTTTATTTTTAAACTAAACTATAGGCTTGAACCAAGCTAAATTCTAAGGGATAATTGGAGACAAATTAAGCTACCCAAATAGAATTAGCTGAAAAAAATACGAACTTTATCTAATCCTTTCCAAATTCTCTTTAGCAGATGGATCTACTTGGTATACATATTCATTTTTTTCACAGGGGAAATCCGAGCATTCAGCACAGCTTATGTATCCTTTTTCTATTACACATAAACGAATGGGACACAATCCACACCAGGAAAATTTTGCTCCTTCGCTCATACAACCATCACAGTTAATATCTTCAGGATGAATTTCACCTTGATAATGTTCGCTCCAACGTTTTGCGATATCTTCTTTTCTTGCTTCATCATCATTCTGAGTGGCAATATATGTTTCACATTTGAAACAATCAACTCCGCAGGCAGAGATAACTTTTTTCATTTTTTCTCCTCTTCCGGTGATAAAAAACCGGTACTTTTTTAGATAGATATTCTGTTTTAATCGCTACAAAAGAATTAAGGCCTAATGGCTTTTTCATTTTTTTACTGCATTCAAAATAGAATTGAAGTTTTCTTATTTTGGAAAGCCAAATCTTGTCAATAATTTATTCTACACTCCTTTACACTCCAAGATATAAAGCAGTTGAGAAATCTATTGACAGAAATGTTATATGGGAAATAATAACTTATTTTAGAAGCTTGCGCTTGTTTTGTTATCTTTACCAGAAATGAATTTGAGCAGGGATTATGTGTAATGTAATTATACGAGAACCAGTTATGGTAGTGGACATAGGAAACACCAATATCTTATGTGCCATCTACCTTGATGGAGAACCTATTTGGACGGCGCGTTTCACCTCGAGTCGGGAAAAAACTTCTGATGAATATTATATTCTTCTCAGTGGTTTAATAGAATCTTCAGTTTTATCTGAAGAGGAAAAAATCGCTATAGAAGATATTAATTATGTTGCTTTGGGAAGCGTAGTACCAGAACTTACACGCGTTTGGAGACATTTATTTAGCAAGTATTTCAAGGTTGAAATAACTGAGATTAATGCGCTCAGTCCTTTAGGTATTAGTTTCAGAGTAGAAAATCCGTCTTTTATTGGAGCAGATTTAATAGCTAATGCCTATGCTGCCTTGCACAAATATAAAAGTTCCTCAATAATAATAGATTTAGGAACTGCTACTACAGTTGAACTGATCAGCAACGAAAGAAGATTTGAAGGAGCCATAATAGCTCCTGGGATGAAACTTGGTGCTGAAATATTATTTCAAAGAGCTGCCCAATTGTATGAAATAGAACTTGTTCAACCGCCTGTTCTTTTAGGTTTAAACACTACAGATGCAATGCTTTCTGGAGTAGTTTATGGTCATTCTATAATGTTAGATGCCCTTGTTGTTAAAATCAAAGAACAGTATTCACAACTAGCACCAATTCGAACAATCTTGACTGGTGGTATGGCTTCTCTGGTGAAACCCTCTATGAAGGAAATTGATGTTGTAGATAGACACCTCACTTTGGATGGGTTTTATTTGGCTTTTTGCAGGATTTTACAGCAAAAATAGTACTTTATGCTGAAAAAGCTATTCCTTTGTCTCTTACTTATAGCGTTCACCTTACTGTGGGCTAATGAACCTACTGGAGAAGTTAATACAAACCCTGAGCAAGAAGAAACAGGACAGAAGGGACTTTTCCCGGTGAAACCTTTCAGACAAAAAAGGGAAGGACAACATCAACTTGATCCACTAACAGAAAAAGCAATGTATCCTCGTTTGTATATTCCCGATTATAATCCTGTAATAAATAATCGTATTGAAGTTTATAAAATCAATAAAGCAATGAATTACTATAAAGCAAGACCACTGGAAATACCAGCTTTTGCACCAGAATATAAAGAAAAGATAGATTTTACTAATAATAAAGTAATCCTCAGTGTGCAGGTTGGCGACTATAAAATTGCTCCAGATGTTATTATTAGCTTTGATCGCTATTTTAGTAATATGCAAATGAAAGCCTATCACAAATCTATTATTGCCAATATAAAAACACAAGCTCAAGCAACCCAAACAGTTAGCAGTGGTCTATTTAAAGATCTTACCTTGCTTCCAGAAATAGCTATGCCCAAAGCTATGCAAAAAGTTTTAGGTTCTTCTGCTGGACGATTAAATTTAGATGGTACCCAGAAACTTACTCTACAGGCAAGTAACACACGCAGAAAACAGGTTCCTATTTATGATGAATCAGGAAAAAATGTTTTCGACCTAAAAATGGAGATGGAAACTAACCTAAGGCTGTCCGGAACAATCGGTGACAAAATAGCAGTTAATTTCAAATACAATTCCAAACAGGATGAACAGCTCTTCGATATGAATAATGTAAATGTAAAATATACCGGTTATGATGATGAATTTGTTCAAAGTATCGAAGGCGGAAACATAGCTCTTTCTTTAGGTGGATCGCGCTATGTTAGTTATTCTGCAAGTTCACAGGGACTTTTTGGTATCACCAGTAAATTCAAATATGGCAATTTGGATTTAAATCTTATTGCCAGTAAAGAAGAGAGCCAAAAAAGCACTCAAACCTATGTAGGTAAAAGTCAAGCAGATTCTTCTACAGTAAGCAGCTGGAAATATGCTAAACGAACAATGTACTATCTGCATGATCCCTATCAGTTATATCAATTAAAAACAGGTTCTAATATACCTCCAGGCTGGGTTAATAATGCAATTGATACTGCTCCTGATGGCTCATGGCTTGTGAATGAAAACTATTTACCCGAAAGTGGAACTGTGCGTTTGTTTTATGACGATGCTAATTATACAAATAACACTGCAGCAGCAAAAGGAGATACCATCTATTATTCTAATGATGTTAGACCTCCTTATGAACCCTGGTATGATGAATTAATTGAAGGAACAGATTTTGTTACGGATTACGATAGCGGAATTATTACTGTTCTAAAAAATATTGATAGAACCGCTACTTTAGGAGTGCAATACACTCGTCGAGATGGAGTTCAAGTTCCTCCTCCAAATCCTGATACAAGTATTTTACATGTAAAAGTATTAAGGAAAAAATACCAAGAGTATATTCCTTATAACTCCAATGATGAATTAAATACCTGGCATTTACAAATGCGCAATATCTATGATATGGGCAGAACAAATATAAAGAATGATGGATTTGAACTGCAAGTATATACTGTTAATGTAGATTTAACTCGCAACTACAATCTACCCGATAATCTTGTTTTTGGTGAAATATCAACCTATAATGACTATCTGAGGTTAAATGCTAATAATAGTCCCGATGGCATTATCAATGGTGATGATGCTACTGTCAATCTTACCAATGGTTGGATTATTATGCCTTTTATCGAACCGATGCAAGGTTTGGGAGATGGTATAATCTACCGTAAAGAAAATGAAGATGAATATTCCTATCAGGATTCAACCAGTATTTTTATTAATATTAAAGGTAAAATTGGACGAGAAGCTATAGAACTTTCTTCTATGGGAGTGTTAAAGGGAAGCGTTAGAGTTAGAGTAAACGGTGTAGAACAACGCGAAAACACTGATTATATTGTTGATTACGATTTTGGCAGAATAACCTTCTTAACTGCTGCGGGTAAAGATCCTGATGCCAAAATAGAAATAGATTTTGAATCTCGTACTCTTTTTAGTGTAGCTCAAAAAAACTTGGCAGGAATTAGAGCAAACTGGCGAATGAATGATTATACCAAACTGGGGGGAACTTTAATTTACCGAAGTGAGAGTGTAGCAGATAAACGACCTCGAATTGGTAATGAGAACATTGAAATGATAATGGGCGATATAGATGGCGAAGTTACTATCAAACCAGAATTTATTACTAGGGGTTTAGATGCCCTTCCTTTAATTAATACTACTGCTCCTTCCCAAATATCGATGTCTGGGGAAATTGCTTTTACGCTGCCTAATATATACGGAGATCCTGATAGTAAGAAAAAAGAAGCATATCTGGATGATATGGAATCAATTATGGATTCCTATCCTTTAGGAGTTACTTATAATAATTGGATACTGGGTAGTAAACCTTTTGGAACTTCTTATGCCAAAGGAAGAATAAATTGGTTCAATCCCAAAGATGTAAAAAGACGCGATATTGAGGCTGAAGCTACTTTAACAGATCAAGAAAAAGATGAATATGTAACTGTGCTTACTATGATTGTAAAACCCAATCCTGTGCAAATCCCAAATTCTACAACACATTCCTGGGCTGGAATTATGAAATATCTTGGTAACCAGCTCGATTTCTCTCAGAAAAAATATCTGGAAGTGTATGCCAAACTGGAGCCTATAAATCCTAACACAAATATTTACCCAAATGTAACAATGCATATAGACTTGGGAGATATTAATGAGGATTTTTACACTGAATTTGGTGGTTATGGAGTTTTA
Source organism: Cloacimonetes bacterium UBA5835 (assembly GCA_002432865.1). GTDB lineage: Bacteria > Cloacimonadota > Cloacimonadia > Cloacimonadales > Cloacimonadaceae > Cloacimonas. The sequence goes on from DJGX01000016.1 coordinate 30,476, forward strand.
AACAGCGAAGATGTAAACCGTGATGGAGTTTTAACTATCAGCGAAGATATTGGTTTAGACGGTATTTCGAAAAACCAACCTGGTCACGATCCCAATGATATTGCCTATCCTGCCAGTGGGAATGATTATTCTGGAGTGAATGGAACAGAAGATAACCGCATATTAGATACTGAAGACCTTGATGGTAACGGAGTTTTAAATACCTTAGATCGTTACATAAGTTATTCTTTTTCTCTCTCTAATCCCGATACTTCTATAGTAATAGATTCCTATAATCAGTGGCGAATGTATCGTATACCATTAAGTGATGAACAATACTTTCAACTTGTAAATAGCTCAGGAACAAATATTCAACCAAGTTTACAAAAAGTTTCGTATGCACGTATCTGGTTGGATACAGATTGTACTATGGATATAAAAGTTAGAATTGCAGATATTTCTGTAGTTGGAAATAAATGGCAAGACAATTATATTCGTCAATTCAAATATAGTAGTGCACCTCCACCAAACAGTTATGTTCAATATTATAATCTTATGATAGATCCTACTGTTTTGGCAGCTAAAAATACTAGTTTTATCTCTGGAATTGTAAGTAATCAAAAGAACTTCTCTCACTATACTTCTCCTCCGGGAACTTGGTATACAGAAGAAAATCGAGAATCGGCAGAATCAGCTCTAACCTTAGAAGTTAAACATCTTCAACGCGACCAAATGTGTTTACTCAGACAAAAAATGCTGGATACCCAAAATTTGCTCTCTTACGATAAAATCCGTTTCTGGGTATATCCTGAAGCTGCTCAAGGTTCATATTCACATCTAGATTCTTTATATGTCATTTTCCGAATAGGTGCTGATTCTTTAAACTATTATCAAGTGCGTCAACGAGTGCCAGTTCATCCCTATAATAATAAAATAAGTGCCAAAGATTGGATTCAGCTTGAATATAATTTGCAGGACCTTATATCCTTAAAAGAAATTAACCCAAATGCAGATGCGGATTCCCTGGTTAATATTGTTCCTGGTGATGAAGGAAAAATAGGAAAATACTATAGAGGTAAACCCAGCTTAATAAATATCAGAGAAATTTATCTGGGTGTTTATGTTCCCGGAACTCATTTTTATGCTGCCGAAGATGAAATAAAAGAGTTCAGCGGGACTATTTATTTTGATGATATAAGAGTTGCTGATCCGTACGAAGATATAGGAATTGCAAAACGTCTTAGTCTTAGCGGGACTTTTGCTGATGTAGCCACATTAAATATAGATTATGAAGAAAAGAGCGAAAACTTTAATACTACGATGCAACGCGGACGCAGCAATACTTTTACCAGTGTCCGATCTCTCAATGTAACAAATAAAATATTTGTTAATAGGCTGCTCCCCAATTCTTGGAATATGGATATTCCTATTTCCTTAAATCGTAATTATTCGCTAGGAATTCCTCGTTTTCGTGCAAATTCAGACCTTTTAAGAGCTAATATGGCTGATCCTGAGCTAAAAGAAATTGAAAAGACGGAACATTTAGCTTACAGTGCAGATTTCGGGCTCAGCCAAAAACAACCACCAAAAAGCAAAATTCTGCAATATACTATATACCGAACTTCTATTAGCGGTAGAATTGAAAACTCCTATAATAATACTTCAACTGCAATAGATACTCTTTTGGCATATCGCGGAACTTTGAACTATAATTTGAATCTTCCTGCTGATAAAACTAGCTTGAAATTGTTCAATGATTACCGATTAGGTTATTTCCCAAACACCTTCAGCAATAGTTTTACCTTTAGTAGTAACGAACCTAAAAGCTGGGATAGGGTTACTACTGTAGATAGTTTGGCTTGGAATAAACGTAGCCAGACAACTGATACCAGAACTATAACAACCGATAATAATATTTCCTGGAACATATTAAGCGATGTAACTGCTACAGCTCGTCTAAACACAAAAAGAGACCTGAAACAAAAAGACTATATTTACGATATAAATGTAGGTAAACAAACAGAATATGTGCAAGATCTAGGATTGAACTACAGTCCAAATTACCTGCCACGCATTTTTAACTTTACTTCTTCTGCTTCAGCTAGATATACAGATACACAGCGAAAATATACTCAATATATTGGTGGTTCAGCAGTAGACACATATCAAAGAGATGGTAATACAAACCGCTCCATTCGTATGAATCTAACTTTGATGAATTCCTCTCTGTTTACAGAATGGACTACAAAAATGATGAGTAAAATGCCTGAAGGAACCATCTCCCCCAAAGTCAAAGACAAAGATAAGTACCCTAAATCCGAAATGTCTGAAGAAGAAATAAAAAAACAAGAAGAACATCAGAAAGAAGAAGAAATAAAAAAACAAGAAGAACATCAGAAAGAAGAGGAGATTAAAAAACAGGAAGAACATCAAAAAGAAGAAGAGATTAAAAAACAGGAAGAACATCAGAAAGAAGAAGAGATTAAAAAAGAAGAACTGAAGCCAGAAGAGGAACAAAAACTTAGCGAAGAAGAAATAAATAAACGCCAAGATGAAATTGCCCGTTTGAAAGCTGAAGGCAAATTTGATCAGCTATCTGAAGAAGAAATTAATGAACTGCTTGCAGACATATCTGCTGGAAAAGGTAAAAAAGAAACCCAAGAAAATGATGGAGAGAAAGAACCTGAAGCTAACGGACCGGGATTTAATCCTCTACTTACTTTTGTTAGCGCTCTTTCGCATATTAAGAACATTAATGCTTCCTATCAAAACACATATGTTATGAATTATGCGCGTAAAACAAATCCCTTCCCTTTTGCTTTCCAATTAGGAATTCCACATTGTGTTCCGTATGATTCTCTGGAAGCAATTTCCAATGATAATACTCTTACTATAGGTAGTGGGATAACTTTCTCTCGCAGATTAGATAGTGTTATAAACTGCTCTGTTACTTCCAATAGACGTTATGCGAGTGCAAGTAATCAAACCATTGGTTATACTTTTCCTGATATTACTTTATCTTTAATGGATTTTGAATCAATTGTTGGTTTACAAAAATACATCACTGGTTCCAGATTGAATACAGGTTTCCAATACACAGTTCGCCAAAATGGAAATTTGGATTGGGTTAAGCCCAAACAAGAATCCTATACAACAGCTTTGAATCCTTTACTTGGTTTTACTGGAAATCTCTTTAAAGTAGTATCTACTAACCTTAGCTACTCTATTAGCCAAACTGATAATATAACAGATATGGATACTTATGAAATTTTGAAAACCAGTAACAGCCAAACCTTAAATGGTAATCTTTCTTATAGTTTTAGAGCTGCACGCGGCTTTTCTGTCCCCTTTACAAAAAAGAAAATCCATATAAAAAATGAACTAACCTCCTCTTTGGGGATAACCTATGAAAGTAACTATGATAAAACCAAAGGTAGTTCGTCATCACAAGTTGATCGTAACACAAGCCGCTTTTCAATTATACCACAAGCGACTTATCAATTTGATGCTAATATCAGAGGTGGTTTAACAGGTAGGTATGAAGTTAATTCCGATAAAAAAACCGAAGACGGTACTTCCATTTTCGGATTAGGAATATGGGTTGAAGTAAATCTATAGAATAGAAAAAGCCAAGATGGTAATAAACGAAATATAATTATTTATGGCATAAAGCCAAGTTCTCTTAAGGCATCATCCTTCTTTCGCCATTTTGGATTGATTTTTACAAATAGATGTACATATACAGGTAATTGCATAAAGCGAGATAATTCAACTTCAGCATACTCTCGAATTTTTTGTAGAGCAGATCCATTTTTACCTATCAGAATTAGTTTCTGACTTTTCCGTTCCAACCAGATAACTGCATTAATGATAACTTTATCCGGTAATTCCTGAAAGCGTTCAATTAGTACCGCTGAAGAATAAGGTATTTCTTCTTGAAAATAATGGAAGATTGCCTCACGGATAATTTCCTTGGCAAAAAAACGCATAGGCAAATCGGAGAGCATATCCTCCTCATAATAGGGTTCATGGTAAGGCATATAATATGTAATTGCTTCCATTAATTCAGGAATGTTTTCTCCTGTTTTGGCCGACACGAAGAATGCTTTATTTATTGAATCCGGAAGATATTGTTTCATATCTTCTCTATTTACCTCTGGATTGAGATCAAGTTTGTTAAATACAGCTAGTTGTGGATTTTTTAAATATTGAAGATGATGAAGTACTTCTTTGTCATATTCTGTAGGGAAGCTATCAACTTGAGTGAGGAAAAGAACTAAATCTACATCTTCTAAAGAGTTATGCCAAATTTTCAACATCCTTTCTTGAAGCTCATAACGAGGTTTTAAGTAACCAGGTGTATCCACAAAAACAATCTGATGCTCAGGAGTATTCCATATCCCTTTAATAGCATAACGCGTAGTTTGAGGTTTGGGTGATGTTATAGATATTTTTTCCCCTAAGATACAGTTCATCAGGGTAGATTTACCTGTATTAGGTTTTCCTATAATAGCTACAAAGCCACTTTTAAAATTTGCCGAAATACTCATATAGAATAAAAAAGGGGTGGAGAACCACCCCATAAGCTATTTATTGTTATATTTCACTTTCAAGTTCATCAAAGACTGTTTTGATGATCTGAACACATTCATCCAATTGTTCTTTAGTAATAATTAAAGGTGGAGCAAGACGAATTATATGACGATGAGTTGGTTTGCATAATAAACCCTTCTCTTTCAATCTCATACAAACATCCCAGGCTTCAAAACCATTCTTAGGCTCAATAACAATTGCATTTAATAAGCCCTTACCTCTAATAAGTTTTAGCATAGGATGCTTTATTTTACCTAGCTCTAGACGGAAATATTCTCCTAATTCAGCTGCTCGGTCTGCTAATTTTTCCTCTTTAATAACTTGTAAAGAAGCGACTGCTACTGCGCAGGCAAGTGGAAAACCACCATAAGTTGAACCATGTTGACCTGGTTTAATTAGCAGCATAATATCTTTATCGGCTAAAACAGCAGAAACAGGTAATACTCCACCGGAAAGTGCTTTACCTAAAATTAAAACATCAGGACGCACATTATCATAATCGCAAGCTAAAAGTTTACCAGTTCTGGCTAGACCACTTTGAATTTCGTCTGCTATAAACAGCACATTATGTTCTTTACAAAGGTTATAACATTCTTTTAGATAACCATCTTTAGGAACAACTACCCCTGCTTCACCTTGAATGGGTTCTACAATAAAAGCAGCTACATTCTTACCATTTTTTTCCAAATATTCTTTTAACGCATCAGCATCATCATAAGGAACCCGAGTAATACCAGGAGTAAAAGGACCGAAACCTTCGAAGCAATCCGGATCTGAAGATGCAGTAATTATTGATATTGTTCTGCCATGAAAGTTGTTTTCAGCAAAAATAAGAATAGCTTCATCAGGAGTAACACCCTTAACATCATAGGCCCATTTACGAGCAAGTTTCATTGCTGTTTCAACTGCCTCAGCGCCAGAATTCATAGGTAAAACCATGTCATAACCAAAATAATCGGTTATATACTTCTCATATTCACCCAGTTTATTATTGTAAAAAGCACGTGATGTTAAAGTAAGAACCTTGGCTTGATCTATTAATGCTTGGATAATTTTGGGATGACAATGTCCCTGATTTACTGCTGAATATGCAGAAAGAAAATCATAATATCGGTTTCCTTCCGGATCCCAAACAAAAACACCTTCCCCTTTAGCTATTACTACAGGTAGGGGATGATAATTATGAGCTCCATACTTCTCTTCCAGTTCAATTGCTTCACGACTGCTAATATTTCCGTATTTCAAATTTGTGGACATTTTTCCTCCATATTTATTTTATTTTCTTATATCTTAATCCCTTATTAAAAAAGAAGGTTTTGTGTCAAGGGAAGTTTTTAGCTGCTTGGTTATGTGATACACAAAAATAAATGAAAGTATCGTAGTTATAACATCGGCAATTGGCATTGCAAATATTAAACCATTAAACTGGAATAGATGATTTAATAAAAACAGCATCGGAATATAAACAAGGCCCTGACGAGAAAGCGAAACAATAAATGCTGGCAATGCCTTTCCCATAGATTGAAGAGTTGCCATCAAAATCATACCCACTCCTGCAAAAGGAATAGCAAACACATAGGCCTCCAAAATCATTTTTCCGATTGCTATAATCGATATATCTTTAATAAATACTGCAATAAGTTCACCAGGAAAGATAGCAAAAAATATAGTGAAAAAAGCAGCCATAGCTAAACAGATCAAATTGGCGGTTAATATTATTTTTTTCATCCTACCATAATTTTGAGCTCCATAATTGAATCCAATAAGAGGTTGTACACCTATGGATAAACCAATAAAAGAAAAAATAACTATAGAAAACACACGCGAAGCAACTCCCAAAGCAGCTATAGTATGATCTGTATAAGCAGAAGCGAGATTGAAGCTTATTGCATTCCCAACACTCATCATTATTTGGCTTAAAGAAGAAGGAATACCGATAGCCAAAATCTCTTTGTAGCAAGACCATCGAGGATGTAAGTACTGTCTGCTGGGGGCAGCTAAACTCTTCTTCTTTAAATAATATGAACAAAAATATAGCATACCTAGTCCCTGTCCTATCACTGTGGCAATACCAGCACCAACAACATCCATTTTAAAATAAAAAATAAACAGAGGATCCAGAACTATATTTGCACCTGTGCCAATAAATAAACCTATCATTGCATCTTTAGCTGCACCTTCAGCTCTGAGAAATTGAATTAATGTAAATTTCATCATAATAATAGGACTACCAATAAAAATCGCCGTAAGATATTGCTGTGCATAATGAGCAGTTAACCCAGTGGCAGATGTTAGCTTAAGATAGGTTGGAATAAACAGTAAACCTAAAGCTGCAGCGATAATAGATACAATTCCTACCGAAAATACGGCGGTAGTTGTTGTTTCCCTGGCTGTTTGAATGTCTCTTTTTCCCAATAGACGGGAAAGATAGCTTGCTCCTCCATTAGCAAAAATTCCTGCAATTGCCATTAACATATTATAGTAAGGCAAGGCAACAGATACACCTGCCACTTTATAAGGATCATTTAGTTTTCCTATAAAAAAGGTATCCGTTACATTATATAATATATTTACTAGCATGCTCAGCATACTGGGTATGGCAAGATACAATATGGAATAAAGAACGGGAGTTTCTTCCAATATTTCTATTTTACTATACTGTTTCATCAAATGTTTTCCCTTATGATAATATTTTTAACTATGAAAATATATCTCATGAAAGAAGTAAATACCTCCTATCATAGTACATTTCAAGAAGTGTTTTATAATTTAGGAGGGTGGTAATATGCTATATACCACCCTCAGTGTAAGTTAGCAGGCATCAATTATAGCCCTGTTATAGTATCTATAACTGATGCAGTGTAATAACTTTTTTAAATAGTGTGTTCCTCCACATAATTCGTCAAGCGAGAAAGGCAATTCACATAAGAGCCAAGTTCGTTATCATACCACCCAAAAATTTTGGCATGCGTTACAGGTAGTTCCAATATTTTGTCCGTAACCATACCATGAGTAGCTAAAGTGGAAGCTGGAATAGTTACAAAACCTGTTCTGGTATGAGTTTCATGTGCTTCAATAACTACCGCAGCCATAGTTCCCATCATATCTGCAGAAACATTTTGCCGGTTACTAACTAGCAGCAGGTCTTTTTGTGAGCCCTCAGCAGCCTTAAGATAGACATCATTAATTAGTTTACGATTAACAAGAGGTTCTCCTAATTCGTCTAAGTCTGTATGAAAAGTTACATTCAAGTTGATAAGCGAAACAGTGCTGGTTGGAACACGCACGCTATCTGCCATAAAACCAATATGTTTGATATTAGGCATCACCTGCTCCAGAGCTTTAGTAACACCAGTGGTAGAAAGAATGATGTTATTCAAAACGCTTCTTGTTTTTCGTAAGTCTGTAGCATCCGCTTTGGGTACACTATCCAGAATAGATTGAGTGTTTGTAGCTGAATGAATGGTACTCATCGAAGCAGTTAAAATACGGGAAGTGGTTTCATTTTCTAAAAGTGGTTTCAGCATATGTGCTAAACCGGTTGTCGTACAGGAAGCTGCCGAGATTAGGTTATGTTTACGAGGATCGAAATCCAAATGATTAATACCATAAATCATAGTTGTAGCATCCTCAGGAACAGAATTTGTCGATTTCAATTTAAAAGGAGCACTGCAAATTACTTTTAGAGCACCTGCATCTAAATGACCCCGTAAACAAGGTTTTCCAGAATCAGTGTGCATTGTAGGATCAAGAAAAGTCCCTGTACAATCAACTACAATTCTAACCCCTTCATTCAACCAATTCACATCTTTAGGGTCACGAGCTGTTCTCAGAATCTTAACTGGAATGCCTTCAATTTCCAATAAAGGTTCCTCTACATCAAGAACTTTAATTTCTGCTTTTCTTCCAGCAATTCCATAAAGGAACTTATGAATAGAACCATAGGTGCTATCCATTTCTATAACCTGAATAAGGTCATCGATGGTTTTACCGACAACTCTTCCACAGTTTACAACGATACCATCATAATGTCTAAGGTGTATCTGGTTCCATAAGAGTAACTTACCAATTCTACCTAATCCATTGATTCCTAGCAGTTTTTTGTTCTTAAAGCTCAGATTCATTTTGTTTTTCTCCTTATATATGTTTTTTTATTCTATAAACAATGAACACTTACTAAAGGATAATGTCCCAAATATATAGCTCCACTGATAGCATCAAGAGCAATTTTATCACCAGCTTTTAAATAAGTATCTCCTATCCTGCAATTAAAGTCTAAATCGGAAACGACCAGATCACGACAATTTACTACTCCAATTAAGCCCAACCGTGTTGCTGTAACTGCTGCATGAGAAGTTACTCCACCTCTGGAAGTTAACAAACCCTGACATTCAAACAAAAGCTCCATATCATCTGGAACAGTATCAGGACGCACTAAAATTAAAGCTTCCCCTTTATCTGCATATTTTTTAATGTCCTCTTGATTGAAAACAACAATGCCATTAATTGTCCCTTTCCCAATCCCTATACCATAAGCAAGTTTCTTCATATCCCCTTTAGTTGAGCCAAAAACCTTATAGTCAGGTGCTTTTTGAATTACTTGATTGCGGGTTTGCAAAATATATAGTTGATCAGGAGAAGGTCCTTCGAAGGTAAATTCCATTTCCTGATGGGGGTAATTTTTATCTTCAATTAGCTGCTTAGCATAGCGTAATAGTTCATTATAAATTGCTGGAAAAGTGTTTTCTAGAGAATCAGCAACCGGTGTTTGGCTATGCAAACGCTGAGTTTCGGAAATAGGTAAAGTGTGCACCAAACCAGCTACAACATCTTCTCCTTGACTGCAAAGAGTAAAATCACCATTTAAACAAATACCTCCTTCTTTACTAAAGTCATAATGAGTAAAGAGAACTCCCGTTCCTGACTCAAGAGAGATATTTCCCAAAATCATTTGTTGGATAATTACTGCAGTTCCCCATTCATCGGCAATATGCAATTTTTGACGGAATAATCGTGCTCTATCTGCATTCCAGCTATCTAAAACATTAGAAATTGCCTTGTAGAGTTGCATAAAAGGATTTTGTTCCAGCTCAAGATTATGTTCGAAAAGAACATTTTTATAGTCCTGCACCATTTCCTGCATTTGAGCACTGGAAAACTGTGTTTTTAATTCAACATCATACCGTTTTTTGTATTTAATCATTATTGCATCGAATTCATCACGAAGAATTCCATAAGCCATACCCCAGCTTTGGATTAAGCGTCTATAGCAATCCCAAGCGGTCCATCCATAATTTGGACGCCGGGATAGTTTATAGGTAACTTCATCGTTGAGGCCAATATTTAAAAAAGTATTCATAGCTCCAGGTAAACTCATTGGAGCTCCTGAACGTACAGAAAGTAATAGTGGTTTTTCTGGATCGCCCAAAACAAAGCCAGTATTCTTTTCCAGAATATTCAAATTGTGCATAATCAAGGAATCCAGCTCATTGGAAATATCAGGATGCGTGTTTATAATATTCCGGTGTCGATAAAGGTCTGTAGTTATAACAAAACCTGGAGGAACAGGAAATTCATATTGGTGCATTCGTTTCAGAAAATATGCTTTGGAACCTAATAACACTTGGTTTTCGATCCGGGAATTCTTTTTGTTCAAGTGGAAAAATAGCTTGTCCGGATCATAACTCATTACTTTAGGTATATCGGCTGGTTTAAATAAATGTTTCATTTCGGAAAGAGATTCCAAGATTCGTGTAATAAAATTATCCAACCCCTGCACTAGAAATGAGTTAGACAGTAGATTACGATAGAATTCTTCTGCAAAGATTTCCGTTTCTGTAATCCCCTGTTTTCTCTTATCCTTAGCCTTCTCAGCTATCCCTAGGCCAATATTCCTTAATTGCGGATCATAAAACCTGTAATAATATTCGTTAATAATCTCAACTACACTATCTTTAAGCAGCTTGAAAATATCCAGATATTGATCTATAGAAAGGTTGCTTAAATACTGAGCAGATCTTAACATATCCAAAGCAGAACTATATGCATCGTTAGTAACCATAATTTGTTTCATCGCATAATCGTAAAGTTCCAGGATACGAATTATTCTACACAAGGTTTTACCGGTTATGTAGTTTAGATTTAATTGTTGTACATTATGTTCGAAGAGGCGTCTTACTACATTTTCGATCCTAAAGATCATACCCATTGCTTCCAATTTGGGTTCACGATACATTCCATACATAGAAGGTATGCCAGCAGCAATGTGTCGCTTATAATAGATATTTTCCCAGGCAGTAGTTGTGTGAGGATCTAATATAACGCTATTCATCTTTCCAATATACGATAGCAATTGCCTGATAGAATTATCATAGTCTTTTCTCATAAAAGAATTAGCAAGGCGATTTTGCTCGTGAGCATCGAACCAACTGTATCGAGACAGAAATTTAACAATGTCATAAGGATCAAGATTATATTTATCCTTCAGCAAAAAATGAGAATAGCAAAGCAGTTTAAGGCGTTTTAATGAAAAATCTTCTGGTTCACCTTCGAATAATTTGTTAACCCTTTGCCAGGATAGAGAGAGCAGCTCTTCAGGTATAAGGTTATGTTTCTTTAAAAATCTGTTAACTGCAGCACTTTGCTCTCTAGTCATCTCATCGAGATTCTTCACATACTGTAAAACATCTTCCGGAATCATGTCCTGCAGTTCTCTATAATCCAAAGTTGTCCAATAATTCAGTATTTTCTGGATTAATAAAAGGTGAGTGTTATTGCTTTCAGTATGTATCTGTTTCCTCAGAAAGTGCATTAGTAGATCTTTTCTATGCCCTAATTCATCTATACTGGTGCTGATATCTCTTATTTCACCTTCAGCTCCAATTTCATTGAAAAAAACAGGAAACATTTTCAGCAGGTGTTTAGTCTGCACTAATATAGGTTTAAAATCCGAATTTAAAAAAGCAGAAACATCTTTCTGGAAAAGATCAGTATCGGATATAAAAACCCCTTTTTGGCTTAAACTTATAATCAAATAAGCAAGAAGATCTTTACACATCAATGGATCAATAGCAATCAGCTCCAGCAGCATACGCAAGTGCTTGATATGATTTTTATCAACCTCAATCTGCCAATCTTTATCTATCTTAATCTTCCCAGGAGGCGTAAATTCTAGTTCCATAATCTTAGGTAGCAGATGCTGACAGTGTTTTTTATTCTTATGGGAAAGCACAGTTTTGCCAATGGTTAAAATACAATCCAATACAATAGATAGGTGAGTATCAGTAAATTCATATAAGGTCTTAAAAACTGAATCCAGCATTACAGGTACTTCATCTTCATTCAGTTCTGTTTCCAGGTCAGCTAATTGACGATTTAAATCCCAGAGCAGATGATCGCGCAGTTCTTCCATACCTGGTAAACCCAAAAGGTAAAAAATGTACTTTATTCTGAGAGTTAGAGTTTTAAATTCACAGATAGTTTCACGATGAAGAATAGCAATATCTGTGAAGGAAGGAATATCTTGTAAAGATTGGAAATCCTTTCTATCTTCTAGTTCTTTCAACCATTTCTCGTAATATTTTTTACCTAAATTAGCAGAAAGATAATCTATATCAAACCCATTTTCAGAACTTGTCTTTTCGCCCCAACCTTCAATATCAGATGTTCTTTGCCAAAATTCCAAACCCTCTAGTAAAAGGTCTTTCATTATAACGAAGCATATCTCATTACACTCATACACTTGCACAAGATTGGATAAACACTTGCGAAAAGTTCCATTTATCGGAATGAACAATTCTTTGCTCCTATTTTGCCAGTTATTAAGTTCATCCAATAAATATGAGTATACATCTTTGGGTATTCCTTCTGTGCGGCAAAGCGCAGATATATAATCCAGGTATTCAACTATTATTCTCTTTTCCTGCAAAGGTTTACTGCATTTTTTAGCAGCAAGAAGATATAAATCACCAATAACGGTTAGGGCTTGTTTACTTTCTGGCAATTGAACATAAAACCATAAATCTCCTAAGATACTTTGCCTGATAAGGGTTGCCACCACTTCAGGATTTGTATAAGGATGATACAGTTCTTCCAAAAAATTCCGGCATCGTTGCTTAATACCATAATTACCTTCTGTTAAAGAAAGTAACCATTTAGCTTGGTCATCGAGCACAATTTCGGATACTTTGGTAACTGCAAGATTTTCTGCTAATGCCTTTGATTTCAGGGTTTCCAAGACCTAAACCTCTTAATTTTATTGTATAACAAAACAGCTATATATTCTTTTTATATTTCCGCTGGATTCTGTCAAGGAGTTTTTGACTTTTATTTTTTGGCTAACCGAAACATAAAAAAGTGATTGACTAAATAACATAGACATTTTTTATGGAAAAAATAATAATAAATCAGAGTGAGGTTATGATGAGATTGGCCATTGAGAAAAAAGACCTACTTGCTCACATTCAACATCTTGTGTCTATTGTCCCTTCCAAAAATGTAACTCCTATACTGAATAACTATTTGATAGAAGTTTCGGAAGAAACCAATATGATGCGTATCAGTACAACAGATTTAACGCTTACAGTTGTAGTAGAATTTCCTGCTGCTGTTTCCGAAGGTGGTACTATTGCTGTTTCGGCACATCATTTCAATGAAATTATTAATTATATGCCCGATGCAGTTATTAATCTTTGGCAGCATGATGACCTGTTAATGATTCAAAGCGGGAAAGTGGATTTTAATCTACTGATTGCTGATCACACTCTATTTCCTGTTATTCCCGAACCCAAGATAAATTACCCTATCACTGTTGATGCTGCATTATTTAACCGAATGATTTCCAAAACTTATTTTGCAGTATCGACCGATGTAAATCGGGCTATTTTAACAGGTGTCTGTTGGAAAATTTATCCAACCTATCATATGATGGTAGCAACTGACGGACGTAAAGTAGCTGAAATAAAAGTATTGAATTCTTCCTTACTTCCTTCTCTGGAGAATAATGATAATCAGGGTTTGAGCATTTTTACAGAACAGAATGAAGTATATGTAGAAAAAGTTATTCCATTAAAAACCCTGCTGTTTTTACAAAAGATTTTCAGTGAAGATGTGAAAGAACTGAAAGTATCTATGGAACATAATCGGATTATGTTTTTATATGGAGAGTACTTTGTTTCCTCGCAAGTTTTTGAACATAAATATCCTGAATATCAAAAGGCATTTCCAACAGAACTCCCTAACAAATTTGTTATTGATAAGGAATCTCTGATAACTGCCATCAAGCGAGTTGCCCTTATTGCCCCAGATGAGAATTTTCGCATACATTTTGATATAGATAACGATCGCTTTGAGGTAAATACAACGAATAGAGATACTGGTGATGCAAAGCAGAATATGGATGATTATGTTTACGCAGGAACCTCTACAGGAATTTCCTTTAACTATAAATATATGCTTTCTATTTTAGAGGCAATCGATACAGAAAAGGTTGTTATCAAACTTGGCTCCTCAAAAGATCCGATGATGATTTACAACGAAAATCCCATTCCTGATCAGGAAATTACCTTTCTGCTAATGCCATTACGTTCATAAAAAATTTGAACCTGGTTAATATCGAACTTGAGAATTTCCGCAACTATCGTAACAGTACATATAGTGTTGGACCCTTAGGATCATTAATTATTGGTCCCAATGGTTGTGGTAAAACTAATCTCCTGGAAGCGATTGCTTATTGCAGTATAGGTAAATCCATCCATTTTCATCATGATGAGGAATTGCTGCATTTTGGAGAGCGTTTTTTTCGAGCTCAAGGTTCATTTATTAGCGATGTGGGAACCCCGATAAAGGTTGCTTTAGGTTATGCTGAACAGCGGAAACTATTAAAGATTGACGATTTACCCATTCGTCAGCTGAGTACGCTTTTCGAAATTGTGAAGATTATTTATTGTGCTCCGGAAGATCATCTTTTAATAACTGGTTCTCCTCGCTTTCGCAGACAGTATTTTGATCTGGCAATAGCTCAGCTTTATCCGCCCTATATAACTGCTTTAAGGCATTTTTTACATATGGTTCAACAACGAAATGCTATGCTGAAAAAAAATTATACAAAAGAAGAACAAATTAGTTGGAATACATCTTTTGCCACTTCTTTAGCCGAAGTTTGGAATTATCGTAACCGTTATCTGACACACATTAATACTGCCTTCAAAGAAATCTTCAAAGATGTCTTCCCCACTTCCGCTTCCATCACTATATCCTATCTTCCTTCCTTAAAAATGCCTCTGGACAGTTCTATTGACGACATTGTACAGTATCTCAGCCATTTGGCAGAGAGAGAAAAATTGTTGCAACGCTCCCTAGTTGGAGCTCATTTAGATGATTATGAATTCAGATTGGAAGGAAAAAAAATGCGAAGCTATGCTTCTCAAGGTCAAAAACGGATAGCAGTCATTATTCTAAAACTTATACAAGCACATTTAATTGAGAAAGTTACAGGTATAAAGCCAATATTGCTATTTGACGATATTTTTGCCGAACTGGATGCCTTTCATTCAGAGGCAATCCGAAACTGTATCAATAATCATTATCAGGTTTTTATTGCAAGTCCCAAAGAAGATATTTGCCTAATATGGCAAGGTTATCCAATTCTGCGTCTGGGAGAAGAGCACTAAATGAAACTGAACCGTAATATTCTGGGTTGGATGTTTTATGATTTTGCCAATTCTGCGTTTACAACGATCATTGTATCCGTAGTGTACAGTGTATATTTCATAAAAAGCGTTGTTGGGGGTCCTTCTGGTTATGGAGAAATGCTTTGGGGAAGGGCAATTGGATTATCAATGACGCTGGTAGCTATTTCAGCTCCTATTTTAGGTGCAGTTGCAGATTATTCGCGTGCGAAAAAGAGAATGCTATTTATCAATTGCTACCTAACTGTGATTTTTACAGCCTTGCTTTATTTTGTAAAACCGGGTGATGTGTTTCTTGGTATGCTTTTTTTCATAATTGCTAACTTCGGTTTCAATAGTGCTAATGTGTTTTACGATGCTTTTTTACCAGAAATATGCCAACCTGAAGACATAGGCAAGGTTTCAGGTTTTGGTTGGTCTTTAGGTTATGTGGGAGGATTGGTTTCTTTGCTCGTAGCTTTAGTTTTGGTAGAAATCAATATCCGTTTGGTTTTTCCAGCGGTAGCTTTGCATTTTTTTCTGTTTTCTCTGTTTACTTTTTTCTGGTTGAAAGAATTCAAGCGCCCTTCGAAGCCAAGTAATTACTATAGAATTGCCTGGCAGAGAGTTTCTTTTTCTTTAAAGAACATTGCCAAGCTGCCTCAACTTCTAAAATATATTATCAGTTATTTTATTTATAACGATGGGATAACAACTGTGATTGTTTTTGCCTCTATTTATGGAGCAGAAAGGTTTTCAATGACCACACAGCAAATGATAACCTATTTTATTCTGGCCCAATTTACATCAATAGTAGGTGCTGCTTTTTTTGGTTGGCTTACTGATAAACTAAATGTAAAAATATCCTTAAGCATTGCTCTTATGATCTGGATTGTTGTTGTTATTTGGGCATTCTTTTGTGGAAGCGCTACCGAATATTATTGTGTTGGGCTGGCTGCAGGTTTAGCCATTGGAAGCAGTCAAGCTAACAGTAGAACTATGCTTTCGCTTTTAACTCCTCGCGAGAGGCAAGCAGAGTTTTTTGGTTTTTATACCTTGACAGGACGCTTATCTTCAATTATTGGTCCAATTCTATATGGATGGATAGCACATAAAACCGGAGATATCCGTTATGCTATCCTATCTTTGATTTTTTTCTTTGTAACCGGATGGATCCTGTTGCAAAGTGTTAATTTGCAGGAAGGAATTAAACAAGCCGAAATGCAATAAATTAACGAGATATCACATTAAAGAGTTAATACGGAAAATGAAAAGGAGAAAAAGATGAAAAAAAAGCAAGCTATAACTTTGATGATCCTTATGCTGCTGTTATTTTTTATTGGTTCTTGTAGTAAAAATAAACCGGTTTTATATATATTTAATTGGAGCGATTACATAGATCCTGAGCTGATCGAGGAATTTGAACAACAGAATAAATGCACCATAAAATATAGTACTTACGATTCCAATGAAAATATGCTAACCAAAATTATGAGCTCCCGAGAATCATTTGACCTTGTTTTCCCCAGTGGAGATCATATAACGATAATGCGAGATTCAAATTTACTTGAACCTCTGGATATCAGAAAAATAACAAATTATCAAAATCTGGATAGCACTCTTTTAGAGAAAGCAGCAAGTTTTGACGAAGGCAACAAATATGCTATCCCCTATTTTTGGGGGTTAACAGGACTAATATATAACAAGCGTTATGTTCCTGATGAAGTTATTAATTCCCGAAGTTGGAATATTCTGGGCAATGCTTTTTTTACCGGAAAAAACAAAGTTACGATGTTGGATGATGCGCGTGAAGTTGTAGGTGCAGCATTGATTTATAACGGATACGATCTTAATGATTCAAGTGTAATGGCATTAGCAGCTGCCGAAAAAACCCTTGCCCAATGGGATAAAAACATCACTCAATTTGATTCTGATAGCTATAAAAATGAAGTTCCAGATGGAACTACTTGGTTAGCTCAAGCATATAATGGAGATGCTTTACAAGTAATTGATAATAGTCCTGATTTAGGTTTTATTTTACCTGTGGAAGGAGCAAGTTTATGGATGGATAATATCGCAATGTTAAAATCTAGTAATAATAAAGAACTTGCCTATAAATTTATCAATTTCCTCTTAGATGCCGATATTGGTAAAAGGAATACTGAGTATTGTCTATATGCCACTCCGAATAAAGCAGCTGGCAATTTACTACCCGAGACATTAAAGAATAATACTCTAATCTATCCAGGAGATGAATATCTAAACAAATGTTATATGATTAATGCTCTTGGTGAAGATGTGAAGAAAATAGATAAACTCTTTGAGGCAATAAAATTAAACTAAGAAAGTGAGAATAAAGAAACAAAAATGCTCGATAATCTGGGAAATTTAACTCGCAGCCATTATTGCGGGGATTTGAACACTGATCATATTGGACAGAATGTAACCGTTATGGGTTGGGTAAATAAACGCCGTGACCTTGGTGGTTTGATATTTATCGATTTACGCGATGTTAAAGGTATTTTACAAATTGTTATTCGTCCTGAACAAGAGGAAATCTTTGCCAAAGCAGAAAAAGTTAGAAATGAATATGTAATAGCTGTTTGCGGAATAATTAATGCACGCAGTGAACAAAACATCAATCCTTCTATTCCCACTGGGAAAATTGAGCTGGTAGCAGAGGATTTTTATATCTTAAATGATGCGCAACCCCTACCTGTACAATTTAGTGAAGCAGCTATGGCAGAAGAAGATCTACGGCTCACATATCGTTATCTGGATTTGCGTCGACCCAAACTGCAAAATATCATTATTACTCGACATCGCATTATGCAAATAATACGGGATTTTTTAAATAACGAAGGTTTTTATGAAATAGAAACCCCAATCCTGATGAAAAGCACTCCCGAAGGGGCAAGAGATTATCTTGTCCCCAGTAGAGTTCAACCAGGGAAATTTTATGCTTTGCCTCAATCTCCTCAGATGTTTAAGCAGCTTTTAATGATTGCCGGTTTTGATAAATACTATCAAATTGCGCGTTGTTTTAGAGATGAAGATTTAAGAGCCGATAGGCAACCAGAATTTACGCAGCTGGATATTGAGCTTAGTTTTGTTACGCAGGCACAAATTTTTGATTTACTGGAACGCTTAATGTATAAGCTCTTTAAAGGTATTTTAGATGTTAGCTTAAGCATTCCTTTTCCGATTATTCCTTATGCAGAAGCGATGGAGAATTATGGATGCGACAAACCTGATATCCGTTTTGGAATGAAACTGAATGACATATCTACGATCGTTGCTAATAGCAGTTTTAATGTTTTTTCTTCAGCACTACAAAATGGTGGCGTAGTAAAAGCAATTGCTATTCCGGGGGCAGCTAATTTTAGTAGAAAACAGCAAGATGAACTTATCGAACTGGCTAAACATTTGGGAGGTAAAGGAATTGCTTTTGCCAAAGTTACTGAAAATGGTTTGGAAGCGGGTATCAGTAAATTTCTTAGCTTAGAGGAAACTGAAGCAATAATTGATGTTACTGGAGCAGTAACTAATGACCTTATTGCAATTGCAGCAGATAATTATGAAATGGTATGCAAGGTATTATCTGGCATTCGTAATTACTTAGCTGAAAAATTAGGTCTGATTCCTGAAGATAACTATGCATTTTGCTGGATAACAGATTTCCCGCTGTTTGCCAAAAACGCAGAAACCGGTGCCTGGGAACCTGCTCATCATATGTTTACTTTACCAAAAGAAGAACATATTCCCTATCTTGATCTACCTGAAAAAATTGGCGAAATTACAGGTCAGCTTTATGATCTTGTTTGTAATGGAGTAGAACTATCCAGTGGTAGCATCAGATGTCATCGCTATGATATTCAAAAGAAAATTTTTGATATCCTCGGATTTAGCAATAAAGAATTGCAGGATCGTTTTGGATTCTTTTTGGAAGCGCTAAAATATGGAACACCACCTCATGGAGGCATTGCTCCAGGTTTGGATAGATTAGTTATGATTATGACTAAAGCAGAATCCATCCGGGATGTTATTGCTTTTCCTAAATCCTTGAAGGCCGCTGATTTAATGACTCAGGCACCTTCGGAAGTTGAACCTCAGCAATGGAAAGAACTACATCTGGCACCCACAAAGTAGCTGTTTTTTGCAGCGGCTTAAGTCGCGGTTCAAATTTGTGTGCTATATATAAATATTTTGCGGACAATAAGTTGCCGATAGAAATAGCTTTGGTTATTTTTACTTGTAAAGATGCGCCTGCGATCCAATTAGCTGAAGAAAGAAACTTAAATTACCAGATAATACAAGCTCGTGATATGCAGAGTTTTGAAAAACGAGCTATGGAACTCTGCCGCCAACATAGCATTGAACTTATTGCTTTAAGCGGTTTTTTAAAACAGCTCTCTCCCAATTTTATAGAGAGTATGCAAATCCCGATTTTGAACATCCATCCTGCTTTACTACCCAAATATGGAGGTAAAGGAATGTATGGAATGGCTGTTCATAATTCTGTGTTTGCGGCGGGAGAAAAGGAATCGGGTGTAACAATTCATCTTGTCAATTCCCAATATGATAACGGTAAGATTGTCGCTCAGGAAAAGGTTGATATCAGTGCCTGCAAATCTCCAGAGGAAATTGCCCAAAAAGTGTTGGATATTGAGCACAAACTTTATGCACGCACCATCAAGGAATATCTTTTAAACCATTGAAAAGAATTGCAATAATTACTCTTGGATGTAAAGCCAATCAAGCTGAATCCTCCATCATCTTAAACCAGTTCGAACCTTTTAAACTGGTTTCTTGGCAGGAAGAAGCAGATATATATATCATTAATACTTGCACAGTAACAAACCGAACCGATTATAAAAGTAGGTATCTAATTCGTCAGGCGTTAACCAAAAAGGCCAAAAATCCTTCTATACAAATAATAGTTACTGGTTGTTATGCTCAGCGTTATCCTGAAGAAATTACCAAACTGGGAAATATAGATTTTGTTGTGGATAATCAACAAAAATTAAATATAGCCGATATTCTGGCAGGGAATAGCTATGAATTTATGGATATTATGCAAGCAAAGGACTTTGCCTGTAAACTAACCAATAAAATGTATGATCGCACACGTGCCTTTCAGATTATTCAAGATGGCTGCAATTTTAACTGTGCGTATTGTGCAGTCCCTTATGGAAGGGGAAGAAGTAGGTCTGCAACCTTAGAACAAATTTTACAACAAGCCAGGTTATTTGTAAAAAACGGCTATAAGGAAATAGTGCTATCGGGAATCAATTTAGGGCTTTATAAAGATGGAGATAACGATTTAACCGATGTTTTAAGATGTCTGAACGATCTTGAAGGTCTGGAATTGATTAGAATCAGTTCTCTGGAACCCCAACTCTTTAATTATAAACTAATTAACCTTCTTCCCTCTTTACCTAAATTGTGCCCCCATTTTCATATACCCTTACAATCTGGTACCGATTCTGGGCTAAAAAGGATGAAGCGTCATTATACAACTACCACAATTAAGAAGTTGGTTTTTGATATTTTAGATAAAATTCCTTCTGCAGCAATAGGAATGGATGTAATAACCGGTTTCCCTGGGGAAACTGAAGAAGAACATAAATTTACCTGTGATTTTATTTGTTCTCTGCCCTTGGCATATCTGCATACTTTCAGTTATTCTAAAAGAAAAGGAACACCTGCCGCTGAAATGACCAATCAAATCCCGAAAAAAATTAAAAACCAACACAGTAATGAACTAATCCATATTTCTCAAGAGCTTACCGCTAATTATACTAATTTATTATATAGTAACAATATCCCTTTGCGCGGAATTGTGGAAAATAGCGAGAATGGTTGTAGCGAGTTTTTAAGCGATCACTATGTTCGCGTCTATTTATCTAAGGAATATCCGGTGGGAGAATTAGTAAAAACTTCAGCTAAAGAAGTTAAAATTGCTGGGGAATCAGATGTTTAATGTGATTAGTAAAAAAATAGAACACAGATAACGGGATCGACAGGATCAGCTGGATTTTAGTTGAGAGATAAGTAAAAATAAGAAACCTGAGTACTTTTTTAATCTCTTTCGGCGTTTTTAGTGGCTTTTATTATCTTTATGCTTTATATTTGTACAATCTATGAAAGCTTATTTTATAGGTTCTAAGTACTCATCTATAGTTTGATATTTCCACTTCAGTAAAATTCTATCCAATAAAGCAACCATTCCAAATAATGCAATACTAACAGCGACGATAACTATAATTACAGCAAAAACATGAGCTGTCTGATAGGATTTTGTAGCTCTGGTCATATATATTCCCAAGCCGGAAGTTCCTCCTAACCATTCACCAATAACAGCTCCCATAACACTATAAGTTGCAGCCAGTTTTAATCCTGTAAAAAAGTTAGGTAAAGCAGCCGGAATCTTTAATAACTTGAATATCTTGTATGGTGTTGCTCCCATGGATTTTAAAAGACGAATCTGATCTACAGAAACACTTCTGAAACCGTCATAAAGTCCTAAAGCAATAGGGAAAAAACACATAAGTACAACGGCAAAAATTTTGGAACTGATTCCATAACCAAACCAGATAATTAAAAGCGGTGCCACAGCTATTATAGGAACTGTCTGTGAAATTATCAGATAGGGATAGAGAATTTGTTTTATCCAACTTGATAAGTTCATTGCCATAGCCGTTATCGAACCTAATATGATACTGATGATAAGTCCGGTTATCGCTTCCAGCAATGTTGGTTTTAAATGATGCCAGATAAGCCCTGGATTTTTCATAAAAACATTTATTACTTGTAAGGGTGAAGGTACCACCCAAAAAGCAATTACACCTTTCGCACTGATAAACTGCCAGAGTATAATCAGGAAAATAAAAAAAAGCAAAGGAAGTATTACTTTTTGGCTTTTCACATCTCGCCCAGAAAGCGGATTTCAGTTTGCAGCTTAACATTATAATGTTCATACACAACTTCTTGAATATGCTGAATAAGCTGTAAAACATCTTTTGCAGTTGCAGAACCCAGATTAACAATAAAACCACAATGTTTTTCGGAAATAGCAGCATCTCCTATTCTGAAACCTTTAAGCCCACAATCTTCAATTAACCTGCCTGTATAAAATCCTTCCGGTCTTCTAAATACACTGCCAGCACTGGGTAATTCAAGTGGTTGTTTTTGCTGTCTTTTTTGTTGATATTCATCCATCCGCCGTTTGATTGTTTCAGAGTTATCTCTTTTTAAATGAAACACAGAAGAAAGGTGAATTAACTCTTTATCTTGCAACACACTATGACGGTAGGAAAAATTATGCTCTTCCACTTTTAGATATAAAATCGGACTTAATGAATTTATACTTTCCCAAGTAGGTAATATACATACGCTGCTATGTAGAACATCTTTTATTTCATAATTATAGGCACCGGCATTCATAAAAACGGCTCCACCTACTGAACCGGGAATGCCAGAGGCAAACTCTAATCCGCTTAAGCCATTCTCACAGGCATAATTACAAAGATCTTTTAAAGTAACTCCACAGCTTGCAGTTATATATTCTTGTTCTACAGTTAGTTCTGTAAAACGCTCGGTGCTGATCACAATTCCTGAAAGTCCCTTATCGGAAATGAGCAGATTAGAACCCTTACCTAAGATAAAATAGGGAGTTTTATGATTAAGACAAAATCTTAATAAATCCAGCAATTGATTCTGTGTGTAAGGAGTGCAGAAAACCTCAGCTGGGCCTCCAATTTGGAAACTGCAATGTTCTTTTAAGGGAACATTGCTTTGGATAATTCCGTCTTCCATTAATTTAGGATACTCTTGCTGTAAAATAGATAAAGTTGTAATATTCATAGATTACTCGGTAGCGAGCTAAAAAATTTGCCAATTTCGGATATGAGTTGTTGCTCATTTTTTAGCTCAATACAGCGACCTGGCAAAATTTGTTTAAAGTACTGGCCGTATTTTTTCTTGGAAACGCGGGAATCCATAATCAGGACAATTCCGCGATCGGTTTTACTTCTTATTAGGCGTCCAAAACCTTGTCTTAAACGCAATAGAGCATTGGGTAACATTAAATGCATAAAGGAATCCTTATTCTCCCGTTCCAGTTTATCTATTAGTGCTTCTACGAGAGGTTCTGAAGGCACTTGAAAAGGTATTTTATATAATATCAAAAGCGAAAGTGAATCGCCTTGAATATCAACTCCTTCCCAAAAAGAAGAAGTTCCAAGAAGTACAGCATTTTTACTTTTCTTAAAATCATCCAAGATAGAATTTCTGCTACCACCTTTTCCCTGAGCAAAAAAAGGACGCTTAGAATGATAGAGGGTATCGCTAAGGTGTTCGTAAACAGCATCCAAATCTTTATATGAAGTAAAAAGAGCCATCGTTCCCACATTGGTAGTAGTTAAAATTTGTTCCAAACAACCCAATGCTTGACTTTGGAAAAATCTGTCCTTGTGTTCAGGTAGAAAACTACCAATTAATAATAAGGATTGTTTATCGTAATCAAAAGGAGATTCCACAATGCTCTCGATCACTTTCTTGTCGGTAGCAAAACTTAAGCCTGATTGATTTAGGAAAAACTTGAATGAACCTCTAATTGACAAAGTTGCCGAGGTAAAAACTATGCAAGGAATATTTTTGTAAAGTAAACGGTTAAGCGGTTCTGAGACTTCTACTGGGGCATAACAAAAAGTACTGGAAGGGATATTACGTTCGGGACGCGGAATATTTTCTATCCATAAAGCATAATTATCCAGATCAGGATTAAGTAATTCCAGCAATAAAGTTTCCGTTTCCCGATAGCGTTGCAAATAACCATTCAAATTATCTTTAATAATCTCCAAATTAGCTATCTGGTTACTTTTCACGGTACGCAACACATTATCAAGAGCAACCAAGTCTTTAAGAATATTTTTGAAACCTATGGAAAGTTCTTTCAAGAAAAAATAGATATCCTGAAAATCAGCTATGTCTTTTATCCTTAGTTTATTATAACTTTTCGCTTCAAAGCAGCGATTCGCTGCTAAATTAAATAAGGAAGTAATCACTTTTCGTTGCTCGTCTGTCTCCAGCATCAGCTTTGTGCAAAGAGATTCTATATGAGTTTTCTGGTCTGTAGTTAAAATACTCTTATGCACTGTTTGAATAAGCTGAGGCAAAAAACCACCGGTATATTTTTTCCCAGAATGAGCTAGCTGATTGAATAAACTGTTAAGCTCAGCATAACTGAAAGTAAAGCCCAAATTTTTGGACGCAGCAGACATAAGGTTATGTGCTTCATCAATTATTAAATATTGATATTCACCTAAAGTGGAATTATCCATTTGGGCATCTGCTAATAATAGAGAATGATTGGCAACTACTATGGAAGCAGATTCTATATGCTTACGCAACTTCATTACATAACAATTATGATAATTAAGACACTTTCTTCCCCCGCAAAGATAACGATCGGAACATATTTTATGCCATAAAACACTATAGTAATTTTTATCGAATGAGGAATTTTCGGAAATATCACCGGTATGAGTAAGCTCCTTCCAAACAAGCAAATTTAATAAACCTCGGGCATCATAAGCTGATATTCCCCGAGTTTGCTCTTGTAAAAGATCTTGCCAACGTCTTTCACAAATATAATTTTCTCTCCCTTTAACTAATACTGCTTTAAATGGAAGAGGGATAATTTTACGCAATTGAGGTAAATCCTTGAAGAAAAGCTGTTCCTGTAAATTTTTTGTGTTCGTAGAAACAATTACTTTGGTCTTGTTCCTATTGCTAAAATCTATCGCCGGAACTAAATATGCAAATGATTTTCCAACTCCTGTTCCAGCTTCAACAACTAAAAAATCCTGTTTAGCAAAGGCATTAGCTACCTGTTCAGCCATAATCATTTGTCCGGAACGAAATTCGAAATTAGGAAATTTATTAGCAAAAAGTCCGTGTTCTGCAAATATTTCTGGAATGCTATCTATAGACCCAGAGACATTATGTTCAATTACATTGTTTAATTCATTCTTGGGAGGAATGGGTTTTTTCCCTGATAAAACAGTGGCACGCTGTTGTTTTACTAGCCATCTAAGATATTCAGTTAAACCACTTTCTACATTTGCCTGTAGACTTAAATCCTGCAAACGGGCATTAAGCATATAGTTAAAGTGTGCCAAAGCATAATTGGTAAGAGCATTAAAAAGATATCCGGTAGCTAAAGCATCAGAATCAGCACGATGAGCATTATCCAATTTAATACCAAAAAAAGAAACCATAGTACTTAATTTATGGTCAGTAGTAAAGGGTAAATACATCCTCGCTATTTCCATAGTATCCCAAAACACATTAATTAATGGAAAACTTCCATTTTCTACTAAAGATTGGTTGATAAAGGATAGGTCAAAATTGATATTGTGTCCAACTAAAGGAGTGTTTCCAATAAAATCGCAAAATTCCTTAAGTACCTCTTTTAATGGAGGAGATAATTTTAATTCCTCAGGGGAAATATGAGTTAATTGTTCAATAAATTTAGGAACCTTGCCTTTGGGTTTTACAAAGCTAACATAGCTATCAACAACTTCATTGCCTTTAAAACGGAAAGCTGCTATTTGGATTATTTCATCTCGCGCTGGCATTAAACCTGTGGTTTCAATATCTATTGCCACAAATTCTAATTGCGAGAGAAGCAGTTCTTCGCTTACATTTTCTGAGTTTAAATCTTTACCGTTTTCGCTTTCCACTATCTTTTTCCCGTAAGTTAATCTTCTTCCTTATAGAGGTTATATCGTTGCATCTTTTTTATCAGCCCCTGACGAGATAGCCCTAATTCTTTTGCGGCTTGAGTTTGATTCCATTGAAATTTCTCTAGGGATTGAGTTATTATTTTCCGTTCCAGTTCTTCTATGGCTTCTTTCAATGATTTTTTACCTGACAACATAGCGATTGTTTTACTATATTCAATGTGATGAAATACTTCCTCACTAAAATCACTTGGTTTAATAAAAGTATTTGGTTCAACAAGGGTTACTGCTCGTTCAATTTCATTTTCCAACTGACGCACATTCCCAGGCCAATCGAATTGTTCTAAAATATCCATTGCCTCCTTAGTAAAGCCCAGAACATTTTTATCCATCCGTTTTGTGTATTTATCTAAGAAATGAATGGCCAGTAATGGTATATCACCAGTCCTGTTTTTAAGTTGAGGTACATCAATCCGGATAACATTTAAACGGTAATATAGGTCCAAACGAAAATCCCCTCGTTTTACCCTTTCCATTAAAGGAACATTCGTTGCGCAAACTACTCGTACATTAACTTTTTCCGTTTTTGTAGCGCCAACTCTTTTAACTTCACCCTCCTGTAAAAATCGAAGCAATTTTGCTTGAGTAGATTGACTTATATCGGCAATTTCATCTAAGAAAAAAGTTCCTCCATCGGCAATTTCAAAGAGGCCCTTTTTATCATAAGCAGCACCTGTAAAAGAACCTTTCACATGACCGAATAGTTCGCTTTCTAATAAAGTTTCTGGTAAAGCACCACAATATTGAGCTACAAATGCTTTGTTTCTTCGATTGCTGCTATAATGTAAAGCACGAGCTATTAGTTCTTTTCCTGTTCCACTTGGTCCTTCCAAAAGAACTGTTGTAGGAGTGTCCTTCACTTTTTCAATAATCTCAAATATTTTCATCATTTCAGGGCTTTTACCAATTATATCAGCATATATATTATTGGAAGTGAGCTGTTCTCGAATTATTGCATGGCTTTTTTCCAGATTGGCACTACGAATATTATCAATGATTACAATAATCTGGTTGGCAAGGGCAGAGAGAAGATTAATGATTCTTTCCGAGAAATACTTGGAACCGCTTTTGCAAAAAATGAGTATTACCCCCATAGTATTTTTACGGATGGATAGAGGAAGCACCAAAATATTATTATAACTGGGGGCAAAGTGAGGTTGCTTAATATTTTCCAGTTTATTGTTCTGATATACATCAGCGCATATATTTAAGAAATGATCGTGATATTTATCGTCTGGCGAAAAATTGTTATAAATTTTATACTCCCAAGCATCAGGCAAATTGGGATTCGCATGAAGTAACAGAACTCCACCATCTGCATTGGCAATTTCAATCAAGCTGGTAAGAGATTGCTCAATTAGCACATCCAAATCAGTTATTGTATTCAACTTTTGAGTAATTTCATAAAATTGGTTCAGCAGGTTTTCTTCAAACTTGGCTTCTTCCATTTGCGAAGCATATTCGCGCGAAATTTTTTGCATTAGAATGTCGTTCTGTTCCAGCAGTTTTATGGAGCCATATTTCTCTATTATCTTCCTATTATTTTTCAAAATCTGAAGTGCCTGCTCCCATTCTTCCATATCCAAAAGAACTCCAGCAAGTTCATAATTAACTAACGATAGTTCATAGTTGCTACCAACTTCTACAAATAGCTTAATTGCTTCATTAAGATAGTTTTTTGCGGCTTCTAAATTTTTCCTTTCCAGCACAGCACGTAGATAATAAGCTCTACCTATTTCGAAAGGCAAATTTTGTTCTGCAGCCAGTTTCTGAGCTTCAGAAAGATAATAATCGGCACTTTCCACATTGTGAGTTAAAATAAAGTAATATGCTTGTTTTAGATAGCCCTCGATTATTTTGTCACGAGCAGCAATATTCTTGAAGAAATCCAAACTCTCTACTAAATATCTATAAGCCTCTTTAAATTTATGCAGCTTAGTTAAAACACTACCTAAATTCCCATATAGCTCTGCCTTAATATAATCATCTGATACAGCAGGTAACAATTCCAAGCCTTTAATATAGAGATCATAAGCAAGATTTAATTCATCCTGTTTTTCGTAGACCTCACCCAGATTGTTGAAACTTCTTAAGAGGCCTTCATTAAAACCGCTTTCCTGTGAGAGCTTAATCGCTTTTTCATAGTAAGATATCGATTCAGCCCAGTCTCCTTTTTTAAAATACAAGCCTCCCAAATTATTTAAAGAAGCAATTGTATTCCGTTGAAAACCAAATTCGTTTGCTATCTCCAAAGATTTTTTTAAAGCATCTTCTGCGCGATCATATTCGTTGTGATCCATCAGTGTGACACCAATATTATTATAGATATTAGTTATATTATATGGTTCGGCAAGTAATCTTTGAATTTTTAGCGCTTCTTCCAAATAATCGAGAGATTTTTCAGGATCACCTTTGTCGTCCATTAAGCCACCCAGATTATTGTAGCATACAGAAATTCCATTCAGATTGTAATATTGCTTTTCCAGTACCAAACTTTTCAAGAAATAGGCCTCGCTCTTTTCCCAAAAGCCCTGAAACATATATAATACACCCAAATTATTATATATCGCAGCTAAACCACTGTGATCTTTAGCAAGAGAATATAGAGTTTCCGCTTCATTAAAAACTTCTTCTGCCTGCTCCCATTCATTTATATAATAATGAATCTTACCACGGATTTTTTTGGCTTCAGCTTGTACGCTATGTCTTTGTTGTTGATTAGTAATATTGCTAAAAGAATGACTGGCATTATCTAAAGTGTTAAAAGCATCATTAAATGCCTCACTTTCTGCCTGGATATCAGATTTCAGAAGTAGTATTTTCACTTTCCAATAGGGATCTATCGTAGCTGGAGAATATTGTTTAATAATTTCCAAGGCAAAAGCTGAAGAATTAATCGCATAAAGATCGTTTGCTAATTTATAGACTATCTGTTCAGCCGGGAAATTATTCTCTGTGCAGATATGCAATGCTTGCCGAAAATAATCTACCGCTTTATCTTTTTGATTTATAGCTGAAAATGCTTCTGCTATCTTTTGTGTGCTTGTTAATTTGCCAGTGGGGTTTTTAGTATGCGCTAATATATACTCTTCCAAGGTTAAAACACTTTCAAAATCATTAATCAAAGTAAGCTCGGATACTATCTTGGCAAAAAGTGCCGCGTTATATTTATTATTCATAATCTGCAGAGAAGCCAAAATTTGAGGATATCTCTTATCCTTCTGAAGATATTCTATCAGCTGATTGAAAATAGTGCTACCAATTTGATCTTTATTATCGTTTAACCATTGAGAAAATGCTTTTTTCTTTTGTATTGAACAAACTGTTCCAGGATTGGAAATCAAACGCAAATCATATAATAATGTCAGATCTGCTTTCAAATCGTCTGGTTTGCTAAGCGTTTGATAAAGTTCATCTGTATCTAACCCATCTAATATATACATAACTGTCAAAATCTCTTTTTGTGAGGGACTAAGCGATTCTAACATTTCATGATATATTTGTTGAGCATCAAAGGTCTTCTCTAAATAAGGGCCAAGATTAAACTTATTCCTGGTTTTTTGTGCTTGCATCTCTCTTAAGACCTTTTCGATTATTATCATATTACCAGAGGTTATTTTCTGAAATATTTCACTATCACTACTATTAGAAAAATCAGTTCCAGGAAAAGTCAATTGTAAAAGCCGTTGACAATCCTCAATCTCTAATGCTGGAATGTTCTCCATTTCAGAAAAAGGAAATAACCGCGTTTGCGTGAAAGCTACAATCTGAATACCAGTTTCCGGAAGATATTGAACCAAATATTGTAAATAATCACGCGTATAAGCATCTAAAACATCACAATCATCTATAACAAGCAATAATGAATGAAATAATTCCATCCCATTTAATCGTTCTGTTATATAATAGAAAAAGTCATATTTACTATCCGACCCAATATTATCCCGAAATTCATTATAATAACCGTATAGGTCAGCTTCACTCACTTCCGTAATTACCTGAATAAGCTCAGTAAAATGATTTAGTGCCAAAGGATGAGGTGAAAAGCACACCCTCTTCTCATAAACATCAGATACACTATCCATTAAAGGTTGAACATAATGACTTTTACCGGACCCAGATTTACCTGTAAGCTCAATTAAATGACTCTTAGAACTTTCACGCAAGTAACCCATAGCTCTGGAAAGCGCTATTTTATTTATAATATATGCATCCAGCTGTTGGGTTATATTCTCTGCCATTTTTCACCCCTTTGGAGATTTTGTTTACAGTGCTACTGTAAATAGAGTTGACAACCTGTCAAGTAAAAAATGTAATTCAGATGTCTCCCCCTTTTTTAGCCCGTAGGGCGCAGGTTGTTGACAAAG
>DJGX01000042.1:0-31377 GCA_002432865.1 Cloacimonetes bacterium UBA5835
GCCGGGTTAAAAACCCGTCGTTATTATGTATCGTTCCTAACGGAACTTTAAAGAAGAAATCCTCTTAATCCTTAAATCCTTGTTTCTAAAACTCATATCTGTGTAATCTGTGTAATCTGTGAGAGAATATTTTTTTCGGAGGAACGACAGATTTGAACTCCAGTACCCTGAACTTTGAACTTCTGATTTACACAACAGCGATCACTAGGTTAAACAACCATTTAACGCTTCAACTTTTATATCGATAAAACCGTTTATATTTTTTGCAGTTAACTTAATTAGCCTTTATTATTTTCTGAACAAAGGTCTTATTCCCAAATTTCATATAGCAGATATATAGTCCACTGGCTAGTTCCTTGCCTTTTTTGTCTGTACCGGTATATTCATAAATGTAAGTTCCATAATTATTATGGTATTGGAGATAGTTGTTTACCAATTGACCTTTAAGGTTATAGATTTTAAATTCCACATTTCCAGCATTTTTGATAGTGTAGCTGATATTGGTTCCATATCTAAATGGATTAGGGTACGCTCCCAAAAGAGTAGTTTCCGGAGGTGGTTGTAATGGATCTGTTCCAGTAACAATTAGTTTTGGTCCCCAATAACTAGAAGACTCATCTATATTGATAATTCTTAGCCAGTAAAAATAACGCGTATTTTCATCAGTTGTAGTATCGGTATAGACATAATTTTCTTCTTGGGTATCAAGATGAGGGATTAGATCACTTACTGCAACTGCTGAATTGAAAGAAGGGCTGCTTCCCCTCCATATTTGATAAGCAGAAATTCCTTCTGTATAGTTACATTTCCATATTATGCTAACTACATTTTGCATATCGAGCACTACATTCAATTCTGGATAGTATGGAGATACATTATTCGCATGAGGAAAGCAGAAAGATATATTCGTGGCATTTCCATAGTAGACGGGAACTGTAAAGTAAGCAATTTTATCTGTCCAATTTGGAGCAGCGGAAAAGGTCATCCACTCTCCTCTTCCTTCAATTTTATAACCAAGGTAATAAGGAACATAACCTAAATTATGGTTAAAAGTAATTTCGGCTCCACTAAAATTGGCTCCTGTAACAGTAAAATCCATTCCGGCATCAGAAAAAGGTTCATTCAAAGAAGCAAAGCCAGCCGTAACTACCAAATATTCATCAGGTTCTGTAATTCCAGTAATAATTAGATTTCCATGATAGGTATGGCCTAAGGTGTCCGAAACCGCAGGTAAATTTACAGTGGCTGATCCATCATAAACATAAGCATAATCGGTATTGCTATTTAATATAACGCGAACATTATCAATTGCAGCAGGAGGTTGCGTTTCACCCGAAGCATCATTTCTCCAGGCAAAAACGATTCTTTTATATACACCAGAAACCGGTTCAGGAATATTAAAATCGGCTTCTTTCCAATGATCGGAAAGATTTAAGGTTGTGCCAAGCTGTCCACTGGTTATCATAGTTCCTGCTTGAGGTACGAAATTGGGTTCTACACAAAAAACCCTGAGAAAATCAAAATATGGATTTGTTCCTTCCCCCATTCCTTTCCAGGAAAAACGCAATTTACAATTCTCGGTTCCTTGGGGAAGATAAATATCTCTGTATATATAACTTGTAGAGCCTCTATTAGGAACATAAGAATTAGTGAGTCCATTATCACCACTTACAAATAGTCCTCCATTTCCCGATTGAGGAACAATAAACCCATAAAACCATTTATTCGTTTGACCTTCGTTTACAAAAGTCCAATTTTCACAATAATTTTCGAAGCCCTCAATAAAAGGAGTATTTAGCGCAGTAAGAGAAACTGCACTTAAGTTTATAATTCTCTCTTCCCCTTCCCCATTGTGGGTAATAGATATAATTCCATTATAAACACCCGGTGCTAAAGGTGCAAAAAGGACAGTAAACACAGCCGTGCTATCAGCTCTAATAGAATATGATAAAGAACTATGCTCTTCATCCAAGGATACAATTTTATAACCTGCAGGAACTGTAATTTCACCATTTAAATAACCTGTTCCGGTATTAGTTATATTAAATGTTTTACCTGCTGTATAACCAGCAAGCACATTTCCAAAAGAAAGATTGGTGGTGTTCACTGCAATATCTGGTTGAGTAAGAACTGATAATTTCATATTTGGTTTATACATAGTTACAGCACCTCCAGTAAAAACATCAGTTTGATCCTCTACATTACTGCGTGTGTAATGATAGCCTTTAGGTGTATCAGTATAAAGTACTGTTCCAGAGGAATTTACAGCCACAGTTAAACTGAAAGCAGTATCCACTAATATATTATCTATCCCATTCCATAAAAAGGGAGTTGAGAAAGTGAGCATATCATAATCACCAGCTACCGGTCGATAATTAGTTGCCAGATAACAAGTTATAAGATCATCTTCGCCAAGCCATTGGCTTACATCTTCTGCGGTAGTATGTGCCATCCGAATTCTGAAATTGGGAAGTGAATATGCTGAAGCTGTGTTTATATAAAATCCTAAACGAGTGATAATTGTAGGACCGAAAATACCATGTAGATTAAGCTCCCGAGCGGTATAGATCATCTGACCGTGTAAACTTTTACGATAATTATTGATAGGACATCCTTCATAGTTAGAAGTTGGGATGATTCCGTTTCCGATAATGGTTTCGGTAACTACTTCAGAAGTTGGAATAGCAGTTTGAGCAGATGTTGATTCAGATTGACCTTCGGCATAAACTGCCACAACTGTATATTCATATGAAATGTCAGCTACAACATCAGTATCCGTATATCTGGTTTCTGCAATGGTAGTAAGCAACACATTATTCTTTAAAATATTATAGCCAGTAGGTTCACCCGCTTCAGGTACTTTCCAATATAGTAACACAAATCCATATCCGCCTGCAGCAGTTAGATTTTGAGGAGGCCAATAGTAATTTTCATAGGGGGGCATAATTATATGATCTATCCAACAACAATCACTCCCCGATACATTACTGGAATTTTTTTGATACGCCCAGGAAAATGTTCGTAGACCAGGATTTACAGGAAACGAAACACAAGCCCAGTCCTTTTCTCCACTCCATTCTCCAATTAATTCATCATCAATATAGAATTTCAAATAACCGTAATTTGCCAAAGAAGAAACCTTCCGGTAAAAACTGATTTCTCCAGCTTCGGTTATGTTCACTTTCAATTTCAGCTCTGAAGCTCCTTCTGCATTTATTAGACCAGAACAAGCTGAATATTCTCCAGTAAAATATGAATCGCTCTGCACAGTCCAAGGCGAAGAACTTTTGTTAAGCCAAATCAACTTGGAAAAATCGGCTGTTTCAAATCCTTCATCAGCAGGATTTAAGAGTGATATGGATATAGTATGATATCGCCGATTTCCTTCATTATCAATAGCTTCAGCTTTTATTGTATGCTGCCCTATAGATAAACCTGCTGTATTCCATACCCATTCATAAGGCATTTCTGAATCAGAAAAAACATAATCTGGATTGTCATCAAGATAAAAACGAACTTCCAGAATACTGCGCTCAACCGGATCAGATGCTTCAACCTGAATAGTAATAACAGAATTGATTTCAAAACCAGTATTATTAAGCGGGTAAACAATATGGCAGAGAGGAATACTTGGATTGGCTTCACAAAGTGCCTGAGCAACATTTACCATTCCATAACCAGTCCATCGATCCCAACCTTCAGATGTTCCTGCTGTCATATCTGTGGCTGAAGAAGTTATTATGGTTCTAAGTTCTGCCGGAGTAAGAGTTGGATTTACAGAAAGAACTAAAGCTGCTACTCCTGCTGCATAAGGACAAGAACAGGATGTTCCATTAAACCACATAAAATAGTCATCTAGAGAATAACCTCCAAAGGAAGTAATATCTGTTGCAGGAAGAATTGTAGGTGCCATTATATCAACTGCACCTGCAGCATCTTGTTGATTGGTTCCATAATTTGAACCCCACCAATTTTCTCCATCTGAGGAATTGGGATTTTTTCTTTCTCCAGAAGGACTTGCTGCGCCAACTGAAATTACTAAAGGATGTATAGCTGGATAACCTATTGTAGCGCTATTTGCATTTCCGGTACTGGCAAAGAGAATAACTCCATTATTATAAGCATATTCTAAAGCTGAATCAACAGTAGGATTATCCCCTACATGAGAATTTGAACCAAAACTCATACTGACTACATTTACATTATTATCTGCTGCATAAATAAGAGCATTGGTAATAGCTGAATATAGTATATCTCCATTACTGCTGGCTACTTTTAGCGGCATAACACTACAGCCACCTGCAATTCCTGCCACCCCTAAAATGTTATTTGCTTTAGCTGCTGCAATTCCAGAAGTGCATGTTCCATGACCTGCTTCGGCACTATCATCCATTGGATTATCATCATTATCGCCGAAATCATATCCGGAAACTAAAAGTAAATCTGGATGATTTAGATCTACACCTGTATCAAGAATCCCAATAATAATATCAGGATCTCCATAACCTTGATTACTATCCCAGGCAATTTCTGCATCGCTATCAAATCCTATAACCCCTACTCCAGGCCCACTATGAGAATCACCTTGATAAACAGGTAGCTGAGCAGTGTTATTGTGTCCCCAATTATTGGGATATAGAGGATCATCGGGAACATTATGCAGATAGGCATAATATTCGGGAATAATATCTTCTATATAGCGATTGCTTTTTAGATTAGCTATTACTTGTTCAACTGTTTTTGTGCCATCTAAACGCAGTAAAAACCAGCGGTCAAATCCCGTTTTAGTTTCCCAATTTCTATCTTTGGCAGAAATATGAGCGCGGATAATTGATTGAACGCCATTCACCTCAAAAAGCTGATCTAATTCATTGAGGTTTGTTTTTTCACATTCAGCATAAGCTGATAACGGCAACTGGGCACGAAATACTGCTTCTGAACTTAGCTTAATCTTTACAAGGTTATTAGCATAAAGAGGACGCTCTCTATCCTCATTTTGCTTTGCCATTGCAAAAAACTGGCTGATCAGTATAAGACAGATAAGAATTAAGATATTTTTTTTCATAATTCAATTTTAAAAGCAATATTCATTCCAGATAAGAACTTTGCTTTAATGCTATGCTCACAATAGTTGAGTCCCTAATGTTGGTGTATATTCCAACTCGCTATTTATCGGGTAGTTAGAAAACATTTTACTACTCTCATTTCTCACAATCTATGTTAGCATATACTTGCAATTATACTATCTTCATCCTTCTTTCTCTTGGGTTGGGTTATGATCTTATCCTTGTCTTTTTAGTTTTAGCAAAACCATCAAAACAAAGAGCGGAATCCGGCTCTACTTTTTTCTTAATCTGGCTTCCCCAATTTTACACCAACCTTGAGACACAACCCTTTTATGTGCAGCACATTTTAAATAAGTAATAAAGCTTGAAAACAAGAACTATTGTTTAATATCCTAAAACCTCTATATCTATTTTAGGATGATAATGTAAAATAGTTCCCAATTCCAAGGAGTTCTTTAGCTCTACAGCAAGCTCTGGTTCCAATTTTTCTATATCTTCCAAGGAACGGTTTATAGCACGTAAAACTCTCTTTTTTGTTTTTTTCCCTTCGCTGGGAAAATAACGAATTTTACCTTCGGGCTTATAAACTTGTTCCAAATATTGAACAAGTTTCTCATATTGATCTCTGATATCATCAGCTTGTGCATAATCACAATTTGCCTCCAATTCAGCAAGTGTGTCTATCACTCTAATTAATTCTTGCTTTACTTCTTTAACCGTTTGTAAATCGGTTAAAGGAATAGAGGGAAAACTACTCTGAACCTCCAATTGATGAATTTGCACTTCATTAGATGAGGAAAACTGACTGTATACCCTTTGAGGCATTGGTTTTATAGTTTCAATATTAGCACAAGAAATATACAAATCCGGATTCGCAATTAAAGTTATAAGATACTGCATTCCTTTACCATAGAAAAGCTTATGCTCTCTTCCACCGTAGGAGAGAAAAACTAATTTTCCCTTACAGTGGAAGGTACACATATTAGAGAGGGGACTTAAAATGGCTGTTTCCATATCTCACCTACTTTTTATTTATTGATCAAGTTATTTTTTCATAATTCACAATCCAGCTTCATAATTTCAGTACCGCTTAATATGTCAAGAGAAATATTAGTGCTACTAATTATTCTCTACTCGTACCCATTCCCTTAACCTGCGATGTGGTAATTCTATCTGTTTCTGCCACACCTTATTTCATATTTTGTCCCTTTCTTTGTTAATAAAATTGGGGTTAAGGGATGATGCCTAATTCAATGATGTAACCAATTCATTCTGCGATAGTTCTGGGTCTGTTCGAAAAATCCTATAATCCTTAATTTGCTATTTGGTTTAGCGTGTTTAAAGGATAATTTACCAAAGGGGAACACAAAAAATGTGATTTCATTAAAACCTATTAATGCTTTATTGTAAAAGGAATATCAGCACTACTCATTGCATATTTTTAGATATTTCTCTTGACATAAATCATAAGGTTTTATCTATGAATACCTTATTGCGATATAGCAATGAATAATATTGACGATAAGTATATTTAAGGAGATGGAAAAATGACAAAAGCCGATTTAGTAAAGATTATTTCGGAAAACACCGGAATTATCCGTAAAGATGTTGCTGTTGTTGTTGATGCCTTTTTACAAGCCATTAAAGATAGCTTAATTAAAGGTAATCATATCGAAATCCGGGGTTTTGGAACATATAAACTCAAAACCCGTAAACCTCGTGTTGGACGCAACCCCAAGACTGACGAAAAAGTTCCGGTTCCTGAAAGAACCGTTCCTACTTTTAAATTCTCCCGCGAATTCAAAAATTCTGTCCTTGATGTAAAAACAAAGTAATAAGAGAGAAGATTATGCCTTGCGGAAAAAAGAGAAAACGTCATAAAATTGCTACCCATAAGAGGAAAAAGCGTCTGCGTAAGAATCGTCATAAACGGAAATGATAGATAAAAAAGCTATCTTTTGATCAGTTTATAGCCGTTTCATTTGGGGAGAAACGGCTTTTTTTATTTTGGCGATTTTTTTCTATTATGAGAAACATACAGACAGATATTTTCATAGTGTTTTTTGTTCCCTATCACTATAACGAAAAAACGCTATCCTCAGTGCCGCTTGCCTACATTGCTGTGTTAATTCATTAAAATCAATTTAATTGTGTTCTACTAGAATCTCTCTTTTTTAAATTAAACATCAAAACTCTAAGTTGATTGTAACTGGGCCTTCATTTACGAGTTCTATTTGCATTTTGGCAGCAAAGATACCTGTTTGGACATTGATTTCCGTCTGTTTAAATAGATGAACAAATTCCTCATAAAGCTCTTTTGCTTTTCCCGGAGGCGCAGCTTGAGTAAAATCTGGTCTTCTTCCTCTTTGACAATTGGCATAGAGGGTAAATTGAGAGATAACTAACACCGAACCATTGATATCGGAGACACTTTTATTCATTTTGCCATTTTCGTCTTCAAAGATACGCAGTTCCAGACATTTACGAACCGCTAAAGGTAAAACAGCTTCAGTATCAAAAGAGCTGAACCCCACAAAAATAAGAAGTCCGGTTTCAATTTGTCCGGTTATTTTATCATCCACATAGCAAACTGCTTTGCTAACCCTTTGCAAAGTAATACGCATCAGTCGATTTTGAATCCATGCACTTCAAAGCAGCTGGTATCATCTATCCAGATAGAGCCCTCTTTAAAAGGTGGAATATAAATACCCAGGCGTCCAAATCTGGCACCTGGTTTAATGAAACCAGCGCTAATCGTTGTTCTTTGCCAATCGTTATTAATTTTGGCTTTTGTTTTGAAGCGATTAACAATTTTACCGTTTTCCTTAAAGACAATAAACCTTAGTTGAGGACGGGGTGGATTAGGAGAATTTGTTTTAAAATAGCATCTTAAATAATATCCTCCATAGCGTCGGACATTAAATGGCTCACTCAAGATAAGCACAGATTTATCAGAAGCATCTATTCGTAAAGAAGTTTTCCCTTCACAAGCAGTATCTGGATCAATAGTAATAGGGCTTTCTGAATTATCATGAGGATTAAGAATTACCATCCAACCCTTTAAAGCCTCTTCTCCAATCGTGGAATAGGGACTAAAACTATAATTTTCTACCAGATTGGGGCTATCTTTAATATCTCGTTCTGTAAAACTGAGGGTGGTTACAACTGAACAGGCATTTATAAAAAACGATAGTAATGCCAATAAGACAAGACCAAGCACGCGATTCTTCATTTCATAAAACCTCTTTCGTTCATATATTTTAGAACAACTCCTACGGCGATGCTATTAATCAATAGATTCGAACCACCGTAACTAATTAAGGGTAACGGAATTCCCGTTGCTGGGACTAAACCAATATTCATTCCAATATTTATAAAGGTCTGAAACATAAGATAAGCCAAAATGCCTGCTGAAGCAACTTTTCTTTCGCGAATTTTTAGTTCACCTACATTATTAATAATTCTGCTGAAGAATGCCGCAAACAAAATTAATAGAAGAATAGAGCCCAAAAAACCGAATTCTTCACCCACTACAGAAAAAATAAAATCCGTATGGTGTTCCGGCAAGAAATTCATATTTTTTTGAGTTCCTTTCAGCCAGCCCTTGCCAAACAGAGAACCGCTACCGATAGCAATTTTAGCTTGAATAATTTGGTAACCTGCACCCAAAGGATCACGAGTAGGATCCATAAAAGTTAAAATCCGATTTTGTTGGTAGTCCTTTAATCCCATCCAAAAAACAGGAGTAATTAATGCTATAAATACATTGATAATACTTGCCACCGTAATTGTAACCCAAGAAAGACGCGCTTTCAATAGTAATAATACAAAAATTATAATCCAGATCGGAATAGCTGGCCACCAGATGGAACTTATTATACTTACTATAGGACTTATGCATAGCAAAATATAAAATAAAGGTACATCAGCAGCAATCAACATAGCGATCAGAGAAGCCCAAAAAACCAGCGTTGTACCAAAATCTGGTTCAATCATAATCAAGATTACAGGTATCAGGGTTAATAAAAATCCATAGAGAATTTGCCGATATTCATTCAAATTTTCTTTAGATATAACCCGCGCTACCATCAAAATTGTTAGCAATTTAGCACTTTCCGAGGGCTGGAGATTTATTCCTCCTACAGAAAACCAACGATGAGCTCCATTAATTATGGGAGTAAATAACACTATGATCAAAGCCAGTATATTCAAAAGGTAAAGGGGTAATACTACTAAATCAAAAATCGGCATTGGAATCCATAACAATAGAATTATGGCCAATAAGGAAAGGACAGCAAAGATAACCTGCTTCCACCAATTATTTTGAGTGTGTGCCTCTCCCGCAATCACAGTTGTGGAAGCACTGAAAATTACAATACAGCCAAAAATAATCAGCAGCAATAAAAGCGTCAAGAGGACAAAATCGAACTTTTTTCGGTTAATGAACATCACTTTCTTCCTGCAATGAAGCCGGTAGAGGTTCAATTTCACTTCCAGGGATAGATACTTCCGAGCCCTCTAAACCAGGTTCAAATTCTTCATTCTCAATGCCTTCCGCTGTTCTAAACTGTGGTGGCAAGGGAGTTACCTGTTTAATAATATCTAAATTACCCAAATAATAATTGAATATTTTAGCAGTTATAGGAGCAGCCATAGCTCCTCCCCCTCCAGCATTTTCCAGAAAAACAGTTACTGCAATTTCTGGTTTGGAAGTAACTAAATAACCGCAGAACCAGGCATGAGTTTTTCTACCCATAACATTTTCGGCAGAACCGGTTTTACCATAAACAGTAGCTCCGTTTATTTTTGCATTTGCTCCTGTTCCACCTGGAGCATTAACTACAGCCCATAATCCCTGTTGAATAGTTTTTAGGGTACTTGGTTTCATAGGTAATCTTCTTTTAGCTATAGGTACAACCTGTTCACGAGTAAGACGTCCTCTACCAACTGTTTGTTTCAATAAATGAGGTTGAATCCATAAACCATTATTGGCAAGAGCTCCATAAAAGGCATTTATCTGTAAGGGGGTAGTTAATACTTCTCCTTGTCCAATAGCCAGATTTACTTTGTGTCCAATAATTCCTACATTTTTGCCGTAGGTTTTTTTATACCATTCTGTATTAGGAAAGAAGCCCTGTCTTTCGTTTGGTAGGTCAATTCCCGTTTTTCCAAATAGATGTGAATCCCGTACATAATTATAAAAGTCATCCAATTTTATCTTTAAGGAAAGATCATAAAAGAAAGTATCACAAGAAACTCTTAAAGCATCAACAACTGTAGTAGAACCATGTCCACTGCTAAACCAGCATCGGAAAAAACGATTACCAACTTTAAAACCTCCCGAACAAAAAGCCAGGTGTGTTTCAGGAGTAATTAAACCGCGGTCTAAACCAATACCTGCAGTAATAGGTTTAAAAACTGAACCGGGAGGATAGGTTCCGTAGATAACTCTATCTACCATTGGCTTTTCATCGCGATTCAGATCTTCCCATATTTCTGGTGTTATTTTTTGCATAAAGAGATTAGGATCAAAATCTGGCTTACTTACATAAGCAAGAATGCCTCCACTGCGAACATCGCTAACTACTATAGCTCCTTTCATTCCAGAGGGAAAAATTCCAGAGACAAATTCCTGCAGATCATTATCTATAGTAAGAACAAGGGAAAGTCCATTAAGCGGTTCAATATTTCCGCCTTCTTCAAAAAGTTGTAGACTGTGCCCTTGAGCATCCACCTGAACAATTTCTCGGCCATCTTTTCCGCGTAGTAAAACTTCATAATAGCGTTCCAAACCCGTTTTCCCGATATAGCTATTCAGAGAATAATCCTCTTTTTTATACAGGTCATATTCTTTTTCGTTAATTCTCCCTACATAACCGCTAAAATGATTTGGATATAGATAATTACGGGTGGAACCGATATGGAAAGAAAGCTCAGGATAATAATTCAATTCTTCGCTAAGAGCTAATACTGTTTCGTAGGGAACATTATCTGCCAGCAGAATTTCTTCATAAGTTTTAAAACGTTGTTTCAATACCAGGTCTTTCAATTCGCTTTCCGTAATGCCGAAATTCTGTTCCAGAAATCTGCTTAGAGCATTTATATCATTAATTTTCCCGCTGGTTAAATACATATTATGCGAAGGGACATTTTGAACAATTGGCCTGTATTTATGATCATAAATTTCTCCGCGCGTGGCTATTATTCTCCGAATGCGCACAAAGTTACTTTCCGCTATGCGTTGATATTTAGCTCCTTCCACTACCTGTAAACGAAAAAGCGAAGCAGCAAGTAAAATAAACAGAACCGCCAAAGTGATCGAATAGGTTATGGTAGCTTGATTTTTAGTCATTGTTAATCGTTAATCTTACTTTACTAATTAGTTGCATACTCCAAAAAACGACAATCGATACTATAACATTATAGCCAAAACCGACTAATGATTTAGCCAAAAGTTCCCCATCAAAACCAAATGTAACTCCATACATAACCAGTTGCAAAACAGAAAAGATGAAATTAGCAATTCCAATTGCCAACAATTTGGCTACACCGCTTTCTGCCTCAAAGGGCTTACGAAATTCCTGGATTACTAAAACCAGCAAACAAAAAAGAAGAGAATAAAAGCCAAAAGTCATCGGATTTACTGTATCAAACATCATTCCGATGATAAAAACAACAATTAGTGCAAAATTACGCGGACGAGTCCAAACAATATAAATCATCCAAGGTAAAAGAATGAAAGGAATCGCTTTAAATAATGCTAAAGCAGGCATAACCAGAATTTGAAGATACAGAAAAAACAGGCCAAGAATAAAACTCCAAATTCCTTTCCAAACCATTAGTTATCTACTCTTCGAACAATGCAAAATGGAGTTAATTCGTCACCCTGCCCCTGAGGATTATCTTTCATCACGCTTTCTATGAAATGTTTACTAACACCCTTGCTCCCCCCAATCATCCAACAACCACCAATATCATTAATATCCATAACGGCAAATTCATAGCCAAATTCTGAGTGTAAATCCTCACATATCTGTTGAGGATTTTTTGGTCCCTTAATTACTGTATCTGTATAAGGAGGAACAGGTGAAGTTGTAGCTGCATCAATTAAAGCA
Source organism: Cloacimonetes bacterium UBA5835 (assembly GCA_002432865.1). Classification (GTDB taxonomy): domain Bacteria; phylum Cloacimonadota; class Cloacimonadia; order Cloacimonadales; family Cloacimonadaceae; genus Cloacimonas. The sequence goes on from DJGX01000042.1 coordinate 12,182, forward strand.
GCTTGCATTCCTGCCACTCTATAAAAATCACCTTTCCTGCCTATAAGTTTTCCTATGGCACCAATGAAAGCCGCAAAAAGAATACGCATAATCCCTGTTTCTTCAATAGCGCATTGCATACTGGTTGGAGCGCCTAAACCAATACCGTATGGGACTTTAGCTACATAGCGACTAAGTAGTTTTGCCAAAGGAGAAACTCTTATTTCAGAAACAGGAATTGCCCTTCCCTGAGTGATGGCTAAAGGACTTTCACTAATTGTTAGAATATCACCTGGTTTCATTAATGGTAAAGCGTATTCTTTAATTATATCACTGATCTTATCTTGGGGGGTAAGGATTTTCGTTTTCACCGGAATGCGTTCAAATCGCACTCCCCAATGGGTGACGACCGGTTCTGTTTTTTTACTATAGCTCAATTTGTTCCTGCCTTTTTAGAATAAATATATGCTCAAGATTTTCCACTAAAGTGAAAGGATTTATATCTGCACTGATAAACAAATTATCCTGAGATTCTCTAATCCTTTTTATGGTTCCTACAGGATAGGATTTTGGATAAAGCCGTGAAAGATTGGAAGTTACAATTGTATCTCCTACCGCTATATCTGAACCCAATTTAATTAAATTCATTGAAACCGTTCCACTAATATCGGATTGTAAAATCCCCTGAACAGATGTGCGCGCATCCATAACCGGCAATTGAAAACGCGGATTGGAAAAAGGAAGCACAATAGAATGATCGGCTGCCACTTGAATTATTTTCCCTACAATCCCACTAGCTGAAATAACCGGATCATTAATCTTGATTCCGAATTTGAATCCTTTATCCACCACTAAATTAAGTTCCTGATATTGACCGGCTAAACCAATAACTTCTGCTTGAATTAATTCTACTTCTCCAAGATCATAGGAAATAGAATAAGCTCCAGTAAACTGTTTCAGCTGGTTTTGTAGTTCCAGTTTTTCCAAAGTTGTTTCAGCCAATTGTTTTCGCAAAGAAAAAACTTCCTGCTTCAGTTCTTGCGTGGTCTCAATTGCTTTTAGAGATTTAACGAAAGGGAAGAAAACCGTATTTCCCATCCAGCCTGCTTTTTTGATACGACTTTCCTTACTGCCTATCACCATTAGTAGAGAAAGGACAATTAAAATAAGGGGAACAAGGTTCTTCTTAAACATATTTCGTCCCTTTTAAAATAGGGAGTTATCATCTTGGGTAATAGGTTCAGATTTTAGATCAGTCCTCAATTCTTTTTATTAGAACCTGACGGTAACGGTCTACATCATCCAAAACTTTCCCAGCACCTTTAACTACGCATTCTGTAGGATCAGGAACAACATGAACAGGTAGATCTACTGTTTTACGAATTTTTTCATCCAAGCCTTTAAGGAGAGCGCCTCCACCTGTTAAAAATATACCCCGTTCAGCAATATCAGCAGAAAGTTCTGCCACTGTTCTTTCAAAAAGTCGCTTTATGGCATCAATGATGGTCGCAACTGTTTCCGAAATTGCTTCTCTAATTTCTTCAGAGCTTATTTTTATTGTTACAGGATAACCAGATATGATATCTCGTCCACGCACATCCATAGATAATTCTTGTTTTAAAGGATAAGCACTGCCAATCGTCATTTTTATTTTTTCAGCAGTTTGTGGACCAACTAACAGGTTGCTTTTCTTCCGCAAATAGTTTATTATATCCATATCAATTTGATCACCACCTACGCGAATGGAATTATGAACTACAATGTGAGATAAAGAAATTACAGCAATTTCGCTGGTTCCACCTCCAATATCCATAACCATATTTCCACAAGCCATATCAATTGGTAAATCAGCACCTATGGCAGCAGCAATGGGTTCAGAAATTAAATGAACTTCACGAGAACCTGCATGCAAAGCACTATCACGCACAGCTCTTTTTTCTACTTCAGTTATTCCAGATGGAACACAAACAATTACTCTGGGACGAACTAAAAGACGTTTCTTCTGGGCTCGTAAAATTAAATTGCGTAGCATTAGTTCAGTAACCTGAAAATCAGCAATAACGCCGTCTTTCAAGGGTTTTATCACTCTTACTTCATCAGGATTTTTACCCAGCATTAATTTTGCTGGGTTGCCTATAGCAATAATCTTTTTATTGTCTGTTGATACAGCAACAACTGAGGGCTCATTTATCACAATTCCGCCATTTTTCTTATAAACTAAGGTGTTTGCGGTTCCCAAATCAATTGCAATATCATTGGCCATCATTCCAAAAAAGTCAAATATGGACATCAAAACCTCTCTATTTCCTGCTTGCTTAGCAGCTTGAATTTATAAATTAACATTTCTTCTACCTATACCCTATTTTTTATATATCCTGCTGTGTCAAGTAAAAACGACAGTTACCATTTTTTCCATCTTTTTTACAGATTTCCCAGATTCCAGTTTTGTTAAAAATGGATTGGGAAATTAGTGTGGGGGTTTTTAGTTCTTAGTGCAGGAGTTCTTAGTGCAGGGGTTTTTAGTGCAGGAGTTCTTTGTGCGGGGGTTTTTAGTTCTTAGTGCAGGAGTTCTTAGTGCAGGAGTTCTTTGTGCGGGGGTTTTTTGTTTGCTTTTAGCTTTTGGGTTACTTAAAAAAATCCCACTACCACTTCCTTAATCCCGTTTAGTAAATGATAGAAGATCATTTTAGAATTGCCTAAGCAGGAAGTGCCAGTAATCGATTTAGTTAAGCTGCGCTTTTTTGCTAAAAATCAGATTAGGATAAGTATCCCTTGAATATTTGCTTGACAGCTACCAAATAGAAATTGTTAAGGTATAAATTGATAATATGTGAAAAAATAGAACTTTATGAGTTCTATAAGGAAGGTTCAGATGAAAAAAAGAGTATATCTTATTTTGGCAATTCTGATCTTAATGCTTGGTTCGCTATCTGCTAAGCATTCAGATAAATATCTTTTAGCAAATTACACTTTGTTAAGGTGTTATCAAAATGTTCCTGGCTGGTATTATACTTTATTGGATTCAATTCAGGCAGCTAAATTCAATGCTTCTGTAATAACCGTAATGCCTGGTGATTTTCCTAAGAGAACCGACCTTCTTTTTAACGCGATGGATGAGCGTGGGTTGGATGTTCTGCATTATGATATGGCATTTAACCCTGATAGTAAAAACCCTGAATATGGTATTGAGGCATTTTCTATTGCTAATTATTGGCGTTTTGAAGCTGAATATGATTCTACTTTCAAAGAGAATCTATTGGACGACAAGTATTTTTATAATAATTCCTTAACGACTGGCAAGCAAGTTTACAATGAACTTGCTTCTGGTAAATATCTTTTGCAACTAAATAATGGTCAACCTGGTTATGCTTTTAATAAATTAGAATTTCGCTGGCAGGATAAGGGCTATACAAATTATTTAATCGGTAATGAATTCCGCTTTATTCAAAGAGAATGGGCGGGTAATTTTAAAGCGAATCCCTCAGTAAACGATACTTTATTTGTAACGATTGCTTTTAAATGTTCAAATATCCCTACGGATCCAAATGCAGAATTGATGCAATTTTCTTTTAACGGTTTTGATAATACTAAAAATGAACATAAAGTTCCACATCTGAACACACTATCTTCCGAATCTGGCTTTACCAGTAAACTAACAGTAAATCAATATAATAAGCTACCTCTTATCTCTAAAGATGAACAGGGAAATATGCTCTGGCCTCATAAAGAAATCACTTTAAAAGTTTCTTTACAGGATTTACACGATGCCGGCCTTTTGGAAGGAGGCATTTTGTGGAAATATCTACTTAGCAATCTCAATCCCCAAATCTATTGGAACGGAAAAGGAATTTTGGAATTGGATTATGTAGAATTTGAAGACACAATGAATAAACGCCAAAAGACAGATACCGAACTGATTCAAGCTGTTCGCAAAAGAGTTTATGACTTTGCAGAAAGATATGATAACATTAAATATTTCTATCTTACCGATGAGCCAACCCAAGGTCAATTCAGTTCTTATAAGCGTATCCATAAAGATATTTTTAAAGATATAAAACATTTAACCGGTGGTTCATCTCTATTCACCTGTTCCATTTTGCATAGGAAATATGTAATAAAACCTAATAATATGATGTATGACCATATTGGATTATACTCTCGCGAGGTTGATCCCGAAATCATCTCTTTCGATATCTATCCTCTTTGGGGTTGGATCCAATGGAATAACCCTGAAGAAAGAAGAGGAATCCAAAGACGCCTTCATTATGATATGTTGGAACCATATAAATACTATAAAGAACTCTGTATGAAAACCGGCGCAAAATATATGCCCTGTCCCCAATCTTACGGTGAATGGGTTTATACAAGCCCTGATACAGGTTTTTGGGGATTGCTGCGCCCGCCCAAATATATGCAAAAGTGTTTTCAACTTTTACCTTTATGTTATGGAGCCGATGGTATTTTAACTTACAGAATCAATAACAAAATATATGATGCCACAGCTTTAAAATTGCGCTATCAAGAATTTACCACTATAGATGTAGCTCCCTCAGGAGAATTAACTTTCCGCGCTGGGTGGGATGGTTTGAAAGAAGCTAACGAAAAAATCCTGGTGTATGCTGATTATATGAACCCCAAAGAATGGATTGACACGGATGTTATTCAAACAAATGGCTATCAAAACCCTGCCAAACTAGAATCGATGCTAATAAAATCAGTAGAAGTTATACCTCAAAAATTGGTGCAAAATGGAGTTGATCTCTATGATGGCTATGTGCAATGCGGACTTTTTAAAGCTGCCGAAAAATATCCTTATTTCATAATGGTTAATCGCCGAACCGAATATATCTCTATGGAAAATAATCCTAATAAATGCGATAGCTTGATGTATGTGCATCCTGATAAATTGGATGATGCCTATTTAACCGCTCCTCCTCAAACAGTGAGATTTTATATAGATGACAACGCCAAAAATATTCTGGGAGAATATGTTGCCCTTTATGACCCCTTCGATAAAAGTATTTTCTACTCGGATAAAAAATGTCCCGAAATAAGTATTGATCCTGGAGATGGACGCCTTTTGCAAATGTGCGCAACTTTACCTAAAAAAGTAACAGGTAAAAACGAACTTAACTATCTGGCAGTTTTAGATGGTAATCTTGTTTTGGAAAAGAATGCTGCTGTGACAGTTAACCCCGGTTGCAAATTGATTATTCAAGATAACAGCAAAATTGTGGTTAAAAAAGGTGCTAAACTGAACATTCTTGGCGAAACTGAAATTGGTGATAATGTCCAAATCCAAATATACAAAGGGGGAAAAGTATACCTAAATGAAACTGATTGCCAATGGGGGAAAAATTCTCAGATAACAGCTGTAAAATAAGCAAAAGACAAAGTTCAGAGTTCAGAGTTAATCTTGCGGTTTTGGAAACAAGGATTTTAGGATTAGTTCAAGCAGATTACGCTGATGACGCAGATCTGATTTATCGAAACAAGGATTTAAGGATTATAGGATTTAGAGGATTATTGTTTTATAAATGGCGATTATTAAAGAGGGTTATGGAAAGCCCCTCAGAGTGACACAATTATAGCGACAGTGGCGTAAATAATCTGTCAGCTTTAAGCAGTCGGCGGTCAGCTTTAAGTCAAAATCGGCATTTTGTCATCCTGTCAGCTTTAAGTCAGTCTGCGGTCGGCTTTAAGCAGTCGGCTATCGGCTTTAAGTCAAAATCGGCCTTTTCTATGAGATTATTAATGACCTTATTCAAAGATAGCAAAAAAGAATGAAATTATATGGCAGATCACAAGCAAAACCGATTTTAACTCAAAGGCCGATACAGTTATATTGATGGTGGTGTAAGCCCCTAGAAAAAATAGAATTTAGATAATAGTTCCGTTAGGAACGATACATACTAACGACGGGTTTTAACCCGGCGCAATAATGAATGGATATAAAAGTCCCAGCGGGACGACAGATAATAACGACGGTGACGTAAATAATCTGTCAGCTTTAAGCATTCGGCGGTCAGCTTTAAGTCAATCTGCGGTCGGCTGTAAGCAGTCGGCTATCGGCTTTAAGCAGTCGGCTATCGGCTTTAAGTCAAAATCGGCCTTTTCTATGAGATTATTAATGACCTTATTCAAAGATAGCAAAAAAGAATGAAATTATATGGCAGATCACAAGCAAAACCGATTTTAACTCAAAGGCCGATACAGTTATATTGATGGTGGTGTAAGCCCCTAGAAAAAAATTTGAATAAAGATATAAGCCCTGCTGGGACTTAAACTATAAATCCTCTAAATCCTATAATCCTAAAATCCTTGTTTCGATAAATCAGATCTGCGTCATCAGCGTAATCTGCGTGAACTAATCCTAAAATCCTTGTTTCGATAAATCAGATCTGCGTCATCTGTGTTATCTGTGAGAGAACTGTTTTTTTAACTGTCTGATCATCACTTCGGTAAACAGATCTCCCGTTTCCTGAATATCAAATGGCTTAAATCCCAAATATTTATCCCATTGTCCTAGAATATAATCAAAGCTAACCACCCGGTAAATTTTATCCGGATCAACTTGTTTTCCATTTATATAATAGAGTTCTTTAGGCTTCATCAAACCAAAAAGGCGTTTTTTCTTTTTCCATTGTGTGGAACTGGTTTGCACTATATCATAGGGTTTATTTTCAGCAATTTCTCTATTTAGGGATTCCATAGTTAATAGATCTTTTCCGTAACAGGAAAACAGAACTATATAATTATTGAAGGGGAAAAGTTCATACATATCTTTTAGGGTAACAGCTCCCGCGGAAATAATTTTGCGAATGCCACCATTATTAATAATAGCCAAATCAGGTTTATAAATATCATAATATTCATTTTTTAGGGCTTCCGCAGCCCATCTGGAGACCGCTGTTTCCTTAAATTTATCAGGAACCCAGTCCTCAGGAATGGTCGCGATTACTTTTCCTGTTTCTATATCCAAGCTATCTGCCATTACGCTAACAAATCTATTTAATGGTGTTTCCGGTAAATTTTCCGGTGCAAAAAGTGGAATAAGACAGCTTTCATAAGAAGTGATGTGGTCATTTTGTACTTCGAGATTAATTGCTCCCAAATAATTTAAATAAGCACCCGTAGAGGCAAGATAAATTCCATTCACTTTACAGGGCTCGGAAATAACTGTATGGGAATGACCTCCAATAATTAAATCCACGCGGTCATCCAATTCTGTGGCCAAAAGCGAATCCGCAGCAAAGCCGTTATGGGTAAGTAAAATAAGTAAATCACTCTGTTTATCAACTTCTTCAATATATTTATCTATTGCTTCTTTGTAGGGAAGGATAGTTAATTCGGCTACATTTTCTCTTTTCACTTTTTCCGGCAGGTCTGTTAAAGTTAAGCCCAAAACACCTACTTTTAGAGAATCCAGCTTAAATATTTTGTAGGGGATTTCTCCAAAGGGCTTTTTACTCTCATCCAGTATATTAGTGCTGATAAAAGGATAATTTGTCAATTTCCGTAATTTAATTGTATTATTTAACGAATAGTCAAACTCGTGGTTACCGTAGGTTGTGGCATCCAAATTTAGAGAATTAAAGACCTTTATAACTGCTCCGCCAATGGCATTATTATATTTCTGCGAGGCAAATATGCTGCCGGTTTGTTGATCTCCGGCATCTAAATATAAAGATCGGCTGGCCTTTTCTCTTTCTGCGTTCAGATAATATTCCAGATTGGCATAACCGCCAATTTTGCCATTTTTTGAATTTTGCGGTAGATAGGCACCATGCGTGTCGTTAGTGTGAAAAATGGTTATTGGAACCGCATTGGCAAATAAGGCAGTAGTTATGAAAGCCCAAAAAAGTAAGTGTTGCTTGTATCTATTCATAGTATTCTCCATTGTTGGTCCCTTGAAAATCTATATAGGTTAAAATTATATTGTAGCGTTAAGAAAGCAGTTTTTCTACCGTTGCCAAATCGGCAGGTGTATCAATTCCGATGCCTTGATAGCTCGTTTCTACCATTTTTATCGAAATCCCATTTTCCAGAGCTCTAAGCTGTTCCAATTTTTCAATTCTTTCCAGTTTTCCTTGTTTTAAAGATACAAATTTCTTTAAGCAATCAGGAAGATAAGCATATACCCCAATATGACGATAGTATGTTACATCAGATAGGTTATCCCGATTATAAGGAATAGCAGAACGGGAAAAATACAGAGCGTTATTTTGCCTATCCGTTATAACTTTCACAATATTGGGATTGGTTAACATTTCCAAATCCTGTAAAGGGGTCATCAAACTGGCCATTTGCACTTCTCTATCTTCAAACACGGAAATTAACTTTTGCAGAGGCTCTTTTTCAATTAAGGGTTCATCACCCTGAACATTCAATACCAATTCTGCTTTAGGAAAATATTGTAATGCTTCAGCTATACGATCAGAACCACTTTGATGCTTATCGGAAGTTAAAACTGCTCTACCTCCAAATCTTTTTACTGCTTCTATGATAGCTAAATCGTCTGTAGCTATACAAACAGAAGTAAATAAACCGGAATTCACTACTCTTTCATAAACGGATTGAATAATAGGTTTCCCTTTCAGCATCGCTAAGGGCTTCCCTGGAAAACGAGTTGAGGCAAAACGAGCTGGAATAATGGCAATTACATTCATTTTGCTTCCTTTTTAGCATTTTTATGTAGCCATATCATTAAGGCAACGCTATCACTATAATTAATTCCAGGAATGCGCATTGCTTGGCCAATATTTTTAGGACGGATTTTACTTAATTTTTCGCGGGCTTCGTAGGCAAGGGAAGGAATCTGGAAATAATCCAGTTCTTTAGGTATGGCAATATTTTCAGCTGTTTTAAACCGCTTAATTTCTTCTTCCATCCGATTTAAATATCCTGAATATTTAATTTCCAGTTCAAGACGATTTTGGATATCGGCATTTACATCTTCAGGTATATGATAACCGAATTTAGGAAGATCGGTAAATGAAATTTCCGGCCGTTTTAATAATTGCGCATAGCGGATCGGTTCTTTTATTTCTCCCTTTGCCATACAGTTATGCTGTTTCAAATATTCCAGTTCCCTTTGATAAATTTCCTGGGTATGCATAAATCTTTGCCAACGGCTTTCTTCCACTAAACCCAGTTTGTAACCAATAGGCATCAAACGCTCATCTGCATTATCCTGTCTTAAAAGTAACCGATATTCAGCTCGCGATGTAAACATTCGGTAGGGTTCATTAGTTCCTCTGGTAACAAGATCATCAATCAAAACACCTAGGTAAGCATCACTCCGCTTAAATATAAGTGGGTCTTTAGTTTCTAAAGCCAAAGACGCATTTATGCCTGCTATAAGACCTTGGGCTGCTGCTTCTTCATATCCAGAAGTGCCATTAATTTGTCCTGCCAAATATAAACCCTTTATTTTTTTACATTCCAGCGAATTATCTATTTCTTCGGGATCGATAAAATCATACTCGATGGCATAAGCATATCGTAAAATACGCGCCTCTTCTAAACCAGGAATACTGTGCACAATTTTCTCCTGAATATCTGCTGGAAGCGAAGTAGAAACCCCATTCAGATAACCCTCAAAAGTGTTAATACCTTCCGGTTCAATAAAAATATGATGGCTTTCACGCTGCGGGAATTTTACTATTTTATCCTCTATCGAAGGACAGTAACGCGGTCCAATACCTTTAATAATGCCAGAATAAAGAGCTGATTTATTAATATTATCTCTAATAATTTTATGCGTTTCTTCCGTAGTATGCGTTATATAGCAAGAAATAAGATTCTTTAGTTCAATATCCCTGTAATAAGAAAAACCCTGAGGATTAAGATCACCTGGTTGTTCTTCTAAGATATTATAATTTAATGATCGCAGGTCTATCCGAGGAGGGGTACCAGTTTTAAATCTGCGAACTTTTAATCCCATTGCTGATAGTGAATCGGAAAGCTCTTCGGCAGAAGGTTCTCCACTCCGTCCTCCCGAATAACTGATTTTGCCTATATGTATTTTCCCCTTCAGAAAAGTTCCCGTTGCCAGAATAACCTTGGGAGCATAATAGTAACAACCGATTTGACTGATTACTCCCTTAACTTTTCCCTGCTCTACAATTATTTCCTCAATAATAGCTTCCATTAAATGGATATTCTGTTGTTTTTCAACTGCCTCGCGCATAAGTAGATGATATTGTTGACGGTCATTTTGAGAACGCGGAGCCCAAACTGCCGGACCCTTACTTCTATTTAACATTCTAAAATGGATTCCAGAAAGGTCTGCACTCTTTGCTAATTCACCACCTAAAGCATCAATTTCTCTTGCCAAATGACCTTTAGCGGGACCGCCAATAGATGGATTACAGCTCATTCTGCCTATAGCTTCTAGTTTAATTGTAAACAGAGCTACTTTTAAGCCTCTTTTGGCAGCTGCTAAAGCTGCTTCAATTCCAGAATGACCTGCACCCACAACGATGAGATCAAACTTATTGCTGGTTTGCATCTTAGCTTAGTTTATCCTGAATCCAGTTATAAAGCGGTTCCATACCTGTATTATTAAGAGCCGAGACAGGAAAAATCGGCTCTTCTTGTAATCCTAAACCTTTTGCCAGGTCTTTAACTGTCTTGTCAATTTTGGTTTTGGGAATCTTATCTGCTTTGGTTGCAACAATTGAGTATTCTATTCTTCTTACCCGTAACATTTCTAATAGCATAACATCTTTGCTATCAGCAGGATGACGGATATCCACGAGCACAATTAAGGCACGCAATTGATTACGCTGCTCAAGATATCTATTAATCATCCTTCTCCATTTTTCTTGTTCTGCTTGGCTAACTTCCGCAAAACCATAACCTGGTAAATCCGTAAATTGTAAAAAACCAGAACTATCAGTTTCGTCTATTTTATACCGAATAAGAAAAAAATTAAGCAAACGCGTTTTTCCTGGAGTGGAAGAGGTCTTAGCAAGGCCTTTATGATTAGTTAGTAAATTAATAAGTGTAGATTTACCTACATTGCTTCTACCCGCGAAAGCAAATTCCGGATAGGCAGAAGCTGGATAATCACTTGGCTCAATGGCACTTTTTACAAAGAAAGATTCTACAAATCTAAGCATTTTTGTATATCACACTGCTGCGGTCAGATTCGCAGACCTCAACTTCATAGATAGTTACTGGTTTATCAATTAGAGCTTCGTCCATTCGCTCATAGATGAATCTAGCCAAGTTTTCAGAAGTAGGATTGATATTTTTTAGCTCTTCTACTTCGTTCAAAAAACGGTGGTCAAGGTCTTTCAATATAGCCGATAACATACTCTTTAGAAAACCAAAATCAAGAGACATTCCAATTTCATCTTGATGTTCTGTTTTCACGCAAACCCGAACCTTCCAATTGTGACCATGCAAATTACTGCAAGGACCTTGATAACCGCAAAGACGATGGGCTGCAGAAAATGTATCTATCACATTTAAGTAAAACATTGCTCCTCTCCCGGATTATTAAAAGTACTTCTTATGAATAAAGATAAACACCAAAACTAACGATATTATAATTGATAGTCCCATCACAATAGCAAAAGCATACTCGCTTTCCTGAAAAGGGAGATGTACATTCATCCCATAAATACTGGAAATAAGAGTAGGGACGGAAAGAATAATCGTTATCGAAGTAAGAAATTTCATCACAATGTTCAAATTATTGGAAATGATAGAAGCAAAAGCATCCATCATAGAACTTAGGATGTTGCTGTAAATATTAGTCATCTCTATTGCCTGTTTGTTTTCTATGATTACATCTTCTACCAAATCTTCAGCATCAGGATCGTTTAATAACCAGCGCGTTCTTTGCAAACGTTCCAAAATTATCTCGTTGGATTTTAATGAAGTATTAAAGAAAACAAGGGATTTTTCCATCCGCACCATCCGAATTAGCTCTTTGTTCCGCATTGATTGTTGTAGCTCATCTTCAATAAGAGTAGTTCTACGATTAATCTCTTTTAAGAACTTTAAAAAATAGATCGCTGCGCGTAAACTGATACTTAACAAAAAACTCTGCTGAGTAATATTAAACGGACGATGCTTACCTTCCAAATATTGTGTTAGAATTTCATTATCATAAAAAGCAACCGTTATCATTTTATCCTCTGTGGAAATTATCCCTAAAGGCGCTGTGGCAAAAGATATCTTAGCCGAACGATGTTTATAATAAACAGGAACGCGTAATATAGTTAATAGAGTTCCTTCATCCCATTCCAAACGAGCATTCTCATCCGCATCCTGAAGATCAGTAATAAAATCTTCTTCCAAATTATATTTTGTTACGACCTTAGCTATTTCTTCCGGAGAGGGGTTCTCCAGATGTATCCAAAACGCTTCATCCATTGTTAATGCAGGAATAAAATGTTGGTCACTTACCTTGAATAAGTGGATCACTTTAGAACCTCCTTCCCATATTTATTTAGTTCTGCCATTATTTTATATCTTGTTTTTATGGCAAGTAAAAAAAGCCACAACTAGAACTTATAAAGATTTAAACGGAATTCAACTTAATCATCTAGTTCAAAAAAATAAAATAAAAGTTGCTAACCCTTGAATATAAACTAATCACTTTAAACTGAGTAAGTTAACATTTGAACCACACTCTATATTAATTTACTTCCTCTTCTTCTAGCTAAAAAAATATAAAAAACTTGCTTGACAGATTTCCTGAACTATTTTATCAGTGTATGCAGTAAGAATTAGTTTTTCTTATAACCATAGTGTGTAGGTTGCTGCCAAAATTGAAAGAGCGGCAAAATAGTTTCCGAAAGAATAATCACGATTTAACCTTAGAACTCAGGATACACTCTGTTATTCTGAGGTTAAGCAAAAGAAGATTAACCCCAAAAACAATAAACGGGAAAGGAGATAACTATGAAACGATTATCATTACTCCTCGTGATGATATTCATGGTATGCTTGTCCTGGGCTGCAATTGATGAATACTATTCTTTTACAGCTACTACAGGTACATACACACCAATTACAGGGACTAGTGCAGGAATTTCATCTGATGATGCAATTTCCGCTGCTATCCCTATTGGATTCACTTTTGGGTATGGAGATTTTTCTTTTAGCGAAGTAAAAATCTCTACCAACGGCTGGGTTGGCTTAGGTACTTCTCAAACTGGAAGTAACCTAACTAACAATCTTGCCTCCACATCTTATCAACCTGTTGTTGCCCCTCTTTGGGACGACCTTAGTATGGCTTCGGGAACAGTATCCTATGAAATGACTGGAACTGCACCCAATCGTATCTTCACTATTCAATATACAGACGCCAAATGGAACTACAGCGGTCCTGTTGGTTTTAATTTTCAAGTTCAACTATATGAAACAGGAAAGATTAGTATTATCTATGGAGCGAGTGGCGGAACGCCCAATAATCCTTCAGCTTCTATTGGGATAAATATGGGTCCTGGAGGTTCCGGATGGTATTATAGTATTGACCCAATTACTGGAACTGCCTCTACAACTACCGAGACCAACAATATTACTACTTTCCCCGTTCAGGGAACTGTTTACGAATTTAATCCGGTAGTAGCACAACCTAATGATCTTGCTGCAACAGGTATTTCCGGTAACACTACTCCTTCTGTTGGAATATCAGCTACTTATACCGTAACTGTCCGTAACCGGGGTTCCAATCCTCAAACCACCTATCAGGTAAAACTGATTGATGGTAATAATAATGAACTGGGAAATGTAGCTGGAACTGCAATTCAACCTGCTCAGACACTCAGTTTTCAAATTCCTTGGACTCCTACTGTAGCCGGACCAATGACTCTTATAGGTAAGGTTGTTTTAGCCGGTGATCAAAATACTACTAACGACCAGACAGCTCCTTTACCCATTGCTGTTCAACCAGCTGGTGTTCAGGCAGTTACTATTGCCGATGGCACAGAAACGATGCGTATTCCGATGGATTTCTTCTGGAAGAACTCCCTCTCTGAGACTATCTATTTATCCGATGAACTTGGCTTTGTCAGCGGCACTATAACTTCTTTGGCTTTGTACAACAACTTTGTTGATTCCCCTACCAATGGTGCCACCAAGATTTGGTTGGGCTCAACTAATGTTCAGGACTTAAGTGGTGGTTGGATTCCTTCCACGCAGATGACTTTGGTCTTTGATGGCAATATTACCTATCCTTCCGGTGCCAACACCATTACCATTCCCTTGCAAACCCCCTATATGCATACTCCTGGAAATCTGGTAATGATGGTACAGCGTCCAATGGATACGGACTATTATTCTTCTTCTGATAATTTTTATGGTTTAACCATTGGCACCAACCGCACTTTAAAAGTTCAAAGTGATGGAACCGCTTACGATCCTGCCAATCCTCCTGCCGGAACTACTCCTGTAGGACAGGTTCCCAAAACCACAATCTTTTATACTGGGCAGCAGATTGTAAATGATTTGTCTTGTCTTACCATTACCGGAAGCGGAACTCCTAATGTTAATTCACCTGCAACCTATACAATCACAGTTAAAAACAATGGAACTGCCACTCAAACCAACTACACCGTAAAACTGATGAAAGAAGGTGGCGTGCAACTGGCTACTGCTGCTGGTACTTCTATCGCTTCTTTAGAGACAGCTTCCTTCAACCTTAGCTGGACTCCCACTACTGTAGGAACCACCTATTTATATGGTGTAGTGGAACTTGCGGGTGACGAAATTGCTACCAATAATCAAACAGGAAACCTTACTGTTCAAGTAATGGAAGCAGGGCTTACCGTAGTGCAAATCGGTCAGGGGACTGCCACAAATAGCACTACCGGTGCTCCCACACCTTACGGGACCTACTGGAAGAACTTCCGTCAGCAATATCTATATACTGCAGCTGATATCTACGCAGCTGGTGGTGCACCTGGTTTGATTAATGCTTTGGCATTTAATGTTACTTCAGTGAATAACTGCTCCGCTATGCCGAACTACACTATTAAAGTAAAACATACAGATCAGACCGAGCTAACTACAACATTTGAAGTAGGGGAATATACTACTGTGTGGAATAGTCCCAGTTACTTACCTACAGCCGGATGGAATGTGCATACTTTCACTACTCCCTTCTTCTGGAACGGTGCTTCCAACCTCTTAATTGATATTTGCACAGATATTATTCCCGGTACCTATACTCAAAATGCTTCTGTTCCTTACACGCCTACTGCTTACCCCAGCTGCTTACGGTTCCAGAGTGATAGCTCACCTGCATCATCTGCAACAACTGGAACCACTTCTACCAATAGAGCTAATGCCAGATTGTTCTTAACTATTTCTGATATGGGTTCTCTTACTGGAGTGGTAAGTTCCAGTGGAGCTCCATTAGAAGGTGCTTCAGTTACCGTTGTAGGAACAGTTTTCCATACTCTTTCTGCTGCTGACGGTTCATATAACTTACCGTATGTTCCAGTTGGAACTCAACAAGTTATGGCTACAAAACACGGCTATAACGAAGTTACGCATACTGTAACCATTGTGGAAGATCAGACCACTACTCAAAACTTTGAGCTTACTCTACTGCCACAAGTTACAGTAACCGGACGCGTAGTTGGAAGTGATCAACCCACAGTCGGTTTGGCTGGCGCTACAATCACCTTAAGTGGTTATGAACCTTACGAGGCGACTACCAATGCTACCGGTAACTTTACTATTCCTAATGTTTTTGCCAATCAAACCTATAACTATGTTGTAAATGCAACTGGCTATCAACAGGCAACAGGTCAGGTTGTAGTTGGGACTACAAATGTAAATATGGGTGATATTACTGTTAACGAATTAGCTTTCCCTCCTTATGGAGTAGTTGCTGAAGAAGCTGCTAATTTCAGTAATGTTACCGTTACCTGGCAAGCGCCCAATCCTGCAGCTGTTGGTGAATGGCTACATTATGACAATGGTGAAAATAACGATAGCATAGGTACTGGTGGTGCTAATGACTTTGATGTATACATTCGATATCCTGCATCAGCACTTTCTGATTATGCCGGAATGAGCTTATATACATTAAAAGTATGGCCTGCTCAAGCAGGAACTTTCTCTGTTCGCGTTTGGACTGGAGGAACTGCTACTCAACCAGCCAATATGGTTGTAGACCAAGGCTTTACACCCGTACTTGATACTTATAATACTGTTGAATTGGATAACCCCGTAACTGTTACAGGTAATGAAGAACTCTGGTTTGGATATCGTAATGTTGTTACTGGTGGATATCCTGCCGGATGCGATGCTGGACCTGCTGTTGATGGTTTCGGCAATATGATGTATTTTGGTGGTTCTTGGACCACTCTTATTGCCCAGAATCCTGATTTGAATTACAACTGGAATATTCAAGGTTATGTTGGATTTTCAGCTCCTTCTGAAGCTCCAGCACTTACTGTCGTAGATAACTCTTTCTTAGTGAAAGACGCCCAAGGAAGCAGAAATAACAACCGTGTTTTGCTTGGTTACAGAGTATATCGTCTCTTAGCCGCTGATCAAGGTAATGAAGCTAACTGGACAACTCTTACCACCAGTAATATAACTCCTACAACTTATGTAGATAATGCTTGGCAACCTTTGCCTTCCGGCGTTTATAAATTCGCCGTGAAAGCTGTTTATACAAATAATGTATTCTCCAATGCCGCTTTCTCAAATGAAATTCACAAAGGTATGATGGGAACCTTAACTGGAACAGTTACCGAATTTGGAACCAGTGTTCCTATTCAAGGTGCCACTATCACTGCAGGTGAATATTCTGGTCAAAGCGATGCTACTGGACATTACAGCTTTGGCGTTTATGCTGGAACCTATACTGTAACTTGTGTAAAACCTGGATACCAACCCGGTTCACAAGCTGGAGTGGTTATTACAGGTTTACAAACCACTACTCAAAACTTCGTGCTCACCGAGCTTACCTTACCTCCTGTAAATGTTCATGCAACTGATAATGGAGCCGTTGCTAATCTTACTTGGGAAGCTCCTGGAACCGCAACAGGGATTACAGAGGGCTTTGAAGGCACAACCTTCCCGCCTACTGATTGGAGCCAAATTATTACAAATACAGGTGCAGCTGGAACAACTGGTGTCTATCCAACCTGGTGTCAAGTTGGAAGCATAGCACTTGACCCTGTAGTGCCTCCTCATGGAGGTTCCTATCAAGCAGCAATGTGGTGGGCTTATTCTCATCAGGATGAATGGTTGATTACACCTCAATTCCCTTGCCCCTCCAGTGCTGTTTTACAATTCTGGAGCTATGTGTATCTTGGTTCCACCAATAATGATCACTATTACATAAAGATCTCTACCGATAATGGTAATACTTGGACTGTCCTTTGGGATGCTACTGCCCAAACCGGTGGTTGGAACTATTATACCACTCCGATTTCTGTAGATTTGAATGCTTATGCCGGACAGCAGATTAAGCTTGCTTGGCATGCCGATGATCCGCCTTCCGCTGATGGAATGTGGTATGTATGGTTCGTGGATGATGTAGTTATTGGTTCACCTTCCAAGGTTATAACCTTCAGCCCGGAACAGCTTTTCGCTGCTTCTCAAGCACCAACAGCTGCTCCCAAAATCGTTTATCCTACAAGTCCTATCAGTCGTGAAGTGGTAAATAATAATAATGAAACTCAACACAATGCTACTGTAAGATCACTTCCTCCAACTGCTACCGTACCTACTTATAATGGAAATAGAGTCCTAGTTGGTTATCAAGTATGGCGTTTACTGCAAGGACAGGAAACTAACGAAAGTGCCTGGACTATTTTAACTAGCACTCCTATAACAAATCTGACATACGCTGATAACGGTTGGGCTTCTTTACCGGATGGAACTTACAAGTGGGCAGTGAAATCTGTTTACACAGGTGGAGCTTATTCAGTTGCCGCTTTGTCTAATCCATTGCCTTTGTATCATGAAATTGGAACTATTGCTGGTATTGTACGCAATATGCAAAATCAGCCAATTTCAGGTGCAACCGTTACTTGCGGAGATGTTACTGCTACAACCAATGCCAGCGGTGCATATAGTATGTCTATACTTTCTGGAACTCACAGTGTAACTGCCAGTCATCCCAATTATCAGTCAGTTACACAAACTGGAATCATTGTAGTTACAGGTCAGACAACTACCGTAAACTTCCAGCTACCTCCTACTGCAGATTTATTCAGCGATGGATTTGAAACCTATCCTGATTTCACTCTAACCTTTGCTCCTTGGACATTGGTTGATGTTGATCAAATCGCAACTTATGGTGTGCAAGGTTATACCTGGGAAAATATTTATACTGCTCAGGCATTCATTATCTTCAATCCTACTGCCACAACTCCTGCGATGACAAGTTTAGTGGCACACGGAGGAAATAAACTAGCAGCATGCTTTAATGCCACCACACCTCCTAATAATGACTGGATGATTACCCCTCAATTTGATGAACCCAATTCCATCAAATTCTGGGCAAGAAGTTACACTAGTCAGTATGGACTGGAAAGATTCAAAGTAGGTGTTTCTTCTACTACCAATCCAGCCAATTTCACCATCATTAGTGGTCCAACCTATGTTCAAGCTCCAGAGGAATGGACTGAATACACCTATCAAATTAGCCAACCTGGACCTCTTTATATTGGTATTAACTGTGTTTCCAACGATGCCTTCTTCTTATGTATTGACGATGTAACAGTCACCGGCGGAGATATTAATGATCCTGAAGTTCCAGTAGTTGCCACTGCTTTGCATAACAACTATCCCAATCCCTTCAACCCTGAAACCACTATTTCCTATAGTGTTAAAGAGACAGGACCTGTAACCATTGATGTCTATAATGTTAAAGGACAGCTGGTTAAGTCCTTGATTAAAGGTATTCAGGAACCCGGAAATCATACCATTGTTTGGAATGGTACCGATAATAACGGTCGCTCTGTATCCAGCGGTGTTTACTATTACAAGATGAATGCCGGAAAATATAGCAGCACCAAGAAAATGATTATGATGAAATAACTTCCACAGCCATTGCTATTCAAGCTTTGCTTGGAAGTAAATAGTCAAATTGGAACCCCCGAACTTCTACAGCTCGGGGGTTCTGTTATATATCAACTACTTATATCATATTTTTCCTCAATGATTACTCCTGAGTCTGTTCCGTTTGCAATTGTTCACGCAGATTAGATTTTCGAAACGAGGATTTA
>DJGX01000042.1:31399-31552 GCA_002432865.1 Cloacimonetes bacterium UBA5835
TTTTAGGATTAAGAGGATTTCTAATTTCAAGTTCCGTTAGGAACGATACATAATAACGACGGGTTTTTAACCCGGCGACAAGAAGAACAAATATAAAAAGTCCCAGCAGGACGACAGATTTGAGCTTTAAAAACAAGGATTTAAGAAGAATAT
>DJGX01000058.1:0-4210 GCA_002432865.1 Cloacimonetes bacterium UBA5835
GAACTCCTGCACTTTGAACTCCCGCACTTTGAACCCCTGCACTTTGAACCCCCGCACTTTGAACTTTCTTGCTGGTGATATGCAGACCATATAATTCCCTTATCGTTCCCATATCGGATAAGGGAATCGTATGGGATGATATTGTTGAATATAAGGCTTATAAATAAGTGGAGAAAAAATAGATTGACAATTTTCAGGTATTTCTGCTTAATGATAACTCATATAACAAATTGAAATATAGAGGAGTTACATAATGGATTACTTTTTAACTGAAGATCAATTGGAAATGCAAGAAATAGCACGGCGGATTGCTGAGGAAAAAATCAAACCTGTTTCCGAAAAATATGATGAAGAGGGTATTTTCCCTTGGGATATCATAGAAGTAATGAAGCAAAGCGATCTTTTCGCTATTTTGATTCCTGAAGAATATGGCGGAATTAGTGGCAAAGTTGTTGATTTGGCAGTAGTTACGGAAGAACTTTGTACTGTTGATGCTGGAATATCTTTAGCATTTGGAGCTACTGGGTTAGGAATGTATCCGATATTAATTGCAGGCAGTGAAGAGCAGAAGCAGAAATATTTATCGCAAATAGCTGCGGGAGAGAAGCTTGCTGCTTTTGCTTTAACCGAAGCAAATGCAGGTAGTGATGCTGGAGCAATTGAAACTACAGCTAAAAAAGAAGGCGATTATTATATTTTAAATGGCACTAAACAGTGGATAACCAATGGCGGAGAAGCTGGTATTTATTGTGTTTTTGCAATGACGGATAGAACCAAAGGAGCGAGGGGATGTTCCTGTCTTTTAGTGGAAAAAGGCACTCCTGGTTTCAATTTTGGCAAAAAAGAAAACAAAATGGGTATCCGTGCTTCCGCTACAAGAGAATTGATTTTTGAAGATTGTAAAGTTCCTGCAGAAAATTTGATCGGGCGTGAAGGCACAGGTTTTATAACTGCTATGAAGGTTTTTGATAAATCTCGTCCTATGGTGGGTGCACAAGCTGTTGGTGTTGCTCGCGGTGCTTTTGAAGCTGCTATAAAATATTCCAAAGAAAGACAGCAATTTGGAAAGCCGATTTCCAGTTTTCAGGGGATACAATTTATGCTGGCAGATATGGCTACTCAAATTGAAGCTGCCAGAGCTTTAGTAATGCAAACAGCAAGAATGATAGATAGTGGAGCCAGAAATTATTCCAAAGAAAGCGCTATGTGCAAATATTACGCTTCGGATGTGGCAATGAAAGTTACTACCGATGCCGTGCAAATCTTAGGTGGATATGGTTATATGAAAGAATATCCAGTAGAGAAAATGATGCGCGATGCCAAAATATTACAGATATATGAAGGCACTAACCAGATTCAACGGAACATTGTTGCTGCCAATTTATTAAAAGAATTTTAAGGTGATACAGGGATTCCTGTTAATAGCAGGGAGAACAAAGAACAAAGTTAGAACCGAGGAACTATCATTCTGAAGAATGATTTGAGCTATACATTATGGCAGAAAAAGAACTTTTACTGCATTGCTGTTGTGCCCCTTGTTTTATTGCTCCTTTGTATAAATTGAGAGCTGAGGGCAAAAAAATAAGTGCTTTTTGGTATAACCCCAATATCCATCCGCTTGAGGAGTATCAAAAAAGGCGCAACACCTTGCGGGATTTTACATTAAAAGAAAATATTGAACTGATTGAAAAGGATGAATACGGTCTGATTAATTTTCTACAGGCAACTCTAAAAGACATAGAAAATCGCTGTTTATATTGCTATGAGACTCGTTTAAATGCTACTGCCAAAATTGCTAAGGAACTTGGTTACACTGCTTTTGGTACTACATTGCTCTATAGTAAATATCAAAAACACGAGCTGATTGTGGATATTGCCTTAAAAATGAGCGCCAAATATGGTGTAGATTTTTTCTATGAAGATTGGAGATGCTTATGGTGGGAAGGGAAAAAATTGGCTAAGGAAACTGGACTTTACCGTCAACAATATTGTGGTTGCATATTTAGTGAAGAGGAACGCTATCGTGAGCAGATACAAAGAGATAAACCTTAATAAAATAAAAACATATCCTATTGACCAACGCTATAGTAAAGTAAATAAAAATGCTTTTGCCCAAAAAGGGAAAGTGCCGGTTTCCGATTTTTTAAATTGCCTACCAGATATCCTTGCTGCTAAAGATATAAAAGAACTAATAGCAACTTGTAAAGAAGCAAAGCAAAATCATAAACCCATAATTATCGGTTTGGGAGGTCATACAATTAAATGCGGTTTGGCTCCTTTACTAATTGAAGTTATGGAAGCAGGTTTTGTGTCCGCATTTGTTTGTAATGGTTCTGTTGCTATTCATGATTATGAAATTGCCTGCTTTGGTAAAACCTCTGAAGATGTATCTGCTGCTTTATCAGATGGTTCATTCGGAATGGCAGAAGAAACTGCAAAGGGAATTAATACTGCCATAAATAAGGGTTTTGAGGAAGGATTAGGTTTGGGAGAGGCAATTGGGAAAGAATTAGATAATATAGCCAAAAATAAAGAATTATCATTACTGGCTTCTGCTTACCAATTTGGTATCCCGGTTTGCGTGCAAGTGGCTATTGGAACAGATATAATTCATCAAAGTCCTTATGCCAACGGTAAAGCTATTGGTGATTGCTCGATGCGGGATTTTAGGATTTTTGCGGAAAAGGTCTCTAAACTGAATGAGGGTGGAGTGTTTTTAAATTTAGGCTCGGCAGTTATTGTCCCCGAAGTGTTTTTAAAGGCATTGACGGTTGCCAGAAATATTTATGGTAAAGTCCAAGATTTCACAACTGCGGTTTTCGATTTTAATATGCACTATCGAGCAAAAGTAAATGTGGTGCAGCGTCCAATAGAAAATGGGGGAAAGGGATATTATTTTATTGGGCATAATGAAATAATGGTGGCTTTGCTGCTGAAAGCGATTCTGGAATAGGTGATTATAATCTCTCACAGATTACACAGATTACACAGATTACACAGATTTAGTTTTAGAAACAAGGATTTTAGGATTTTAGGATTAGGATTATAGAAACAAGGATTTAAGGATTTTAGGATTAAGAGGTTTTTTTATATTTAGCCACCGAGGTCACCGAAGCCACCGAAAAAAATATCCTCTCACAGATTACACAGATTACACAGATTTAGTTATAGAAACAAGGATTTTAGGATTTTAGGATTTAAAGAATTGTTTTTGGAGTAGAAAAAACTAAAAATGAATCCACTATTTTAGGACTTTACATATCAAGAAAGAAGCACAAAATTAACTAATCAAACCCTGTAAGCTATTTGTCATAATACCTTAGGCAGTAGTTCTTAATTTCATTATAAATTTATTGGAGAAGATATCAACTTAGTCAGTCAGCATATTTTTAATAAATTCCTTTGACAAAAAGTAGCATATGAAAAATGATGAATAAAATGATAAAAACCCGGGAGGAGATAATGCCGGATACTTTAAAAACTGAAAACGAATTGAAAGTGAAAAAAGCCTCTACTAACCAAATGGCTGATTTTTCCACCAGAGTCTCTTTGGTAGAATTAATTATGATCCTTATGTTGGTGGGATTAGTTTTTGTTTTCTACTTCGGAATGAAACAACTCCAAATAGATAAAGCTAACGAAGCAGTTGCCCAAACAAAGTTTGAGAGCATAGTGCCAACCTTCAGTAAAATTATCGAGGCAATGGAAAGCTATCGGAAGACAGATGAATTTGGCGATTATCCTATCACTTTGGAAGAGCTTAACCTGGGCGATATTAATACTAAAGATTTTAAATTCGATTACTCTCCAGATGAACTAAATGTCATTGCTATTTCTCAACCTGATTTTGGAAAAGCCGGAATTAAAGTTATTTATAATCTTAGAGATAGAAGCTATACTGTCGACGATCCTAATCCCGAGAAAAAACCTACTGTAAAGGATGAGTGGCTACCTCAAGAGTAAATTGACGATATAGAACTTATTAAGGTGAAGTGGATTATGCTGTCCACTTCACCTTGTATTTTTTTAAGGAAGCTTATATAAATTGTAATGTTGCCTCCAGTTTGCTATAATGCTATTCCTATTTTTTAATTTCCATTTATTAAAAGACAATCTACAAACTTGTGAAAGTGCGGGGGTTCAAAGTTCAAAGTGTAGGAGTTCAAAGTTCAAAGTGTAGGAGTTCAGAGTTCAAAGTGCAGGAGTTCAA
>DJGX01000058.1:4325-19108 GCA_002432865.1 Cloacimonetes bacterium UBA5835
CAAAGTGCGGGAGTTCAAAGTTCCAAGTGTAGGAGTTCAAAGTTCAAAGTGTAGGAGTTCAGAGTTCAAAGTGTAGGAGTTCAGAGTTCAAAGTGCGGGAGTTCAAAGTTCAAAGTGTAGGAGTTCAAAGTTCAAAGTTCTTCTTTCGGTGACTTCGGTGTTCTCGGTGGCTACATATAATAAATCCTATAAATCCCTAAAATCCTGTTCATCCCATACCTATTAAATCTGCGTAATCTGCGTAATCCGCGTGCTTATATTTTTTTCGGTGGCCTCGGTGGCTACATATAATAAATCCTTTTAATCCTAAAATCCTTAAATCCTCGTTTCTTAAATCTAATCCTTAAATCCTTGTTTCTAAAGTCCCCAAAAGCGATAAGATCGAGACAGCATAATTTCGTGACTGGTCTTTTTCTCCTGTGCTTCATTTTTCAGGGTGTAAGACACACGGTAATTATCAGGTAAAATAAGGCGTATGGAAACTTCATTGGAAACCAGAATGCGAGTGCGTTTTTGGAGGTTTGTAGCTTCCTGTAAAGTAAGCATATAATCCAAAAACAAACTGCTTCCCAAATATTTACTCATTGAAATGGAAAGGTTGTTCAGCAAAATAGATGAACTAAATTTGGCAATATCGGAGCTAAGCTCATTCATATCTGTATATTCTGCAAATTGTTTTGGATTACTGGTATATTCTGTGTAAAGATTTTGTAGAAAACCAGCATTAATGGTAAAACTATCTAAATGTAATGTTCTACGAATATAGTTTTCCACTGGAGAAAGAATAGGAGTAAAAAGCGAGGCATCCAAGTTTCCAGAAATTAAAGTTAATGCTTCGTCCTGTAAAATATCTCCCTGTTTTTGATCTGGTGTTTCAGAGCCGCTATATCTTAAGCGCGCTAAAATTTGGCTGATTGTTTTATCTTCGGGATTATCGCTGGCTAAGTTTAATTGCAAGCGTTCCATAAAGGGCTTGGTTAAATCGTTGGAAGTTACTGCTGTAAGAGTTATCATAGAACCATCGGGAGCGCGTTTAAAAAATATCCCTTCCAAACCCAATAAATTTTGGGAATCAACTAAGGTTAGATTTACTTTATCTACCTGAAAGATGGTGCCAAAGATATCTACGGTTCCTTGTTCAGAAGAGAATGATGCCTCTTCTGCAATGAAAGATAGCCCATCATACATTAAATGTAAATAGCCGCCTGGAACAACTCTTAATTTTGCGGGATAGGTTACATACTTAACATTTTCTCCTGCAATAAGCTTTACATCTAAGGTAAAGGGTAAGGGAGATGGTTCTGAACTGCTTTTTTTATTTGTACCTCGCATAGAGGTTGCTAAAGTTAATAAGTTTTCCGTATCTGGAGGGTACAAAACATTAGTATTGGAAGCTATAACCTCTCCGCTGATTTTCATTTGGTCGAAGGGTCCTTTAATAGTTGCATAACGGCTGTTATTACCTTTTAAAATTACTTTGGTTAGAGAACGGGGAGTTGTATATTTTGGAACATTAATCATAATTCCAGGTTCTTCTACCATCAATCTTAAAATACCTAAATCAAGGAATCCCAGCATAATATGATCGCTATTATCGACTTCGAAGATATTATTGAAGACTAGTTTGCCTTCACCCATTTGGATTTGTCCATAATCAATAACCACTCTATTTTTGTCGAATCCACCACGGATATTGATATTGGAGCAGGGTTCTGTTTGGTCTTTAATTTGGATATAGCCTCCGCTGATATTTATTTTTCCAGTGGAAACCATAAATTGTTCTTCTGTAGTTCCGATACTTGCGCTTAAAGATGATGAACCTTTTGCTTCTTGGATGTAGGGAGTAAGACCATTCAACCAAGTAAAAAGTTCACCCTGAGCCCGTAAATTCAAATGTTCAGGACCCTCGAAAAACTCGTTATAGAGAGCATTATAGTTAATTGCTCCGGAACCGGAAAGTTCAAATAATCCTGTAGATTTAACAAATAAACTATCTACGATCATTTTACGAGGAGTTTGCTTACCCTTAATAATTGCTTTATCTATTGTATAGTTACCAAGAACAATATCTCGCGAAATTAAATCTGCTCTCAGCTCTAATTCCGGTTTTTGTTCTTTTACCTTATGCCAAGTAATTCCTGAGATTCCATCTATAATTCCATAGATGGGAGAATTGATAAGAACATCTTGAATATGGAGGTCTTTAAAAGCTGCATCCAAATTAATATTCAGCTCAGGAGTAAGACTAACATAACCTGTCATATCCACAATATTTTGTTCTTTATTTTTAATTGTGCTAAATACAAGAATGTTATTCAAGGGACCTTCCATTCCCAATTCCAGAGAAAAAGGAGTAACTGCTAAAAGGTCTATATCCGATAAGAAAACATTAGCTCGTAAACGTTGTAAATTATCCCGATTATATTCTAAAAAAACATTCAAGCCATTAAATTCTGGAAGATTGACATCTAATTTGGGATAGTAGCGAACGACATCCAAATAATTTAGGTTGTTGATGTTTAACCCAATATTCATATCTGCATAGTTTGCCAGATTAATTGCTCCACTAACATTGATTAGATCATTAACTTTCAAGCCTTGTAAGGTTACAATGTTGTCTTTTAGCATAGCGGCTAGTTCGAAGTTTAGGGGCTGATTGTTTACAATTCCCTCTGTTCCTGAAACATAAATACTGGCATCTTTCATTTTATAATTGATGGTACCCAAGGCATCTAAAGTAAGATCAACGGGAACTGGATTATCGAGAGTTAAACCAGTAAGGGTTTGCACAACAATATTATCACCGGTAATAATAGCTTTCAATTCACCCTTCAAACCGGGATTCAGATTTACCAAGGTTGGCTGTGCATATAATTCTGCAATAGAAAGATCATCAAATTTGGCATCTACTAAGAGATTACGATCAAGAACATCTCCTATTACTTCAATATTAAATCCATTACTACTTGATAAATTGGCATCTAAATATAGATCGTTGACATCAGGAAGAGGCAATAGTTTTATTTTTCCACTTACATTTTCAATATTAGCAAGCTCGTAAGCAAAATCAAGCTGGTGGATAGTTGCATCCACATAAGGATATTTACCCCATAATTCGGCATATAAATCCAATTTGGCAGTTGCTAAATAAGGTTGAGCTTTTTTATTGATAGGTTTAGTTTCCAGACTAGCATCCAATATCATATTTAGCGGATTAAAACTACCTGTTAAGTTAATTATCTGATTACCAAAAATAAGCTCAGGAATGATAAAATCCAGCAAGTCGTTTTGATAAGTTCCACTAAAATTAAATTTATTAAAAGTGTAATTTTGGTAAGCAGCTTGTTCAGAAACTAAGCTAAGCTCCAATTCTGGTTTATCAATTGTACCCTCTCCTATAATATTAGCATTCACCATTCCCTTAAGGTCTTTTTGGATCATTGCCAAATCTACATCAGCCGAAATATCTACCCGTTCAAATTTCATCTTATGCCTTAAATTGCTGATTGCAACTTCTGCGGCAAGATCGCTGCTGCCAACATTGCTTTTGGAAAGGGATAATTTTAAATTGTTACCATCTGTTTTAACCCATAAATAGGGAATAAGGACTGGATAATTTTTGGCAAATAGTGTTTCTGTTCCCCAAATCTGAGCTTCTGCATTGTATTTCAGAGGTGCTGCTAAAGAATCCTGTTTTAAAGAACCAACCAACGATATTTCTGTGTGCAAATTTTGCAAATCAGGATGAGAGACAAACAGAGGTTTATATGCTGATATTTCTCCATCTACAGAAACTATTCTTCCTTTATCCAGTAAACCCTTAGCAGATATTTTTCCACCATTGGAAGTGAGGGCATTAATTGTAGCATTCGTTGTGGATTTATTATCAGCTTCAAGATTTATATTGGATAAACTCTCTGATATAGTTAAATTGCCCTCTTGTGTAATCTTTACAGGGATATTAAAGGACAAAACTGCAGCTCCATTATTAAGCTGAAGATGTTTAAAGTACTTTGCAAAATTCGGAAGGACAAGCGGTTTTTTTGCTTTCGGGGGTTGGGGCTTATATTGGTAACTATAGTGTACAACTGGCTTGTATATTTCTATGTCATTAACCAACTTATTGGTTTTGAAACCGGAGAGAAGATATCGAGTTAGATTATAGCGTGCGCTTAAACGATTAATGCTTATAGCTAAACTGCTATCAGCAGAAGTATAATTTACTCCTTTAGCCAATAATTGACGATCGCTAAAATGCAACTCTTCAATAGTAACCTTGCCTTTGGTAAGTTGCCCGATATACTTAGCCACAGAGTTTTTGAACAAATTATTTAAACCAAATGCATACCAAGCAAGAAAGAATCCTGTGTTTATCAACAACAGAATTAAAACGAATATCAGGAATTTCTTTGATCTTGGCATACTTAATCTTGCCTATTTTTTTTCCAGTTTGCCTTCACTTAAATTATAGATTACTTTTGCTTTAGAGGCATTAACAATATCATGAGTTACAATCACAAAGGTCTGGCCGCGCTCTTTATTCAATTTAATAATCATATCCCAAACCTCGGCACTATGTTCAGGATCGAGATTTCCTGTAGGCTCGTCTGCCAAAACAATTTTGGGATTGTTTATTAAAGCTCTAGCAAGAGCAACCCGTTGCTGTTCACCGCCACTTAACTGATTGGGATAATGGTTGATACGATCTTCTAAATCTAGAGCTTGTAAAAGTTCTGCAGCTTTTTTAATTGCTTGGGAACTATTTACGCCAGAAATAATCATCGGTAAAGCTACATTTTCTTGGGCATTTAGATCTTCTATCAGATAGTGAAATTGAAAAACAAAACCGAGTTCTAAATTACGAATTGAAGCTGCTTCTGGCATAGTGGAATTTATCTCGTGCCCGCTTATCATCACTTTTCCTGAATCTGGGGAATCCAATAAACCTAAAAGATGTAAAAGAGTGCTTTTTCCGGAGCCAGATTGTCCTGTAATACAAACCAGTTCGGCTTCTTTTACTTCAATTGTAGCTTTTCTAAGCACATTAATTGTTTGATTACTATCAAGGTAACTTTTGCAGAGATCATAACCTGCTAAACAGACCATTTTCGAATCCTTTTTATAAAAATTAGTTAGTGTTATATTATATAATAATCCATCAGGGGTTGCGTAACAATTCAATAATTTCCAGCTTATCTATCTGCTTAAGGGGGTAGTATATACAAATAAAAACCAGAGCTGCTGAAACAATAAAGATGATCAACTGATTTAAAGGTGCTATGCTTGTATTTAAGCTGTCAATAAAATAAACATCACCCTTTAGTTTATAAAAGTTCTGCTTTTCTATACCCCAAGAAAGAAGAGCTCCCAAAATTTGTCCTGCCAAAATAGCTAGCAGAGCAGAAAGTCCAACCTGGAAACTAAGGACTCTTTTTATAGATGTAGAATTGGCACCCAAAGTTTTAAGCACGGCGATTTCATTTTTTTTATCCAGAATGATAGTTGACACCGCAGATATAACATTAATTCCAGCAATTAAAACTAAAAAACAGAAAATAATAAAAATTAGCCACTTTTCCATAGTTACCAAATGTAATAAACCTGCACTAAAGGTTTGCCAAGGATATACTGAATAGTAATTACCAACTATTTCTTGAAGCTTTTGCCCAATTTCCGGTGCTTTATCTATATATTTAGGATCCAAACGAATTTCAATTTTACTGAAGCCCGATGCTGAATTAAGCATATTTTCTGCATCGGTAATATTGGCAAGAATTAAAGAGCGATCTGTTTCATAAAATCCACTGCTGTAAATACCTACAACGGTTATATAGTATTCCGAAGGAAAAATGCCTAATGCAGATATATTATCCAAACGAGTAAATACTAACTTTAAAGTATCGCCAATATCCTTTCCTAATTCCTTTGCCAGATATTTGCCAATGATAACTTCTTGAGAAGCTGGTATTTTTTTACCTTTTTGAATGTACTTTGCCTGAGGGAAAGATTTTTTATTGCTAAAATCATAAGCATTCAAAGTGGCTCCTCTCACTTTTGCTTTACCTGCAGCCATAACAGGATAGCTAAGGACAGGAGTAACTTGCTGAATTTCTTTACAATTAGCCATTTTATTCAGTAGGTTCTTTGTTTCGGAATGGGAGATGAAACCCAGATTATCTTTACTTATTGTCAGATGCGGAAAAGCTCCCAATAAAACATCTTTCAAAGTCCGTTCATAACCTTCAAATAAGTTAAGTCCGGCACTTAGGATTCCCACGGAGAGAATGATCCCCAAAATCATAAAAACAAAACTAAATCGTAATAGGTTACGTTTGGGAGCTTTCAGATAACGACTTAAAAAAAAGAGTTCCAGCTTACTCATTTACTTCGGGTAAGTTAGTTTGTTGATAGGGTTTGGATTCAATTTGGTCTATATTTACATATTGAGCGATAGAAACAGGTGTCCGGTTTCCCTGTCGGAAACGATTTACTATAAGTTCAGAAATTAGGCCCATAGAGATAAATTGCAACCCACCCAAGATAAGCAAAATTCCCAAGAACAAAAGGGGTCTATTGGAGAGAGGTTGATTCATAAAGATTTTCAGAATTGCCAGATAGATACTGATAATCAAACCCAGAAAGGTGGAAGCAATTCCGATCCGTCCAAATAAATATAAAGGACTTTTGCTATATTGGGTAATCATTTTAACAGTTAAAAGATCAAAAAAACCACGCAGATAACGCTCTTTTCCAAATTTACTCTTGCCAAATTTACGCGGACGATGAGCAACTGGAATTTCGCCAACTTTATATCCTAAAGAATGAGCTAAAACTGGAATGTAACGATGCATCTCACCGTAAAGTATAATCTCCTTTTCCAAAGGATGACGATATGCTTTAAAACCACAATTATAGTCTCTTAGCTTAAGATGAAAGGTCTTTGCGGTTACGAAATTAAAAAGTTTGGATGGGAGAGTTTTATAAATAGGATCGCGTCTTTTGCGTTTCCAACCTGAAACCAGATCGTAGCCCTCATCCAATTTGGCTATAAAATTGGGAATTTCAATAGGATTATCCTGAAGATCACCATCCAAAGTAAAAACGATATCTCCTGAAGTAAGATTAAAACCAGTTTGTAAAGCAGCAGCTTTGCCAAAATTACATCTGAATTGTACTACCTTCACTTTCATATCGCTTAAAGCTATCTGGCTCATAATGTTAAAACTGTTATCTGTTGAGCCATCATCAATAAAGATAATTTCATAATCATAGCCATTACAGTTTTGTATAATTTCAGAATATAGCTGAACAAGAGAATCCTGTTCGTTTAAAACCGGAATAACAAAGGATAATTTCATAGCTACCTTTTTATATTACAATACTCAGCAAAGTCATCACCAAAGCTGAAAAAATGGGAATTGTTATATTATCGTCTATGGGAATATTACTTAGCTCAGCCAAAGTTGCGGCTAAGGCACCCAAAACAGCTAAAAAAGGACTTCCCAACCAAAAAATACCAAAGACAGAACAGCTAACAAAACAGGCCAAACTACCTTCCAAACTTTTATTCTGCTTAATATACCAGCGTTTACCAAAATTTATACCTACCAATGCAGCAAAAGTATCACCTATTGTTAAAAAAGCCATTGCGCAGGAAGCTATCAAAGGAGGGAAAAAAGCAACACACAACACTGCCGCAAAGAGCATATAAGTTGCTCCTGTAAAATCCTTAAATTCGTGCTTTCTTAATATGATGCCAAATATGCGGTGAAAGGTTTTACGAAATCCCTTGTGCCAGAAACGGTAAAATTCTATTACTAAACTGATAGTGAAAGCAATCAACAAAATCGAGAAGCCCAAAGAACGATTGAAGGAAAGCAGATATCTATATCCCAGCGGAATAATTAAACTGCTTAAATGAATAGATTTCCTAAGGGTTTCACCAAGTTGTATCAAATGTCTGTGCCTCCAGCAAGCTTGATCATTAGTCTGTTTGCTGCCAGGATAAAACTTTAATCATATTAGCTGCTTTCCATAGAGCCAAAATATCGCCTTTGCCCTGGTTGGGAATTTCCCGCCCACTATTATCCAGAGCAACATAATTCATTATTTCAGCTTTAGAAGTATTACGAATTAACAAAGTTGGCTCCGGATTCAACTGTCCCCAGGGTAGTAAAATCTCCAGTTTCTGCCAATTTTCCCGATTAATATCTTTGGCTGCTACCACAGCATCATATTTCGTAGATGCCGTATGGGAAGGATGAAAGTGTTTCAGGAGGAAATTATTAAAACAATCCAAGAAAGTATCATAATTTTCCTGTTGCATCGTAAAACCTGCTGCTTTAGGATGACCTCCAAATTGCTTTAAGTACTTTTTACAGTGGGTGAAGGCATCCATAATATTAAAACCTTCACTGCATCGACCTTCACAAACAGTATCGCCATTATGGCTTTTAAGCAATAAAGTGGGAATATTCAGTTTGTTTAATATATAAGTAGCTGCTGTACCTAAAAGGGGATAGGGAATAATATCTTCATCATCATAATATACAAACCAGTTGCCTACAAAATCAGCAGCTAAGGTATCCAAAAAATTGAATACTCGGTTTAAATCGCTATCCCATTTGTTTTTTTGGTTTTCCAGCTCCTGAAAAAGATCTGCTTTTGCATCTGAAAGTTGTAAAATAAAGCGCAAAGCAGTATGCCTGCCTTTATCATCACGCCCATTTGCTAAAAGATGAGCTGTATATTGCAGAAAACTGTTAATATCGCTTAATGTGTTTATGCGATTGTAATTACGCAATAAGAATTCCACTGTGTCATCCTGAATTTCATAAAAATGCTCTAATGCATAACGGACTAATATTCTATTCATTCCTATCATAGGAACTTTGTCGGCAACAGAACCAACAGCCGTCCAAAAATAACTTGCTGGCTCAATGGGATGCTCCCATTTGTTTCCCAAATAACGAATTAACATTAAAACAACTCCAACTCCAGCAAGTTGTTTGAAAGGATAATCACATTGAGGAAGCTGAGGATTCATAATTGCATAAGCTGGTGGAAGAACCTCTGGTTGCACGATATGATGATCAGTTATTATAACATCACATCCTAAGGCATTAAGCTGTTTAACTCCTTCCAAAGATGCAATACCGTTATCTACTGTAACTATAAGC
Organism: Cloacimonetes bacterium UBA5835; assembly: GCA_002432865.1. Classification (GTDB taxonomy): domain Bacteria; phylum Cloacimonadota; class Cloacimonadia; order Cloacimonadales; family Cloacimonadaceae; genus Cloacimonas. Next base: position 13,505 of record DJGX01000058.1, read on the forward strand.
TTATAATTACCTTCGCGCACAAAATCTATGAATCCTGCTTGAATGCCATGCGGCTCCAGATTGCGATTGGGAATATAATAACGATGTTTTTGGTAACCACAAGAATTAAGAAAGTTATATAAAATATAAGTACTAGTTATACCATCAGGATCATCATGGCCAAAAATTACCATAGGTTCATTCTCATAGAGAGCTGCCCGAATCCTGTGTTCAACTTTATCTATATTTGCAAAAAGAGCTTCATCAGGAAGCATATTAAGATTAGTTTGTAAATCCTGCTGCGATAAATTGCGAGATTTTAGTATTTGATTTAATATATCATTAGAAGAATCCATATTACTATTAGGTTCATCTGGTTTCATTCAACTTCCTCTTTTACAGGTATATTACGCGGAGCTGTTCTATCGGGAGCTTTACTGATAATATCAAAACCAGTAAATCCAATCATCAACATATAAGAATTTTCGCTGAGATTATTGGTGGCTAAATCACCGCGTTTCAGATATTGAAATCCTAAATCAATTCTATCAATTTCATTTTTTAAAGGAAGAGTCAATCCACAACTAAGTGATACTTCATCAATATCTTTGCCATCTTTATCGCGAAAATATAATTGACGCATAGAAGCACCCACCCTCATCGGAAAACGCATAAAAATATTTTTATGTGCTTCCATATTTGGCTCGTAAGCAAGTCCTATCCCAATCTTATAACAATCACGATAGTCGTCTGATATTGTGCTCCAGGGTTCATAATTAATATCAGCAGCCACCTTGAATTGTTCAAACGGCAAGGCTGTAGCGCTTAGACAATATTGTTCAGGAAGTTTGAATTTATAATCTTCTGCAGGTTCAGTATTGTGTATGCTGCTACGAATCAGCTCACCTTTCAAAGTAACAGGTGCACAATAATGAGCTCCAACACTATATTTATCAAATAATTTGATAGTTCCAACGGTTATGCTGGGGTTCTTAAAATCCATTATTATTGATTCACGAGTGTCAAAATTGGAGTAGTTTCCAGTTTGTGAAAAATACTGTTTGTTATGCCCGAAATAGTAGTTGGCACTAATTCCCAGGTTCACTTCACTAAAACTGTAACTGTAAATCAAATCTGCCTTATAAAGATATTTATCGCTGGTTTGAGATTCAACCGACCCATCGGGAAGATAGTGATAATTGGTTACTAATCCAGAGGCAAGAGAATTGAATTGAACACCTAACCTATTTCTCCCAATTGGAATATTAATATTAAAATAAGGAAAATCTAAAGAATCATCTCTAAAAGTTCTTTCTATTCCCTCATATTGTGAGTGATATTTTGTATAACCCATATTCATTCCAGTGGAAAATAAAGTGTAGTTATTTCTGTTGTGCATAGCTGGATTGGCATAACCAGTATTGATTCTGAAAACATCACTGGCTCCTGTATCGCCCATTCCTAAACTGTAAATATCTCTACCATAATTATGAACGGGAAAACCGTAAAACGAAAATATGGAGTTTCCTGCCTGGAGAGATATACATAAGATTGCTCCGCAGATAATAATAACTGCTTTTTTCATTCTATATCCTTTAACTTTAAAGCCATATCTTTTTGCAGCTTAAAGTTTTAATTAACCTTTTTATGACTAGATTTGTGATGTAAAGCCTTAACTGGATCGGGAGGAATACGGAAAAATCTATAAGCATTGGCAAATGATAATTCTGCTACTTCCTTAGGAGAAATCCCTTTTACTTCAGCTATTTTTTCTACTACTAAGGGTAAATATAGTGGGGAATTTCTTTCACCTCTATGCGGGTGAGGAGGTAAATAGGGACAATCCGTTTCTACCATAAATCTATCCAAGGGAACTAATCTAATTACATCATCTAAGTGAATATTAGCATAGGTGATATTTCCTGTAAAAGAAATCATCCAACCTGCATCCAAAACCTGTTGCGCAAAAATAATATCACCGGAGAAACAATGAAAAACCGCTTCCTTAATATTCTCATTTTTTAAAATGTTATAACATTCCTGATGAGCATCTCGATCATGAACAATAACCGGTAAATCATATTCTACAGCTAAATGTGCTTGATTGGCAAAAACTTCACGCTGCACTGTAAATGGAGATAAGTTTCGGAAAAAGTCCAATCCGATTTCACCAATGGCTACTACCTTTTTCTCTCTTGCCAGTTTTTTTACTATCTCAGCATCAAAATCAATAGCATCATGAGGGTGGTAACCAACTGTGGAAAAGATATGTAAGTGCTTTTTGGCCAGCCCCAAAGAACTGAACGCCGTTTCTTTGTTGAAAGCAACATTAATAATGTATTCTATTCCACTGCTAAAGCATTTATTTATTAAGCTTTCTCGATCGCTGTCAAAATCAGGATGATCCAGGTGACAATGTGTTTCAAATAATTTCATTTTTAATTATTTAACCCCTATTTTAGGATGAATTCAATATAATATAAGAGTCCTTTTTTTGTCAAGCAGGTTCTATTATGCTATTTATTCTTCATTAAGAACATCAAAACATTGATAGATATTAAACTCGTAACTTTCATATATATAACCCCTCTCACAGATTATCTTAATTACTCAGATTAAAAAATAGTTCATACAGATTAAATCTTCTATTGAAATAAACCTTGTTAATCCAATCGATCCAGTTATCCGTTATCTATTCTTAATTCAAATAGAGCCATAAAACATCTATATATACAGAAACTGGAACTGGATATGTTCCATATAGAGAAGAGGAAAGAACATTTTTAAATCCAGTGCGTAATTCAAATAAATTTCCTACATTAATTCCTGCCCAAGCATCCAGCATTGTGGAACTTTCAATCAAATATGGGTTTAGCGCGTTGGCTACATAATATTCTGAATGGCCATAAATATCACAACCTACTACAACTGCATTATCATAGGGTAATATATATTTTATCTGTTGAACACTATGAAAGCGGTATTCCGGATTTTCTGTAAGCGATGGATAATATTTACTGATAACCCATTCCGGTCTTGCGGTTATCAACCATTTTTTCCAGCTATAATTCACATCCATCGCCAGGCGGAGAAAAGGTTGCTGTTTTTTTATGTTTAACCAGGAATTTTCTGCTTCCTGCTCAATCTCTCTTGTCCCTACTGCCACTAATGGCTTAATATTGAAGAGGTTATAGCTACAATAAACCGATGACTCCTGCGAAAAAGAGATATCTATTAAATCCAATTCTCCGTCAGCATTAAAAATATCTTTCACTTTCAAAACAGAGGAATCATCACCCATTTTGTGTTCATGGGTTGCTCCCAAATTAAAGTTCTTAAGAGAATAATCAGCATTAGCAAATAACCTGTAGCGTTTCCAATCTAAGCAGTCCGCGGTAAGATTGATTTTTACTGGATTGTTTATCTGGAAACCAAACCCGAGCTTATCTTGGTATTCTTCAGCATTATAAAATCCGCAAAAACAAGAAAAACCTTTATTCCAGTTATGTTCATATAGTTCTTTAGTTTGCAGAAAGCCAATTTTTTGCTGAGCAGAAAATTGTAAACGAGTGGAATTACGATTATACTCTTTGTAAAACAGATTAGTATTTGCGCTTTCGGATTCCTGTAGTAATTTTAGTTTAAACCAAGGTAAAGCAAATGAGGCATAAAACTGCTGTAAGTTATGGTTGATTGTGAAATTCGTAGATTGCCAGTATACAGGAAGCAGTTCATTCATAGCAATATCTTTTTTCCAATTGGCAAATTCGAGCTCCCAAGTAACTAATTTTCCTGATTGGGAAAGGCGATGTTTCATAGAAGTTTCAGTAGAAGTAATATCTGTCCAATAACCATTTTGAACCAGAAAATCACCCTGATATTCAAGATAGGGATAAGAAAAAAGCTCATTTTTAGATAAATTGATGCGCGCATAATGATGATCATAATCTCCCAATCCTGCTTTCAAAGATGTTAGAACAGGCGGAAAAGGATAACTGCTGTTTGTATAATTTACTGTGCGCTGATATTCTTTAACCTGATATAAGGAATTGAAATACCCATAATAGAGAGCAGGAGAAAAAATACCGGATAAAGTTTCAAAACCATTTCTTTCTGGCATATTCATTTCAGAGCGTCCTACATAAAAATAGCCATTATGATATATATCTCCGTAGTCTATATGTAAAGGTGATGCACCGAAAATATGTTCATTAGTGTCGAGGTGATTTGCTTTTATCCAATTTTCAATTTCAGCTTTAGTAACTTTTTTCTCTACAAGCTCTAAAGTATCAACTTTAGTTGGCTCTGCAGTTGTTATTTTCTGGGCAAAAAAAGGAATAGTAAAAAGGGTAAAAACTACAACCAACCTAAATCGTGATAACACTTAGCGGTCTCCTTCATATTGTTTTCTAAATTGGCTGTAGGTTTCCAACCTAATATCCTTATTGCTTTCTCGGTATCTGCTAACCAGGCATCTGCCATAATTTCTTTCATTTTTTCTCGATTAGTTACCACTTCTTTGTGAAATAAACGACCATATAAATCACCAGCATAAAAAATCAGGCAAGCCAAAAATTCTGGAACTGTAATAGTAACAGGTTTCTTATTCAAAGCCTTGGCAACCGCTTTTATAACATCGCTTTGCTTGTAAACTTTGCCATCTGTGGCAAAAAATGTTTGAGAATATGCTGCGGGATTATTAACGCAAAGCTCAACAAATCGGCATAATTCTAAAACATATATCATATTGATCAACTTATCTTTACGCCCAATTTTAAAACCGAAACCACGATTAACAAGCTTAAAAACCTGTAAAAAATCCTTATCACCACAACCATAAATTGAACAGGGACGGATAATAGTATAATTCTTCCGGCATTTTTCCTTGATGGCTTTTTCCGCAGCAAATTTACTTTTTCCATACCAGGTTACAGGAGCAGAAGGTTCATCTTCTTTTACAGGAATATTATCTATACTCGGACGAGAGGCTGCCTGAGAACTAAAATAGATAAGCTGTTGCTCTTCGGGAAGTTTGTTAATTGCCTCAATTATTTTCTCTGTGATGCCTAAATTGGCTTTGAACATCTGCCCTGAATTTAGAGCTTTGGTTTTTCCCGCATTATGAATTATTATATCTATACCTGTAAAAGCAGAGATAAGGGATTGAGCATCATAATAGTTAACTTTTACGATTTGTGCCCGAGGTGAAATAAAAGTTGTGAAAGCATTAGATCGAACTATAGCTCTAACTTCATAACCGGCAGAAAGGAAATGCTTAACCAGATTGCTGCCTACAAATCCATTGGCTCCTGTTATGGCTATTTTCATATATCACCGCTTGTTACACTCTTCAGTTTTTATTGGGATAGAAAAAATGGTGGGCGCTAAGGGACTCGAACCCCCGACCACATGCGTGTAAAGCATGTGCTCTCCCAACTGAGCTAAGCGCCCAAAAATAATTAACTTACACTGGTCGGGGTGAGAGGATTTGAACCTCCGACTCCCTGCTCCCAAAGCAGGTGCGCTAACCGGGCTGCGCTACACCCCGAAATGATATAAAATCCAAAACTTTGATATTGTGATTTTTGTCAATAACTTTCCCTTATTGGCATTCCCATATTTTTT
>DJGX01000061.1 GCA_002432865.1 Cloacimonetes bacterium UBA5835
ATGTTTTAATGATCCCATAATTGCGAGACCACCATTTTTGTATAGCTTTTTATTTCAGTTTATTGTAATAGTTATATGTCCATTGTTTGACTTATCCTCTGGGCTGGGATTCGATATTCTTTTCAATTGGTTGCTCCGAACCATCTTTCCTCTTAAGTACGATCTGACTACCGGAAGCTGCCACCTGATCCAGCGTTGCTTGCTCTCTACGATTCTTGTTTTGCTTGGTCATCTTGATTTTCTTCTCGGTTACCCGACTGTTTGTTTATTGGTCTACTATACACATCTCGCAACAGGGGGCAAGTCCTTCCCACTCAATATGATAAAGAATCTGCAAGAATCTTCATTGACAGAAATCCTGCCAAATCTCACATTGAATGCAGCCTACAGACCCTACATAGAATGCCCTCCGATTCGTGGGGACACCACCCGGTGCTCCCCACGGTTTATTTATAAGCTTCAACATTAGCCTGTAGAACTGCCATTTGCAATTTTCAGTGATCACTTATACTTTTACTAGCCATTATTATCCCAAACTAGTTCCTTACTGGGAAGTGTCTATCACTCCTTTATCATCCCTTAATCACTCCTTAATAATTAACGCATGATTAAGGCTAGTATAATGAGTGATATACTATATGATGCAAGGTTGAAGATAATCTTCTCTTGTCGGTAAGAGCTATGATTTAATGAGAAAAGTAACCGTTTATTTTGTAAGATGCCGTTTCTCCACTCTCCATTATAGATAAAACTATTATTTAGTGCATAGAAGTAAAACCCGTCAATGATATTGAGGAGAATATGCTAATCTGCCTGGTTCATTCTGTTCCATAGCTTGAAGAGGTAGAAACCTTGGCATTCAGGTTTTTTTGTGTACAAACTAAAAATCAAGCAGCAGAAAAAAACATTGAAGTTTTTCAAATATCTCTCCTAATTTCGTCATAGATTATCAGAATTTTGCCTTAACTCATAATAGTTCAACGGTTTTATATAGTATTTTTACTTTGCAGCAGATAATAGTTCATTTGTTATTAGATTCTTTAACGATCCTCTAACGAAATTATAGAATTATAAAGCAATGGTATAGTATTTTACGAGTTTCTAAAGTTTGAAAGAATAGTCTTATCTATGCCCAAATAATGCTTATCAATCAATTTGAATTTAATATAGAGCTATCCAAGAGGGAAAGAACATTTCGTTAACATATTACAAAACAATAAGATAGAAAGTCAACATAATTTCCTCTTGACAGAAAAAGCTGGTAAAATTAAAGAGGAAAATGGTTGGCGAGATAGCTCAGACGGTAGAGCAGAGGCCTGAAAAGCCTTGTGTCCCCAGTTCGATTCTGGGTTTCGCCACCATTTTTTTGCACTTGAAAACCCTTTTAGATTACGCATTGTGGATAATATTCTACATTTTTATTTCAAAATTCTATTTATCTAAAGAATTCTCCTTTACAATGAAACGGGATAGAAATTAAGGTTCCAACCTAGTTTTAATTAACTAATTACTATAAATATATATTACATAAACGAGGATATTTAATGACTAAAATTTTAGTTGTTGAAGATGATGTAAGTTTCCGCAATGTTTTAGTACAAATGCTAAAAAATTCTGGATACTTTGTTCAGCAGGCAGGTGATGGCGATCAGGCATTAGAAATATGCTGTGAATTTGATCCTGATATAGTTATAACGGACATCATTATGCCTAATAAAGAAGGTTTGGAGACCATTCAGGACTTAATGGCCATAAAACCTGGAATCAAAATCATCGCGATGAGTGGTGGGGGAAAATACGGTCCATACAGCTATCTTCCTCTGGCATTAAAACTTGGAGCTAAAGCAGTATTGGAAAAGCCATTTATGCGCAATGAGATGATTGAGGTTATTGAAAAAGTCCTAAACAGTTAGAAGATTATTTAACTTCCAGTAATACTTTCATATACTCTTGATATTTGAGCACAGATTATATGAGGAGAATAATTTTTTAAACACCATTCTCTGATGCTATCAGGGTTATATTTGTTGCTGTTATTGGCCATTTTTAGCATTTCTATAGCCATAACATCATGTTTTTGAGGAGGGATAAGGACTCCTGTTGTTTCAGTAATTATATCTTTTGGTCCACCACAATCTGTAGCTATAATTGGTTTCCCGCAAGCCATTGCCTCCAGTAAAACCATACTGAAAGATTCTATATGGCTTGGTAAGATATAACAATTACATTTATTAAATTGTTCAAGCGCTTGCTGAGGTGTAAGATATCCTAGTAGATGAATCCTATTTTCCAAATGGTATTGAATAATCAGCTTTCTTAATTTGGGTGCTAAATAACCAGATCCACCTAAATATAGATCAGCATCCATACCTTTATTTACTGCTAGTCGGAAAGCTTCAATTAAATCTAAAACACCTTTGGCAGGAATTAGTGCACTTAAAGAAAAGAAGGAAAAGCGTCTTCTTTTTTCTGATATAGAAACTGGTTTATAGAATTCTGTATCAATCAAATTGGGGATAACTATACTTTTTACCAAACAGGTAGATAGAATCTGTTTTTGAAGATATCTACTTACAGATATAACTGCTGCTGCTTTTTGAAGAGGAAGAGTAATTTTTTCCGAGATTCTGTTATTAGAAACAAATTCAGGAAAGGGAAAGGGACCGCTATGTTCTGTGATAATATATGGGATTTTCCATTTTTCTGCGAAAAGCATAGCTACAAAGCCAGCTGGAAATGTTACATGGGAATGAATTATATCCGGTTTGGGAATTAATTCCATTTTCTTTATCAGGGTTTTTATGTTTCCCGATAGCAGTTTACTAGTCCAGGTGATGTGTGGGATGAATAGCTCTTTTAAGTTAGAATTGAAATTACGAGAGGAAGGTTTTGCTTTTAAATAAGCGAATAATTTTGCAATTGAAGATAGAGGATACCTAATTTGCATTTGGAATTCATTCTGTCCCCAGTTTAGTATTTCAAATTGCCAGTTGCTGTTCTCAGATAATGCCTTTGCCTGATCTATAAAGAATTTTCCAGCGTAAGGTTTTTTCGGATATGGATACCAAGAAGGGATAATGAGGATTTTCATTATGTTATAGAAGATAGTACTTCTGCAAGCCTAGCGGTTAAGGCTTTGCGTTCAAAATTTTTGATATATTCCCAATCTGGGCTAACTTTCAATTTGCCTTCTTCCCATTGAGTATATAGTTCTGATAATGTATTTTTTATGGAACTTAAAGAAGCGGAATTAGCAAGAAAAATAGTATTTGCTGGTAAAAGTATTTCAGCCGCGGAACTTTCTGGATCTATAATGGCAAAAACGGGTTTCCCACTGCGTAAATATTCAAATAATTTGGCTGGACTATTCAGCTGCTCAGTATTGCCAAAACCAGAATATAATAAAAGCACATCGGCAGATAAGAGAATTTTTATTATTTGTGTATGCGGAGTATAGCCGTAGAAATGCACAATCTTTTGGATAAGGAGATTATCCTGATATTCGCCTAAAACGAAATTTTTAGTATTTCTACCGTAAATATTCACGGTGATTTTTTGCGGGTTTATTTTTCCCTCTTCTATCAGTTCCCATAATGCCTGCCAGAGAATTAACGGTCTTCTGGCATCATAAAAACTACCAGTATATACAATTTTGAACTTATCGCTTTTTTTTAGGGGAGTGGATATAGAAAAGTCCTCTTCGTCATAGCCATTGGTGATGCTGCAAAATTTAACGGCTGGAATTTTAGTATAAAGTTGCCTGAATTCATCAACCATTTTGTCGTTTACACAGATAATTTTATCTGCCAAAGTTACAATCTCTTTTTCCCAATTGTTTTCTTTATTTGCTATCCAGCTGGGTGGTTTTAAGTATTTTCTGCCTATCCCAAAACTCCAAGGGTCTCTAAAATCCACACAGACCTTTAGCTGGTAACGATGTTTGCAATATTTAGCCAAAAATAGCGAGGAATAGGGTGGAGCAGAAATTAAAACTAAATCAATATGATTAGCATCAAGAATTTTTCTTAATTTTAAGAAAGCAAAAGGTAGCCACAGAACTTCTGTATCTGGAATCAAGATATACCGTTGCAAGAAGGTGACTACTTTATTTAATTTTAATCCCCACAGCAGCTTAAAAAACCAGTTCGCATCCAAAGTGAAGGTGCGATAAATTTTTACACTGGGGGGTAATTCTTTTAGCAAAGTATAGTCCTTGGGTTGTTTTAAGCAGCGATAATCGGCACAAAGAACTATTGGTCTAAAACCGAATTGCGGTAAATATTTGGCAAATTTAAGTCCTCTTTGGACTCCGGAACCGCCTGTAGGAGGAAAATGATAAGTAATAAACAGTAAATTTTTCATTTTCAATTCTCCCGCCAGACAAACAATTCCATAAACCAATAGGGCTGTGGCTTCGTTGACATATTAATAAAGTAATTAATGGACTTCGTGAACAGAGATTTTTTATTTAAGAATTCACTTTTTCCACAGTTGGAATCGATAGTTCCTGAAGGAGGCTTAAACCATTGTTTTAGCCAATGCTGTTTAATATCAAGTAAAAAGGGAATAAAATCCCTATTCAAAGGACAGAGTATATCTTGGGCTGTAAAAGAAAATTCCAGAGTTAAAAGAGAATTCAAAGTATTTTTAGAAAAGGATTGTAAATGCCCATAAGCATTGTATGTTAAGCCACAATTGGTATATTTATAATAATGCATATTTTCGGGAAAAAGTGATACAAGCTTGGCAATCCTTATATCTGCTTGCTGTTCAGGATCGTAATTTTTCCAGGTGGATTCAGCATAATAATTCATTTTTTGAACTTCCCTTTCAGATCATTGATAAGTTCTTTGGCAAGTTGAACATCATAATCCAAAATAACTCCGGTTTTTCTACCCAATAGTAAATAGCTCAAAATGAACACAATTCCTCCGATGGCTACAAAGAGAAGATTTTGTTTCCCAAGCCATATTATCAGAAAACTGAGAAAGAGGGAAATAATGGTTACAAGGGCATTTTTTGTTATTTTTCCAATTGGGAAAAAGTCCAGCAACTTTAATTTTAAGACCTTAGCAATCTGGATAAGGTAAATCATAACCGATAGCCAAGTGACAATAACTGTTGCAATTGCTGCACCTTTCATTCCTAAATTGATGATTAAGATATAATTTAACACAGCATTGGCAATAAGCACAAAGAGAGAATTATACATTATGAATTTGGTTTTCCCGAATGCTTGAAACAAAATGCCATAAGTAGCAATCCGTAAAGGCATTAAAAACAGATAGATGCGGAAATAAACAGCCGCTTCGGCATAAATTTTACCGTATAATAATATAAAGATCGGTTCAGCAAAAATAAAACATAAAGCCATTAAAGGAAAAACCAGAATGGCATTTTTTCGGACAGCACCACTATAAAGTTCTCCCATAGTTGCGGTATTGGTAGAACTCAAATGCGGTAACAAAACTGAATTGATGGAATTAGCTAATATGCCAACAATCGGAAATTCCGTTGCTCCTAAAGAGAAAACAGCAAACTTTTCCGGCGGGAAAAAACCGGATATCATTAACTTATCTAATTGGATACTGAGCATTCCAATAATAGAGGATAAACCAAGTGGCAAAGCATAATTCATTTGTTCTTTAACTGAGGCAAAATCAAAGCGAACTTTTTTTTCTTTGAATTCGTTGAGAGTAATTTGGGCATAAAGCCATTGCAGAAAAGCAGAAGCAATCACTGCCCAGATTATAATAGTAAGATTGCGGGTAAAAAAAGCGGCACTTACAATAAAGATAAAATCCGAAAGCACAGAAAAGATAGTGAATTTTGCTGCTCTCAAGGGTTGTTTCAAACCCATCATTATAGAGCTATATAATTGTGTTACGAATAGAAATAACGGGTATAGAGCATAGATAATTAGCAGATTTCCCAATTGGGGATTATGAAATATTTGAGCAATAAAATTCCGGAAAATAAGCAAACACAAGGCAAAAATGAGTGCTAAAATAGAAATCAGGTTCAAACTGCGGGTTATCAATAACCTTTGCTTTTCCGCATTTTCTGCTTTGGGAAGAAAATATAGCATACTTTGCGGAATTCCTAACAATAAAAGAGTAGAGAAAGTAGTATAAATCAAAAAAAGTTGACGGTAACTACCTAATTCTGCTGGAGTAATTATGCGGGCTAAAGCAATTCCAATTATAGATTTGATTGCTAAACGGAAGAATTCAGTAGCGGAAAGAATACCTGCCTGTTTTGGAAGATCACTCATTGGCTATTTTCAGTTCTACTGGAATAAAATATTTGAAGGAAGAATTTTCTTGATAGAGTTGAACTATATACTGTCCCGGTTCGATACTAGCACAAATATTAGGGTTTATAACATTCAAGATATCAATGTTATTCCCTTTCAGATAATATCTATTATGCTGTAGCAAAAAACTCTCTTTATAAAGTTCCCAATTCCATAATCCCTCACTTGGTATTTGAAGCTGTATAAGAATTTCATTGTTTAATCGTAAAAGCTTTACATCCGGAGGTTGTTTTAATTCTGTAACAGATTGATTAACCAGTGGAGTACTGACTTTTTCAAAAGGATATTCTGCTTTCTCAGAATAACTTAGCCTGGTAAGCTGCGCCCAGGCATTTCCTTTTATTAAACCTGAATAACTGAATAGAGATATGCCTGCAAATCCTTGCTCTCTGGCTAAATCTATCTTTCTAGCTACATTCTGAACATTATATGAAGCTCCTTTACCAAGGGCAAGAGAAGAACCATTTTCATTCCAGGCACGTAAACCGATCACTATTTTTGAATCAAAATTTAACAGTTTCATTTGTTCTGTGTGTTTGCTGAATTTTGCATAATTAATATCATAAGCCATGGGATAAACCCTATCGATAATACCGTTCTTAAGCCAGGACTGCCAATCTTGAGCATAAGATACATTTGCATCGGCAATATCAGCAAAAACGGCAGCGGTTAATAATAAAGAAGGATTGATTTCTTTGATTAGGTGGTAAGCCTTTTCTACAAAATTATTGATTTGCATTATCCGCCATTCATTATAAGTGATATCCATCTGATTTAGGCAATATGCTCTATAAAGTTCTTGGGAAATAGGATGATAACCTAAATCCGCATCCGGATAACGGATATAATCTAAATGAATACCATCTAATTCAGGATAACCAGCTGCTATATTTCCAACAATATTTAGCAAATATTCCTGAACTTCAGGAATTCCAGGATCGATAAAATAACCATAACGGTATCCATTATTCATTTGGTAACCGTTTTTATCGTAAGTGATCCAATTGCGATGATTGTTATAGATATAATTCTGTCGAATAAGATAGTGATCAGTTTGAGTAGCATTGAAAACTACAATCCAAGCCTGAACTGCTAAGCCGTTATTATGTGCTTGTTGGATTATATAAGTTAACGGATCAAATGATGAATTATTCAATATATAGCTTACAGGTTCAGGATTGGGATATAGATAGGCACCTTGGGAAGTATCAAATAATGCATCAGCCCGGTAACGAACTTCTACTAGCAACTCATTTTGGTTACAATCAACGGCTGTGTTAATAACTTGATCTATAGCGCTTTCGGTCGTTATATCCCAAGGTAAAACCCAAACTGAACGAATTTCTGCACTCAACTTTAGCAGAAACAGTAATGAAAATATCAATAATCCTCTTTTCACTCTTTATTTTCCACCCTTTCTATTATGGAATCTGCTATACCATCAATAAAATCGAGATTAAGATGATTGCCTTTGGTAATTTGTTTAACCGAACTAATTAGCTTTCCATCTTTAAAAGCCATTATCCAACCCTTTCTTTGAATGCTGCGAGGAGAAAGTTGCTCCAGAATGTTGCCTAAAGAGTTTAAGTGATTGGCTTTATTGTGAAGTAAATTTAGTGTCTTGTCATTTAATTGATGCCAGGCTAAATTACTGTTCGCTTTAGCTTGGGCTATACACAGATCAATCTTGCTTGTTACCTGCTGCATAATGGTTTGGGTTCTCATCTCAAACTGTAAACGCTTATCTGGAAGTTGTTTTAGTGCATTTTTCATAGCCATTTCTGCCAGATCAAAACGTTGCTGATATTCTCGCCATACCTTTTCGGGATGGTATTGGGTTAGCTGTAGTTGATAATTCATAATTGGTTTATGTTTCATTTCCAGCTTGTTTTGAACCGTTAAGTCCAATCTTTTCTTTAAAGAATTTAACAGGTTTAGCAGGTCTTTCTTATCAGGAACTGCTAATTCTGCTGCTGCTGAAGGAGTTGGAGCTCGTAAATCAGCAACGAAATCTGCCAAAGTAAAATCAATCTCATGTCCTACAGCAGAAATTATAGGTAAATCGGAATCGAATATAGCTCTAACTAATGATTCATCATTGAAACAAAATAGATCTTCTTGCGAACCGCCCCCCCTGGTAAGAATGATAAAATCCACATCTTTAGTTGTATTGAAGTATTTTATACCATTAATAATTTGGGGAGGGGCTTCCAAACCTTGAACTAATGCAGGATAAACAATTATCTCAACAGGATAGCGACGGCTGATAATGTTTAATATATCCTGAAGAGCTGCTCCCGTTGGAGAAGTAACAATTCCAATGCGCTCAGGATATTTAGGAATTGGTTTTTTATGTGCTGTTGCAAAAAGACCTTCCTTTTCCAGCTTCTTTTTCAATATTTCAAATTTCTGTTGTAAAAGTCCTTGTCCAGCTTCTTGCATTTTTAAAACATTCAGGTTATAAGTTCCCCCCTTTTCATAAACGGTCAATTTACCATAACAGATTACCTGCATCCCATCTTCCGGTTTGAAAGTTAGATTATAATTGGCCCCTTTGAAAAAAGTGCAGCGTAGGGAGGAATTTTCGTCCTTCAGATTAAAATATATATGCCCTGAACTATGATGAACAAAACCTGATATTTCACCCATCACATACAGAGGTTCAATTGAAGATTCAATAACCTGACGAATCTGCCTGGTAACTTCATAAACGCTGTATACAATTACATTTTCCATAACTAAACCACTATCCCAAACTATCTATATTTGTCAATTATAACTAGAATACCTGGCAACTTTATACGATCAGTAATTTAGAATAAGATCACTCAATTTGCGTTTGGGAACATGATGAACAGTATTTTCATCGCGCCAGTATTCAATCTTATCCTGGTCTGTAACATCTTCTATTACAACTGTTTCAGCTGGATAACCAAGAGCTATAACTAATACGATATCCATATTATCGGGCAGCAAGAATATTTTATGAACAGCATCTTTATCGACAGAAGCCAACAAACATCCTCCCAAGCCATTATCAACAGCGGTTAAGAGTATTGTCTGAGCTGCTATACCGGTATCGATATAAACCATATTGGAACAGCTTTTGGGAACCAGAATAATTATATAAGCTGAAGGTCTTTCTCCTGGTTCGGGTCCATTCCATTTTTTCAAGTAACTTGCCCATTTCAAATGTGGAAACATTTTATCACATTCACTACGCTCTTCAATCAGATAATAACATAATTTCTGCAAGTTACCTGCGCTGGGAATAAATCTTGCCGTTTCCATAATCTGAATAAGCTGAGAGTGAGTTATCCTTTTTGATTCGTAAAACCTACGATAACTACGATTGCGGTAGACTAATTCTGATATCATTTTGTACCTCCTTTTTAAGGAAATATTTGATAGGTTGTATATTAAATCAGTTGTCTTGCTTATCACTCAGTTCCAACCAGCGGTTAAGAAGGTTTTGATGTTGTTCTTCCAATTTAAGTATTGTTATGCTTATTTGATGATAATCATTGGGAGTAAGAGTCTGGGAAAAATCATTTAGCTTATCTTCCAATTCTATGAGCTGATTTTCTATCTTCTCAATATCTTTTTCGGTTTGAGAAAATTCTCGTTGTTCATTATAGGTAAGACCCTTGGAAATTCGTTTGGGACGTAAAATAGCAGGCTTTTTCTTCGTTGTATCTTCTTCTTGCTCAAAACGCTTTACCAGCAAATAATCTGAATAATTACCGGCAAATTTACGAATCTTTCCTTCCTGAAAAATAAAAAGGTAATCCACTGTTCTATCCAAGAAGAAACGATCGTGTGATACAATTAATAGACAGCCCTTAAAGGCATCCAGATAGTCCTCTAAAATTTCCAGAGTTCGAATATCCAAATCGTTGGTTGGTTCATCCATAATAATGAAATTTGCACCAAACATCAGTGCTTTGAGTAAATAGAGACGCTTTCTTTCACCTCCGGATAATGAACCCAATTTCATTTGTTGCATTTTACCATCGAAGAGAAAACGCTTAAGCATTTCTGCGGCAGTAATTTTATTTCCGTTCTCAGTTTTAATCACTTCTGCAAATTGAGCGATGTATTCATAAACTGTAGTGTTGGGGTCGAAGAGATCTTCATCTTGTTTATAATAAGCAAAATGGGTGTTTATACCAGCTTTTACAACACCAATATCCGGTTCATCTTCTCCTGCAATTATTTTCAGTAAAGTTGTTTTTCCACAGCCATTGGGACCTATAATCCCAATGCGTTCCCTGTTTTGAAAATTATGATCAAGATCTTCGAAAAGAACTCGACTTCCATAGGACTTGCTTAAGCGATGCAATTCCAGAATCGTTTTGCCCATTCGATCTATTTGAAAAGATATATCCAAATCTTGATTGGAAATAAGGTAGCTTTTGCTTAATAGCTCTTTTACGCGATCTATATGGTTTTTAGGTTTACTGGTTCGTGCTTTGGCACCCCGGTTTAACCAATCCAATTCTTTTTTAAGCTGTGCCTGACGGCGTGTTTCTTTTCGTTGACTGTCTGTAGCTCTAATTAGCTTTCCGTGAATGTAGGCACTATAGTTTCCCTCGTAATAAAATAGTCTAGTCCTCTCAATTTCTATAATTTTGGTGGATACTGCATCCAAAAAATAGCGATCGTGAGTAACAAAAATAATGGCTTTATTCGTATCCGCTAAATAGTTTTGTAACCATTCTATAGTATCCAAATCCAAATGATTGGTAGGTTCATCTAAAATCAATAAATCTGGTTCTAAAGCTAAAACCCTTGCCAAATCGGCTTTTCTACGCTGCCCTCCCGATAATAAAATCATTTTTTGATTGTAATCTTCTATACCTAAACGGCTTAATATTGATTTATAATGATATTCATCTTTTATTTCTCCTTGGGTAGGTATAGTGTGTTGTAAAACAGATAGCTCTGGAATAAACTGGGGATTCTGTTCTAAAAAACCAATTTTTAGATCTTTTCTTGAAGTAACAATCCCTGTACTGGGCTTAATGATACCACCGATGATATTTAAAAGAGTTGTTTTACCACTTCCATTAATGCCTACAATTCCAATCTTTTCTGAATTGTGAATGCCAAAGGATACATCTTGCAGGATGATTCTATCTCCATACAGGAAGGAAACACTTTCCAAGGTAAGTAATACTTCATTCATATAATTTATGTAATACCGATAATAAAGATGTAGGATATCACTTTTTCATCTGTTAACCTGTTAATCCCATTTATTGGTTAACTTGTTCATTTTTGTGGCGTCCCTGAGGCGATTTGAACGCCTGACCTTCACCTTCGGAGGGTGCCACTCTATCCAGCTGAGCTACAGGGACGCATAAAATACTGATCCATAAATTCTGGAAAGCAGTTTTCTGTCAATTGAGAAAGTGAGAAGCAAGAATCTTTATCACTTTGAGCATAATTTCAGCTTAGTACAAAAAAGAACTCGTAGACCTTATCAGAAATGCAATATTAGCGATGTTTTAATATATGCTTATTATGATTATATTTAGCAGCCAAGTAAATTAAGTGCCACTCCTATTATTACAAGTGCAGATCACTCTTATCTAACTATCTGATAATTAGCATAATTAATTCAGCTCTTCTACAGCTTCATAAAGAGGTAAAACTTCCAATCCAAGATGATTTATATAGCGTAATATTTCTTTAAATTCTCTCAAGGGACAGTTTGTTCCATAAATATTATCCGGCTCTTCGATAGCATGAAAACCCAGAATTATTAAATCCTCACCATTAGCAATTCCGCGTCTGATACGCTCTTTGTAGATATCAGCAGTCCAAGAACTTTGAAAAGCAAGATAACCTAAACCCTGAATATTTAGAGGAATATGCATAGCATAATCATTACAACCTCGAAGGTACTTATAATGTGTAGTTAAAATAGGATAATACTCCAAGGGACATTTTCCTGTCGGCATAGCAAAGGTGCGGGGATTTAAGCCCCAATAATACAGATTCCAATAATCTTGATTAATAGAATATTCCACTTCATCGTAAGTTAATTCTGCCAAATCCTCATGTTTAAGAGAGTGCCCTCCAATTTCCCAATTATAATCATTATGCAAAGATTGAACCTGTGCTAAATTCATTGAATAGCGTGTAGACATATAAAAAGAATTCACATAGCAAGTTCCTCTATAACCATAGATATTCATTTCAGGTAAAGCATAAGTATAAACTCCAATTCTTTGATCATCAAAGGTTAAGCAAATAATCGGAGTATTTCGTTCCGTGGGAGTAAAAAAGTTGCAAGAACCAAGCAGCAAAGATAGTGATAAGACCAATAATGAAAGCTTTTTCATGCCTTTATTCCCAATTGTGCCTGAATGGCAAAATTATGTTTTGCCTTGTTTATTTTACTTCCTTCCAGATAATACACTAAGCCCACCCTCTGGTTTTTGTGGAAAAGATAATCTAGCGATAAACCAGCTCGGTGGGAAGAACTATTATCATAATAGTCAAGATAGTAAAATGGATTAAGGAAAAAATCATCAATTTTACGGCTAATGCCAATATGGTAACGCTGTTCATCATTAAGTGATGGTTCTACTTCTATATATTCTGTGCTAAGAAATAATTCCGTTAAATCGTTGGGTTTGTAATTTACAGCCAGAAGACCATAAGAAGTAGTATGTTGCTCTGTGTTTTCATATTTTGGAAGATAACTAACAGCAATTTGCGCATTTAAGGCAATGTTCCCCTTATCGATTTGAGAGTTTATAGAACTTATAGATACAGGGGTCTTCCAATGATTATCCTGTGCCCTTATTTCCTCACTGATAGAAAGAGAGCCAAAAGGTTTTATCACTTGGTATGTGAGAACTTCTATGGATTGATTATGATTGTTTCCTCCAATGGCAAGAGATAAGAGATGATTAGAAAAATAATGTCCCAAACTAACTCTGTTTAATCGAGTTGCCTGATAACTGAACTGATCTTGGTCAGCTGCAACAAGAGCATATGTATAAAGGGCGTTGGGTAAACCGTAACCCCAAGGAAGAGAACCTGCCATAATTTGCCAATTGCTTTTATTGTAAACAAAATCACAATTATAAATCTCTACATTGTTATAATAAAAATTAGCTCTGCTGCGAAGCTCAAGAGTTGCATATAAGTCCTTATAGGCAAGGGAATCAACTCCGAATCCAATTTGGTAAAATTCATTCCAATGCAGGTGCTTTTTGGCTTGATTTGGGCAGTATGCTCCTGAATTTATTGATTTCCAACTTAATACGAAAGGCACATCTGCAGCTGAGAGAGTAACGCAACAACATACTAATAAAGTAACAACCAGCATTTTGGCTATCTTATTTTCCATAGAGAAACGCTCTCTATGCGAATGGTAGTTTCTCATTATGCGATTCATCTTCAATGCAATGATTCCTCTTTTATTAGTAAAACTCTTTATAAAAAGGTTAATGCTTACTGTCAATTACTTTTTTCCTTGAGTTCTGAGGTTTTTATTTTTGATTATCCTGCCAATCTTCATATTACATAGCTAAGTCTCCCTATATAAGTTAGTTAGCTCTCCACTATTTTTTTTAAAACTGTTTTTATGATTGACATAAATACCATAGATAAATTTAAAGTATAAGCTAATAACATCTAAAGAGGAAAAATGCAAGGCAAGAACATCCTACTCTGTGTAAGTGGAGGCATATCAGCTTACAAAGCTATAGATTTAGCAAGCCGTTTATGTAAACAAGGCTTTGAAGTGAAGTGTGTTTTATCTGAAAACGCTACTAAATTTGTGTCCCCACTAAATTTTTCAGCTATTACTCACAATAGTGTTCATACCTCTCTATTTACAGATGCAGATCCTATTCCTCATATTACACTTGCTACCTGGGCAGATTTATTAATTGTGGCACCTGTAACTGCCAATATATTAGCCAAAGCAGCAAACGGAATAGCGGATGATTTGCTTTCAACAATATTAGTGGCATATGACAAACCGGTTCTTTTTGTTCCTGCAATGAATGTAAAAATGTATCATTCAGCTATAGTTCAGGAAAACATCGAAAGATTACTTGAACGGGGGCATTATATTTTGCAACCAGCAACAGGTAAACTTGCTTGTGGAACAGAAGGAGAAGGAAAATATCCTCCTAATGAAGAGATAATTTATGCAATACAGACCTATTTAAATTATACTTTAGACCTAAAAGGGATAAAAGTTTTAATAAATGCTGGAGCAACAGTTGAAGCCATTGATCCTATGCGTTTTCTAAGTAATCGTTCATCTGGAAAAATGGGGCTTGCTATAGCACGCGCTCTTGCTTTAAGAGGTGCAGAAGTAACTTTACTTTATGGTAATCTTCAAGTTGAGCTTCCTTACAACATCCAAGATAAAGTATTTTGCGAAAGTGCAGATACAATGTTTAGAGAGACAATCAAGCGTTATCCCAAAATGGATTGGATAATTTGTTGTGCAGCGGTAGCAGATTATAAACCCAAAGAAATAAATACCCAAAAATTACCAAAACTCTCACAACTCAATTTGGAACTGATTTCCACTCCGGATATCTTATTTGAGCTAGGTAAATTGAAAAAAGAGAATCAACGGTTAATTGGTTTTGCTGCACAATCCGATAATTTAATAAGAAGTGCCTTAGACAAATATTATAGAAAAAATCTGGATCTTATTTGCGCAAACGATATTCGTTATGCAGGCAGGGATGAGGATGAAATTATTATTCAGGGTAAGATAAAAGGTTATCCTCCCTTAAAAGAAGATCCTAATATAAACTCTGTGGTGATGAAAGGAGATAAATTTTCTTTGGCACATAATTTGATAAATATCATTAAAGAGCTATGAGACAGATTTTAATAAGCGGTGCTAATTCTCAGGTAGGAAGCTATCTAGCAAAGGAATATTATAAAGAAGGATTCCAGCTGGTTTTATTGTATCATAACCGCAATGAACGGATTGCTGAACAATTAGGTAAAGAAGGCATATTTTCCTGTTCTGTAGATCTATGTGACGCTACAGCCGTTCAGGCAGCTATTTCAGAATCGGTAAAGCAGTTAAAGCAAAATTCTGATATCTTAATTCACTGTGCGGCAGTTCGCAGTTCGGATGCCTTGCCACTATTTCAAACAGAGCCGTTTCAATTTACTTATGTATTAAAAAGTAATATTATATCAGCTTACAATGTATTGCGCTATTCTCTTCCTCCAATGCAGGAAAAGCGATTTGGAAGAGTAATAATGTTTGGCAGTGATGTTAGCCGCAAGGGACTTAAAAATGGCAGTGCTTATGCTGCCTCCAAAGCAGCTATAGCAAATATGGTTAAAAGCGTAGCTCTGGAACTGGCTAAAGATAATATTTTAATTAATACTGTTTCACCTGCTCCGATAAAAACAGCTTTGGAAGAAGATTATAGTGGAGAATATCTACAATTTAGGCAAAGATATTTTGCCGATTATTTAACTAATGTGCCTACCGGTAAATTTGTAACAAAAGAGGAAATTAAAAAAGTGATAGACTTGCTTATCAGTGAAGACCTGCAAAATCTAACTGGAGAAGAGATCTTTATTGATGGGGGTTCAAAGTGAAAGCAAAATTAGGATTAACCTGTCTGCTTCTAGTTTTGACTCTAAATTTGATAGCAGCAGCTGTTCCTTTTAGGGATGGAGAAAAATTAACCTTTACTGTCAAATATGGAATAGTTAGTGCAGGAGAAGCTTCTTTGCAAGCTCGCAGTTCTGTTTATCAAGGTTCTCCGGTTTGGTATCTTTCTACAACAGCTAAAACTTACCCCTTTTTCGATAAAGTTTACAAAGTAAGAGATAGAGTTGAATCCTGGTGGGATAAAGATACTTTACTACCTTACAAATTTAGCAAAAATCTTCAGGAAGGTAATTACAGACAGCATCGAGTGCATATATATAATCATCAGGAAAAGAGTTCTACATATCAGAAGTGGAGTTTCAAAAAAAGTGTTTTTGAGAACACAGAAATGGTTATTCCCGAAGGGACTCAAGATATATTAAGTGCTTTCTATCTGATGCGTACTAAAAAATTGGAAGTGGGAAAATCTGTAATGGTCAATATTACAGCTGATGGCAGAAATATGCCTACAGAAGTAGTAGTTCACCGCAAAGAGAAACAAAAGACTATCTTTGGCAATGTTGAGTGTTTAGTTATTGAGCCAAAACTTAAAGGAGAAGCAATTTTTAAGCAGAGCGGTAGAATTTTAATTTGGCTTACCAATGATGATTATAAAATTCCTGTTCGACTAGAAAGCAAGATTACTATAGGTAGCTTTGTAGCTACTTTAACCAGTGCCCAACAGGTGCCTTTTAAAATCCAGTTATGATTCCTGATCTTTTAGCAACAAATAGTTACGATTATTATTTGCCCAAGGAATTAATCGCTCAATATCCTGCTGAGCAAAGAACGGCATCTCGATTAATGCATATTAAAAGAAACACCGGGGAAATTGCTCATCGCCAATTTACTGATATTTTGGAATTGATTAAGGAAGGAGATCTGGTAATTCTCAATAGCAGCAAGGTTTTTCCAGCTCGTCTTTTTGCCGAAAAGGAAAATGGTACAAAAGTGGAAATTCTGCTTTTATATCAGCTGAATGACAATAAATGGAAATGTATGGCTTCACCGGGGAAAAGATTAAAACAACCTCAATACCTACACTTCTCTGAGAATCTGTCTGGTTTTATCAGTTCTGGAGATAGAGAAGGATTAAGAGAAATCGATTTTACCTGCCAAAATCACTTTTGGGAAGAAATTCAGAGAATCGGGCATATTCCTCTTCCACCATATATAGAACGTAACGATACTTTTTCAGATAGGGAGAGATATCAAACCGTATATGCAAAAGAAATTGGCTCTATTGCTGCTCCTACAGCAGGATTTCATTTTGATAATGATATTTTAGATGCTCTCCGAGATAAAGGAGTCCTCTTTAGTGATGTTATTCTTCATATTGGGATTGGTACTTTCCGTCCGGTAAAAACAGAGTATATAACAGAACACCATATGCATTCTGAACTTGCTACAATTCCTGAAAGCACTGCAGAGGCAATTAATATAGCTAAAAAAGAAGGAAGAAGAGTAATTTGCATAGGAACCACCAGTACTCGGAGTGTGGAAAGTTTCTGGCAGGAGGGGAAAATGCAAAGTGGTTCCAAATGGACAGATATTTTTATCTATCCGGGTTTTCAGTTTCAAGTAACCGATGCATTATTAACCAATTTTCATCTTCCCAAATCTACTTTGTTAATGATGATCTCCGCTTTTGGCGGTTTTGAAACAATACAAAAAGCATACAGAATAGCCGTAGAAAAAAAATATAGGTTTTTCAGTTATGGCGATGCTATGTTTATCGAGGATTGAATGCGAAACTATTATTACTACGATAAATTAGACAGCACTATGCTGGAATATCAGCGTTTGAAAGAAGTAAACGATCTCCCTCTGGCAGTTAGAGCTGGAACTCAAAAAGATGGAGTTGGCAGAGCAAATAGAATTTGGCTTTCTCCTCCTGGAGGTCTATGGTTCACTTTCGATTATGAATATAATAAATCTCTACCTTCTTTTGCCCTATATATGGGCTTTTGTATTCATCAATGTTTGGAATCACTATTTGAACCCTTGCAAGGTAAGCTCCAAATTAAATGGACTAATGACATAATTTTCTCTGAACGAAAGTTAGGTGGCATTCTTTGTCATTATCAACCCATCAAAAGAACTTATATAATAGGTGTGGGATTGAATACCAATAATGAAATTGATTCCGAACTAGGTAAATTTGGAGCAACAAACTTAAAAAGTATTTTGGGTTTTGAAGTTTCCAATAGCATGCTGTGTCATCAGATCATTAAAACCGTAGAAGATAATTGTAAATATATGGAAAATGTGGTTAGCTATCTAACTTACTGTAACGAAAATCTCTTTGGAAGAGGCAAATTGGCTTTAATAGAAATGGGGGGGATCAATATTGAAGCAGAAATTTTAGGGATAGATCATAATGGTGCTTTGATGGTTAGAAATAATTGGGGTGAATTAATTTTTGTCCATACTGGCTCTATTCTGGAGTTTTTAGATTGAATAAAAAAGTTTGAATGTCTATGAAAGTCGAATATAATGTTTTATAGCTGAATAAATGGTTTTCCTTGACAGATAGTTAGAATTTAAAAATGAGTAAAATAAATTAATTTGAAATTGATACAGTGGAGGAACAATGAAAAAATGGATACTGATAGCGTTAACTGCCGTGTTACTTTTAATTGGCTGCACAGCGAATCGCACAGTTCCCACAACTGAAGAAACCAAACCCTTTTCGGGGGTCGTTACTAAAGTAGCCATTCTACCCCTAAAAACTATGGATTCTTCAAGCCGCTATATACAAAAGATTTTAACCGTTCGTGACCTTAATTATGTTTTTGCCAAATATCCGCAATATAAGCTGCTTAATATGAACGAAGTTGCAGAACAGTTTAAATATTCTGGTTATCAGGATGTTGAAGACCTGGATATAGATGAAATGAAAGAATTGGCAGATATGACCGGTTGCGATATTTTAGTTATGGGTAGCATCACTTCTGTGCGTAGCGATGAATTCGCAATGGCTATGCGGTTTTTCAGCGTTAAAACCGAAGAGCTTACACAGCTGGATTTTATGGTTAATAAAGATAAGGTAAAACGCTGGGATGCATTGGAGAAATCGTTTATTGCAAAACTTGATGATGTGGTTTCCAACGAAGTGAATAAAATATATAACATTGCTTTGAATTATTTCGCTAATGGTAATTATGGTGAAGCTGAGAAAAATCTTAAATTAGCTATGGGACTCGATCCTGAGCTTAAGGATGCTTACTATTATATGGGTTCAATTTATAATAAACAGGGAAAAACAGATTTAGCAATTCAAAATCTAGAAATGAATCTTGCAAAGAACCCGGAGCATACACCAACTTTAATTACCCTGATTGATATCTATGAGAAAACCAATCAAACTTCCAAACGCTTAGAAGCAATGGAAAAATTGGCTACAATAAATGAGAATGAAGATTTATGGCTTACAATTGGGAATATGTATGCAGAGCAGAAAAATGTAAGTAAAGCCGAACATGCATTGAAAAAAGCAATCGAAATAAACCCGAATTTTACTGAGGCACAAACTCGTCTGGCTTTTCTATATTACGATAACAATCGTTACGATGAAGCTATTACTTATCTGGAATATTTATTTGATAAATTTCCTGATAACGAACTGATTTCCAACCGCCTTGCCGTTGCCTATCAAAAAGCTAATCGATTGGATGATGCTATTTCCAAGTATGAGACAATTATTAAAAATAACCCCCAGAATACAATGGCTTATCTAAATGCGGTTAATTTATATCGTTTGAAAGCATCAGAATCTACCGATCCTGCATTTGTTGCTTCCATTAATAAAAAAGCTATTGATACTTTAAGTGCTTTAATAAAACAGCACCCTGATAACGCCTTAGCTTATATGAATATGGCTGCTATCTACCTCGGACAGAACAAATACCAGGAAGCAGAAACTTATGCCTTACAAGCTCTGAAAAAAGATCCTACTCTCTATTTGCCTTATGTTTATCTGGCAACTATCAGCCAAAGTAAAGGAACTAATGATTATAACCACTTCATCGATTTGGAAAAGCAAGCAGCCAAAGCTGTTGGGACTAAAGCTAAAACTTTAAAAAATCAACGCGATAATGCTAAAAGCTCAGCCGTTAGCAATTTCAGAAAAGCTCTGGACTATCTAAACAATGCAAAAGTCCGTGCAACAAGTGAAGAAGCTATCACTGATATCAATAATCGTATAGCAAGAGTTAATCAACTAATTACTCAAGCAACCTCAACATATTAATGTAAACTGTATACTACATAGAAAATATCAAAAACCCGGTTTTTCAGCCGGGTTTTTGCTTTAAGCTTGATATTTCCCCAAGTTTAAATTCTCATTCATTATCTTGCATAATAAGTATGATAAGCAAAACGGATGCACTTATCTATATGTTCTTGCCTGATAGCTGCTATCTTGCTCAGTTAATATAACTAGAACTGTTGCACATATCAAATTGGTGTCCCCTGTTTTTTAGCCAACCTTTGAGATACTATCACTTCCCATATATAGTGAATTGTTCATCAAGATAAGAAGAATATTAAGATCGATAATTCGCAGCCATTGATTATTACTAACACCCGGAAGATTTACAACATATAAATAGTTGGCTTGCTCTAATCCTTACTTTTCTTGCTGGGTAACCCAGATACAACACATCATCCACCCCTTCTTCACTCATCCACAACTATAGGTTGAAGAGGAGAGGAAGAGGAGAGGAGGAGGAGAGGAGTACGGGTTGTTTGTGAGGCGTCCTAAAAAAGTTGACACAGGATCCAAAATCAAGGAGAAGAAAAATGGATAAAAAAGTAACTCAAAGAAGCACATATAAAGCCTTTAAAATGAAGATTGTGGAAGAACGACATCCTGCAGTTCCTCTTCTTACAGCCAAATTATGCAGTTACCGCTATATGCTATAATAGCTTGAAAAGATCATTACACATAACAATGAACAAATTTGAGAGTTTTGGGGAGGGGAAAATGAAAAAAAGAGAAAAATAAGACCTTTATTTTGTGATTATTTCTCTAATTTAGCTAAAAATCATCGAGATAATGTCCTTGCTCCTAGTTAATCAATGGTCATATTACTATAAATATTCTGTGTCGATTGCTTTAGGGAGAATGGCATCCGGAAATTCAAGTCAATTAAATTACATCTATTCGTGATTTCATCGTGAATCTATATGGTCGTAAATGCATTGATTAGGTTCAATTAATCAGTTAGAGCTGCGTATCCAGGTATCGGTTCTCCCAAGAGTAGGAACACCGATAAAATAGCGTATTGTAATTGTGTTATTGTTAATAAGTTCAATTTTAGCGGAATAGGTTTTCCCTGTAGTCGGCTCGTAATATTTCCCGTTTTTATATTTGTTTCTATTTTCTCTAACAAAATCAGATAGGACAATTAAATCAATCAGAGGTTGTTGTTGCAATTTTACATCAGGATTATTAATATCTTTTTTAGGGTTTCCTTTTGCGTCGTTAGGTTCTTGCAGCCAAATTATCTTCCCGGCAAAAGTACCATCTTCATTTTGGTATATTTCAATTTTAGTTGCTTTATCACCGGTAAGCCAATAGCCGATAATGCGGTCTGTTTCTTCTTTTCCGGAAAGCAGAATAGGAACACATATTATCGAAGCAATGAGGATAAGAAAATAGTGTTTCATAACCTAGCTCCTTTGTTACAAAATTCCGCAGCGCCTAAAAATATAATCCACATTACGCAGATAGCGTTCATAAGAAAAGATATCTCGAATTTCACTTTCCGCAAGTGCGGTTGTAATTTCTTTATTGGCAAGAACATTATCCAGGAAATTAGTATTGGTTTCAAAACTCTTCATAGCTTCCTGTTGAACTAAGGCATAAGCTTTTTCTCGGGTTAAACCACTTTTAACAAGATGCAAAAGTAAGGCTTGAGAAAAGACCAGACCTTTGGTCAGTTCCAAGTTTTTTTTCATATTTTCTGGATAAACAACTAAATTTTCGATTAGCGAACATGTTTTGTTTAACATATAATGGATCAAAATGCAGGAATCAGGTAAAATTATGCGTTCTACACTTGAATGAGAAATATCGCGTTCATGCCATAAGGCATTATTTTCCATTGCGCTTAAAGCATTGGAACGCAAAACTCTTGATAGACCACAAAGTTGTTCACTAATAATGGGATTGCGTTTATGAGGCATTGCTGAAGAGCCCTTTTGGCCTTTGGAGAAATTTTCTTCTGCTTCATGAACTTCGGTCCTTTGTAGATGTCTGATTTCCAGAGCCATTTTCTCTATTGCAGAAGCAATAAGAGCTAAAACAGAAAGGAAATATGCATATCTATCTCTTTGAATTATCTGAGTTGATACTTTGGCAGGTTTGAGATCCAAAAACTTGCAAGCCATATCTTCAATTTCAGGGCTAAGATGAGCAAAATTTCCTACTGCGCCTGAAAATTTACCTACGCTTACTTCTTCAATAGCTTCATTTAAACGGATTATATTCCGCTGAATTTCTTCGTACCAAAGAGCAAACTTGAGTCCGAAAGAAGTGGGCTCTGCATGAATTCCATGAGAACGTCCGATACAAATTGTATTTCTATATTGTCTGGCTTTCAACTTTAAAATCTCTGCCAAACGACTGAGTTCCGTTAAAATTAATTCTCCAGAGCTTTTTAACTGCATTCCCGTGGCTGTATCTAGAACATCTGAAGAGGTCATTCCAAAATGAATCCACCGCGATGCGGGACCTATATTTTCGGCTACATTGGTTAAAAAAGCGATAACATCATGCTTAGTAACCTGCTCCAGTTCATCAATTCGGTTAGAATCAAAATCTGCCTTAGAATTGATAGTTTCCCAATCCTCCGCAGGAATCATACCCTTTTCATACATTGCTTTTGCGGCAGCAAGTTCTACTTCCAGCCAACATTCATAACGATTTTCTTGAGTCCAAATACGTTCCATTTCGGGTTTACTGTAGCGGGTTATCATTTTTATTTCTCCTTTCTATATTGCAGGTAATCCCTCAGCAACGAATCAATGCTTATCTTATTTAAATCCTGTATTATATTCTCCAGAGAGGAAGGTTCAGCTTTGGGTAAAGGAACAATATGAGGTTGGATGTATTCTATTTTATCAAAGCTTAATCTAATGCTGATATCATCATTGCTAGTAATATATAATTCAGAAAGCTTACTATTACCAGTGTAAAGTGCTTTTATTTTTGTATTGCTTTTACTATCTAACACAGTATCCAAAAGATAGTTCTTGCTGAAAGAAATTACCACTCCGTTTAATTCAATTTTCTTATCCTTAATAATTTTTTGTGCATAGTGGGTGACGAGAGAATCTACATTAGTAGAAAGGGTTAAACTCTCCATAGGAATTGCTTGCGAGATATCCAAAGATTCCAACATAGGAATAAAGGGGGATCTAATAGAAACATAATCCGCCACATATACACTCATCAAGGGTTCTGCCTTAGAACCCATAAGGCCTCCATCGATAATATCAAAACGGAGCTCATTGCCATTTTTGGAAGCGATGAACATTTTCCGGATAGCAAGTCCTTTATAGGATAGCTCAACTACTCCCTGACTATCAAAACTCTCCCATTTTTTCAATTCCAGGCGTAATTTTTCATTTTCACTAATGCCCTTGGGTCCAGCACAGGCAGTAATAATAATAGCTGTAATGGTTAAGAGAACAAGAACTGTTTTCTTCATTACCAACCTCGTTTTCCTAATATAAAAGAGTTAATTAGTTTTCCTTTGTTCCTGTTTTTTAGGTGTTTTATAAATACTATAAAAACCCCAGATGGCAATTATCATCATTAATAAGCTTAGAAATTGGCCAATAGACATAAACCCAAAAATATAGCCAGAACGAGTATAAAAATCTAAGTCATCAGGTTCGCGCACAAATTCTATTAAAAATCGAAAGATTCCATATAAACCTATAAAGCTCCAAAATACTACCCCTTCTTTCTTTAGCTTTTTTAAAAGAAAATAAGTGATCACAAACATAACAATGCCTTCCAAAATAAGTTCATAGAGCTGAGAAGGATGTCTTACAGCACCGTCTGAACCTGGAAATATCATTCCCCAAGGTAAATTCGTGGGCTTCCCATACAATTCTGCGTTAATAAAATTACCCAAACGCCCTAATCCTAAACCAATAGCCACAATAGGAATTGCTGAATCTGCCATTGCATAGAAATTCAGCTTATGCTTATGGCAAAAGATAAGCCCAGCTATAATAACTCCTAAAGCTCCTCCATGAAAACTCATCCCTCCTTCCCAAACAGCA
Source organism: Cloacimonetes bacterium UBA5835 (assembly GCA_002432865.1). Lineage (GTDB taxonomy): Bacteria > Cloacimonadota > Cloacimonadia > Cloacimonadales > Cloacimonadaceae > Cloacimonas. Next base: position 24,279 of record DJGX01000061.1, read on the forward strand.
AAAATCATTATAGGATGAGAAAGATAATAGCGCAGGTTATAAAAAAGTATATAACCAAGTCGCCCACCTAAAATAACTCCTAACATCATATAAAAAATGATGGATTCATATTGCTCTTTAGTTAGTTTAATATTCCGCTTTTTCAAAAATGGCTTATATAAAATGAAAGCCAATATAAAGCTTAGAACATAAAAGAGACCATACCAGCGAATATGAAGATTGAGATTTCCTATGCTAAAACTAACAATATTGGGGTCTATATTTGGATATGTAATCATCTGTGGGTTAGTTTTGAAAGATGTTCTATTATTAATTCAACAGCTTCATCACTGTTACCTTCAAACTTTTCCACCTGCTTTTCATGATGGGGAGAAAAAATACTCATAACCTGTGTTGGAGAACCATTTAAACCAGTTTCTTTTTCGTTCAATCCAAGATCATCACAATTCCAAACAGTAAGAACAGCAGTTTTGGCATTTTTCTTTCCACGCAAAGAAGGCAAGCGGGGGACATTGATTTCCTTAACAACAGAAATCACTGCTGGAAGCTGCATCGAAATACGATCGTAACCATCTTCCAGTAAGCGTTCTACAACTGCTGAATTTTCAGAAAACGATTCAATTTTGCGAACATAGCAAGTTTGAGGAATTTTTAAATGAGCTGCAATTCCAGGACCTACTTGTCCAGTATCTCCATCAATAGCTTGTTGCCCTGTTAAAATAAGAGTATAATCTCCAATTTTTCTTATAGCAGCAGCCAAAGTTAAACTGGTAGCAAGTGTATCAGCTCCTGCAAAACGACGATCTGACAAAAGAATAATATTATCCACTCCTAAAGAAACAGTTTCCCGCAGTGTAGTTTCACATTGGTTAGGACCCATACTGATGGCTGTAACTGTTCCGCCGTATTTCTCTTTTAAACGAACTGCTTCTTCAACGGCATATGCGTCGAAAGGATTTAAAATACTTTCTACACCTTCTCTGACCAAAGTATTGGTCTTGGGGTCAATCTTAATTTCTGTAGTATTGGGAACTTGTTTTACACACACAATATAATGCATTTTTATTTTCCTTTAACCAAAATAAAAGTTAGTTATTGTTTCACAAACATATTGCTTTTGTTCATCTGTGAGCTCCGGATAAATAGGGATGGAAAGAACTTTAAGAGAAAGCTCTTCAGCCACAGGCATATCTCCTTTTTTATAACCAAGAGAACTAAAACACTCCTGTAAATGCAAAGGAAGAGGATAATAGACAGCACACCCTATGCCTTTGGATTTCAAATAGGCCATCAGCTCATCTCTTTTTTCACAGACGAGGGTATATTGATTATATATACTCACCGCTCGAGAATCTATATGAGGAATCCTTATTCCGGGAATATTCTTGAGGTGTGAATTGTAAAAATCTGCATTAGCTCGGCGACCCTTGCTCCAGGTTTCAAGAAAATCCAATTTTACACCCAAAACAGCTGCCTGCAAGGTATCTAAACGACTGTTTAAACCAATCCATTTATGATAATACTTAGGATTTTCTCCATGAACCCTTAATTGACGCAATTTAAAAGCTAAATCATCATCATTGGTCATACACATTCCGGCATCACCCATCGCACCAAGATTTTTAGAAGGGAAGAAAGAAAGAGTTCCAATATCGCCAAAAGCACAACTCATTTTTCCGTTCCAAGTACATCCAATACCCTGAGCGTTATCTTCAATAACTTTTAAATTATATTTTTGGGCAATAGCCATAATAGAATCCATATCGGCACATTGACCAAATAAATGAACTGGTAGAATGGCTTTTGTTTTTTCGGTTATAGCCGCTTCTATTTTATCGGGATCAAGATTAAAAGTTAGCGGATCGATATCTACAAAAACCGGGGTTGCATTATTACGCGATATGGAAGAAGCAGTTGCAAAAAAAGTGAAAGGAGTAGTAATAATTTCATCACCTTCACCAATTTCCAATGCTTTAATAGCTAAAACAAGGGCATCTGTTCCAGAAGCACAACCAATGGCATTCTTAATCCCTAAGTAATCAGCCATTTTATTCTCAAATTCCTTAACAGGTGGCCCCATTATATATTGATGCTCTGCAAAGACACCTTCCAGTGCTTCTTTAATTCTTCCCATTACAGGTACATATTGTGCTTTAAGATCCAACATAGGAACATTCATTATTGTTTCATCTCCTTCTTAATTTGCTGTAAGTGCATGAATTCCAAGAATAATTGTCACAACTGATGAAGTTAGCGTTACAATGTCCTTTACATCAGTCCATAAAGAACGATCAGTTTGAGCAGGAATAAAAATAGTATCTCCTGGTTGTATAGCAACTTTTTTATTAGGTTTAACCCAATTTCCGCTGGTACCACGAATGATACGATCTTTGCCTGTTTTGCGATTATTCGTGTAACCTCCAGCAGCTTGAATATAATAACTCCAATCCTTACCTTCCATCCAAGGTATCATACCTGGATTTTTAACTTGTCCACTAACCCAAACCATATTGATTTTTTCTGGGATGTAAATAATATCTCCGTCGAAAAGAGTAGGATTTGAATCCTTTCCTTCACTGTCCATCATTTTAACGGGGTCTATACTGTATTTTCCTTTCAGTTGCTGAAGATTGGTTCTCAAATATGAATATTCTAAAGGGGTCATTTCATTCAAGCTTCTTTGCATCAGCATTTCAAAATAAGGATCAGGATCAACATTAATATTTTCATTATAATAGACCATTGTTTTTATATTGCCCCGCTTTGTTAAACCACCTGCTTGCTGGAGAACTTCGTAAAGAGTTGTATTGGTATCAATAACATATTCACCGGGATTTTTAACCTGACCGTATATCTTAATTCTTTGGCGGGTCCTAATTTCTGAATCGCAAGATATTAGAATACGATCATCAGCTTGTAAGGGTAAGTTTAATAAAGAAGGGTTGGCTTTAAGATCATAGTTTAGAACATCATAGTCAATACGGTTTTCTTTATAACGATAGAGCTGAAGTTTAGAAATATCAGCATCAAAAGTGAAACCTAAGGAAAGTTCGATTATTGTGCTAATTTTATCGCCTTCTACAAATTCCAGCTCACCTGGAAGATTAATACCTCCGCCGATGGAAACAAAATTTTTGATGGCTGGAACATAAACCACATCTCCATCTTTTAGAAAAGGGTTATTATTTATATCTCCCATACGATAGAATTTCAGCAAATCATAGGTTTCAGTTTTACCGTTCCTGATTATTTGAATGCTTCGTAAACCTTGATTTTTCTCGTATCCCATTTTATCTTTTGTTTCTTTCTCAGGTTTAGGTGGAGATAAAAGCTGGGCTGGCTTTACAGTTTCCTGTACTATACCCATCTCCGATTTTGCTTGTTCAACAGCAGTAGATTTACTTATCATTAAAAGGTCTGAAAGTCGGTTTAAAGGAGTAAGTTGATAAACCCCCGGATTTTCTACATAGCCAGTTAAACTTATATTAATAGGAACAATCCCTTCAATGGTAGAATTCTCAGTTGCTACAAGTAAAGATAGAGATAATGAAAGAGTTAAGATAAGAATGAACTTAATTCTCATAATATTCTATCATCCTGGTTATTATATCGTCCAATTTGAGTTTTGGCTCCCAGTCGATATATTTCTTTATTTTTGATAAATTCGGCTCTCTATGCATCATATCCTCAAAACCTTCCTCAAAAGCATCATTATAACTCATGTAATCTATAGGAGATTTACTATGACACATATCTTTAACCTTATGGGCAAGAGCAGATATACTGATAGACTCTGTGGTTCCTACATTAAATATTTCACCTGCGCATTCTGGTGTATTCATCAACTTTATAAATGCTTGAATAACATCAGAAACATCAGCAAAACATCGTGTTTGTTCTCCTGTACCATAAATGATTAGGGGTTGATTTAAAAGAGCTGCTTTTATAAATTTGGGTAAAACCATTCCATACTGACCAGTTTGTCTGGGGCCTACTGTATTAAAACAACGGACAATAACTACCGGTAATTTTTTTTCTCTATAGAAAGCAAGAGCCAAAAATTCATCTATTGCCTTACTACAGCTGTAACCCCATCTACTGATATGAGTTGAACCCAGCAAACGATCATCGGTTTCAGAAAAAGGAACCTGTTCACTTTTACCGTATATTTCACTTGTGGAAGCGATAAGTGCTTTAGCTTTATATTTATTGCAAAGCTCCAACACATTGTCTGTTCCACCGATATTGGTCTTTAGTGATAAGAGTGGATTTTCAATAATGTATTTTACACCTACCGCAGCGGCTAGATGATATACTTGATCAACATTACTAATGAGTTTATCCATCAGTTCGCGATTCAAGACACTGCCAATAGTTAAATGAAATTTGGGCTTATCTTTGAAGGACTCGATATTTTCCAAGCGCCCTGTTGAGAGGTTATCTATTACATAAACATTGTTCCCCTCTTCTAATAGCTTTTCTGCTAAATGCGAGCCAATAAATCCGGCTCCGCCAGTAATCAGAATTCTCATTTTTACTCCATCTTTCTATAGCTCAAATTGTACCATATATTTTAATGTTAGGCATATTGATTTGATACTCGTTATTTTGTCAATGAGAAAGTAGTTGGCATTCCCATATTTTTTT
>DJGX01000047.1 GCA_002432865.1 Cloacimonetes bacterium UBA5835
ATCTGAATCTCGTTGCAATAGAAAAAAGAATCGGTTTAGAGTCAAAACAAACGAGACCTGCTTGTTTTGACTTTCAATTTTGCGAAGGCCTTTAAGAAACCACTTTCCTAAAATTTCAGGTTAGGGGATCTTACTTTGAACTAATATCAAGATTTCAAAATTGAGAGTTAAAACAAAACAATACAAATCGCAATGGCTAACAACTGCAAAGAAAAAACTGGACAGATTTATTGATACTTGCAGAGTGTCAATTAGTGGTTATATTATAAAGGAAAAAGTATAAAGCACTTTAAGGAAAAGCGATGAAGAAATTTGTAGTAATGCTCTTCGTTCTGTTTGGCGCAGCGTTTTTATTTGCCAAGGTAGATTTAAACACAGCTTCTTTGGCAGATTTAAAGCAATTGCCCATAACAGAAAAGCAAGCACAGGATATCTATGACTACCGGGAGTTTGTGAAGGTCTTTGATAATATCTATGAGCTAAAAGAAATCCCTTCTATCGATCAAGCAACGCTCGATCGGCTAAAACCCTTAGTATCAGTCTCTATATATGTGGAAACCGATGAAGCAGCCGTTCGCAGAGAAGAAATCAGGGATTTGCTGGAACGTTTGGATAGTAATGAAGGTGCCTCAGAAGGGATGGCAGATGTTTGGGAAGATTATTTAATGACGCCTCAAAATGTGAACAAAATGCATTTGGATGATTTTATGAGCTTGCCCAATGTTTCTGGCATTGATGCAGTTGCCATTTTGAAAAGAGTTGCTCAAGGTGATACTATTGCCGATACAAGGGATTTACGCAATACTCAAGGTCTTTCTTATTATGGTTATACGAACTTGCGCAGTTATGTATATTACAATGAACCGCCGGTAAAAAACCGTTTGATGTGTGATGCGTCGTTATTATATTATACTCGCTATTTTGAAGAAGGGCAGTATGATATGCTGCATGAGAGTTTTTTGCGTAATGACTACAATGTTTCCAATGTTGTGGTTCCGCACTTAAAAACCAATTCTTACTGGGGTTATTTTGGCTTGGATGAACTTGATCCCGATCTTATGTTAAAGCTTAGAATGCGCTATGGAAATAACTATAAGCTGGGTTTGATGCATTATTCTGCAAAAGGCCAAGAAGATTTGTTCAATACAAAAGCAGAGGACTTTTTAGCCGATTCCAAATGGTATGTCGGTTATGAAAATAATGATATGCCTGGTTTATACAACTCGCGTTTGAAGGTTTATGCCGGAAATTATCGTGCCACTTTTGGAGAAGGGTTAGTGATGGAAAATACGGATTATTATAGTGCCCGCAAAACCGGTTTTGGCTTCAGCAAAAGGATTTTGGGCATCACTCCAGACCTTTCCAGAACTCAAGAAAATTCTCTGAGAGGGGGTGCTGTAGAATATACTACTCCCTTGTTTGGTGTTACAGCTTTTGTATCTGTTGACAATAAAGATGCTCTCACTTATATTGATAAAGATGGTTATGCTGTTAAACGCGACGAATATGGCAACGACATCTATACTGACCATGATATAAATTCCAGCTATTATGGCAGACAATATTATCTTAATGATAACGGACAGCATATCTATAATTATGAAGATGGAACTGATGTTCAGGGTAATAAAACCAAGGTTTTCGCACTTATTAATCCTACTTTGCGTTATGATGATGACACAATGCTGGAAGCAGAGAAATGGTTTAATGATGAAATTTCTGCAGGCGTCCCTTATGCAATGAACTATATTAATCTTGCCACCCGCAAAGATGTTTTGCAGGAAAAATTGTGGGGAACGCATTTGCAGGTAAATCCATTTTTGGGCACAAAGCTTGGTTTTACAACCTATACATCCATTTACGACGATGCCCATTTTGTAGTTCCTAGTTATAATAATTTGTTACCTACTGTTTTACGGGATTCCTATTACTATTCTAAGTTGGTAAAAAATTTGAATGCGGAAATCAGTAATCTCTATAGCACTCAAACGGATAGCTACACACGAGATTACAGAAGAGTGATTGGTTTCGATGGTCAAACCGTAATTGGCAACACTTCCATCCAGGGTGAATATGCAGAACTTTCCGTGGACGGCGATGATCTCAAATTGGGAGATGACCCAAAGGCATATCTTGTATCTGCGCATACGCTGTTTGAAAACCTCTATTTCATTACTTTGTTCCGCAATTTTGATGTGGATTTCGATAATCCTTACAGTAATAGTTTCTCTGAACATCAGCGTTTTGAAGATACAATTTTAGAGAAAAATGTTTATGCTTTAACCAATCCCACTATTGCAGACCTATATCTTAACTCAAATCAGTCACAACCTGAACGCGGTGTATATTTTGAAACCCGCTACAAGTTCAATCGCTATTTCACAATTGGCAGAAGCTATTTAGACCTCTGGGAACGATTAACTGACGGACGCAGAAGTGCCAGATTTCAAAGTGAACTGGAATTTCGCCCTATCTATCAACTGGGTTTGCGATTGCGTTATAAAAACCAGGTTAATCGTTATGACGATGATGCAGAACGCGGTGTTTCCAAAACTAACGAATATACATTAGCAGTTCGGTCTTTCCTCTCCAATCGTGACTTTTTGGAATTTGAATATCGTTATAACACGGTTTGGAATCCCCCTTATACATCTTTAACTTATCCAGCCGCGGAAGGCGAAAATTCTATGGCAGCAGCTCAGACCTTGATGATTGGGGACTATATAGCAGTTAATTATACTCACTATTTTAATAAATCATTAAAGATGCAAGGTTCTTTCCTATATTGGTTTGGGCATGGAATTTCGCATTGGGATTGGGAAGATCTGGAAATTGATTTTATGGGTGAAAAAGGTTCCAAGGCATGGGTTGCCTTCACCAGTCGCATTTCCCCAAATATGTATCTGAACCTGAAGTTTAAAAATAAAACCTATCAGGATAAAGAAATAAATATCCGTAATTATAATCTCTCCGATGATCCAACCCTATTGGATGATCCGGTTTATTTTCAAAGAGTTGAACATAGCGAAAATACAATTCGCTTGAGTATTGACTACCGTTACTAATGTGGAGGAATAATGTTATCTCATAAAACAATCATACTTTTAACTCTCTTAATATTTGCTTCAGTTCTTTCTGCCTGGAGCATTACCGATACCTATTTCGGCAATCCTTATTCCACTTTTGATGCCCGCAGTTTTGCTATGGGAGGAGCTGGTTTATTTAATAGCAAGGGTGCTTTCGGAATAGCCGATAATCCTGCCAATCTAACTTTGATGAAAAAGACCTTAGGAGTTTCAGCAAATACTTATCTGAATCGCAATGAAGATAATCGCAGTATACCCTTGTATAATTCTTTTGATAACTATATTGACGATTCTGTCTATTCCTCCAATATCAATACTTTTGATAATTATGCACCAGCTGGTTTTTATGCTCATCGTTTTAATAAGTGGGGCGTTGGTTTGGGTGCCTATTATAAACCGGTTTCCAGTTTTGATGCCAATTATTATGAAGAGGTTCGGAACAATCGCAATACCGATAATGATGTTTATCCTGAAAAAATAGCCATTAACGAAATAGAAAGTGAAGGCACCCTCAATAAAACTGGCATAGTTGTTTCTGGCGCTTATGGTTTAAGCGATCTGATAGACCTGAATTTAGGTTTTGAATATGGTATTTTAGCTGGAGATGTAAAACGCGAAAAATCCATTCGCTGGACCGATTGGGCGATAACTCAGGTTGGAACATATCATCTACCGGAATTAACTGAGATTGAAGATTATGAATTAAGTGGAGACCAATTTAAAATTGGCGCTTCAGCTCTTTTAAGTAAGCGTTTTGGTTTGGCGGCAACTTTCACTGCCGGAACCACTTTAGATAAAAAAGGTAGCTATTATTACAAAAGAGATGCCTATCGGAATACTGCCGTAGATAGTATCAATACAGCTATCAAAGAGGATTACAAACTTCCCACTCAAATTCGTTTCGGCTTTGTTTATACGCCTCGTAATGTTATTCGCACCGAATTCAATATGGATATAGAATATGTTGCCTACAGCGAAATTCATAAACGCTATGATGATGTGGTCAATTTTTATGCTGGGGTTGAACATCAGGTAGTAAATTTTATGCCTTTACGGCTTGGTTTTCAGGCAGTTAATAACTGGTATGTCACAACTGAAGAAGGCACGGATGAAAATAACCATCCTGTTACTTTATATCACGCCAGCAAAATTGTTACCCCTATGATTACCGGTGGCAGCAGTATCAAACTGATGGATAATTTGAAAATTGATCTCGGTTTTGGCTATACTTGGCGTGAATATGAAGCAGTGGATATGTTTGGTGATGCCTATTATAACGATAAAACCTATACCGGCGCTTCCACTTATGCCTTATGGCCAAATTCTCATATTACTTTACAAGATCGCGGTTGGGAAAATCCTGATAAAGTGCGTGAGAATAATATCTCCCTTAATGCCGGCCTTAATTTTACCTGGTAATAACTATGAAACGAGCTTTAATTATACTTGTTGCCTTAACTTTATTTTGCCCTATCGCCAAAGCGGAAGATCTGCGTTTAGACCTTATATTTTCCAATGATGTACATGGTGGCATAGACCGTTCCGAGGCAACTTTTATGAATCCAGATTTTCCACCTCTGCTGGGAGGAGGAGGTTCCGCAGCTACTTTAATTAAGCATATTCGTTCTTTGGCAGATATTGAAAGAAGAGATAACTTACTTTTGGATGCGGGAGATATTTTTCAGGGTCGTCCCGTAGGAACTGTAACCAACGGAAAGGCAGTTGTGGAATTTATGAATGCTATCGGTTACGATGCAATGACCATTGGCAATCACGAATTTGATATTCCAGAAGAGAAACTGAAAGAGACCTTACAATTAGCTAAATTTCCGATTCTTTCCTGCAACCTGATTGATAAAAGAACCAATCAAATTCCCAGCTATGCCAAGCCCTATATTGTGGTAGAACGCTTAGGGCTCAAAATCGGCATTTTAGGTTTTACTACTACCGATACCGAAAAAATGAGCTTTCCGGAAAACATCAAAAATGTAAAATTCCTTTCCGAAAAGGAAACCATAGATAAGTATGTAAAAATCCTCCGTAATCAGGAGAAAGTGGATATAGTTATTGTTTTGGGACATGCCGGACTTCCTTATGATATCGTTCCTACCTATCTCACGCGTTATGATGCTATGGGGAATCCTTTATTTAGTGAAAGAAATGCCGTTTGGGGATATGATGCTCAAGAAATAGCCAGAGAAGTTGAGGGCATAGATATTTTTATCGGTGGGCATATGCATAAAGGAATTCCCACCCCCTGGATTGATCCTTACACCCATACAATGGTCATCCAAGGTTATGCTTACGGTTCCAATCTGGGCTGGATAACTCTTAAAATTGATCCCAAAACTAAATCTGTTAGCGGTTATGAAGTTCCTGCCCTACGCGAAGGCAGTATGGTAACTCTTTTTGAGGATGAATTTATTCCCGATGAAGAATTGGGACAAATGATAGCTGAACAAGTTGCCATTGCAGAAAAAGGAATGGATGAAGTTGTTGGCTACGCCGGGGTTTATCTTTCCAGAATCAATGTGGATGCCCAATCCTTAATTGGCAATACGATTGTGGATGCTATGCGCGCCGAAGTTAATGCCGATTTTGCCTTCTTAAATTTGGGCGGAGTGAGAGCTGATATAAAAGCAGGGCCTGTTACCTATCGCGATATTTTTGAAGTTATGCCTTTCGATAATATGATCGTTTCTTTTCGTTGTACCGGAGAATTTTTACGCAAGATTATTGAAACCCGCGTAGAGGGCTCCAGACATGGATTAATCATCTCCGGGGGCAAAGTTGTCTATTCCAAAAAACGGGAAAATTTTGACCGCGTTACTCATTTTGAGATTGGTGGCAAACCGCTGGATCCAAAGAAAATCTATACTGTGGCAACTACAGATTTCATTATGCAAGGTAATGCCGGACTCACAATGCTGATTCAAGTCCCTCAAGAAGATATCACCAATCACCAAATCAATTTGCGGGATGCTATTGTGCACTATTTCCAAAAAAATAGCCCGATTATGACCAGAATTGATGATCGCTGGACAAGAAACGATAATGCTAAACCGTCTGCAGAAATGCTACAGTAATTGTCTCACGCAGATTTCGCGGATTTCGCAGATTAAAAAAAGAATAGGTATGGGATGAACAAGATTTCTGGGATTCTGGGGATTGAATTATATAGCCAATAAAAGCCCCTCAGGGCGAAACAAAGATAGCGATGGTGGCGTAAAGCACTCGAAACGAGGATTTTAGGACTGAATTTTAGAAACAAGGATTTTAGGATTTAAGGATTTAGAGGATTGTATTTTATAACTGGCAATTAGTCGACTTTAAGTCAAAATCGGCCTTTTCTATGAGATTAATAGTGACCTTTTTCAAAGATAGGAAAACAGAATGAAATTATGTGGAAAATCGCAAACAAAACCGATTTTAACTCAAAGGCCGACAGATTTAAGCGACGGGTTTTTAACCCGGCGTAGAAATAATGGAGGGTTGACCTCCTCGTCAACCACAACAAGAAATTTATGCTGTTACCTATAAATTATAGGAAGCTTGATAACTCGGTTGTAAGAGGAACGACACCCTGCCGTTCTTCCTGATAAATATTCTCTCACAATAGACACGCCATAACTTTTGCAGGGCAACATTCTTCCAATTTTACAATCACTTTGTTAATAAAATCTCCATATTTCTGTCTTCTATCTTCCTTGCTTGAGGATGTTAATATAGCGTTCATCATCCCTTAATCAAGCGTTAACAATTAACGCTTGATTAAGGTTAGATTAACACTTGATTGACGCTTGGAATGAAGAAAGAAAAGCGAAGCTGGCTTCCGATATGCTGTCTATTATAGTAGCAAAGACCTTAGGGTAGATAAATATATTAGGATATAACATAATAGCGACCCAAAGTTTTACACTTTAGGAAAAATGGGCTAACCAATCCTCTCTTAGCAACTAAACTGAATTTCACTAATGCACTTAACACAGCTAATACAGTTACAAATTGGTAGAAAACTGGATCACTTACAAAATTATGATTACAGCTAGTATTCAGAAGTTTGCATAGGATAAGTTTCTACTGCAGTGCAGGTTAAGAATCATAACATAGCTATAGGATATAATGTTAATTATAAAGCACTCTATATTATTATAAACTTACCGTCTGGGATGAAAATTAAAGAAATTTCAACTGTGGAAAAAAGTACTTGCCAAGAAAATAGTGCAAATAATTGTTACCTTCATTGGTGATCGCGCTTACATTTGTCTATAATTGTGCTTAGGAGAATTTATATGAGATTTGATGTATCCTATTTCTGTCATTACGGCAATAGAGCATTAAAGAATCAGGATAGAGTTATTGTGAATGGGGATATTGTATCCTGTGGAGTAAAGCATCAGGAAAACATTGCTGCTCTATTTTGTTTTGTAGCAGATGGAATTGGTTCTTTAATTAATAGTGAGAATGCTGCTCAATATGTTTTGGAGCAGATTGATTTTCTGCGTTTGAGGTCTGGTCTTGATTGGTGTAATTTAATTGACTCCTTTTTACAAAATACTAATCTGGAACTGGTGAAAATGAATCACGAGAGGGATGACTTTGAAGATTCAGCTACAACTCTTTGCGGGCTTATTTACAGGGACAAGATTTTTATTCCCATAAATGTGGGTGATTCGGAAATTTGGCTATATCGGAACAAAGAACTACTGCGCATTACAAAACCTCATATAGAAGACGAATGCATTCCTAATAGCCCTATAAACAATTATTTCGGTTCCTTCCAAGCTCATATGTATATTGATTTTATTACTTCTATTCCTTGTTTATTACCGGATGATAAACTGGTGGTTACTACAGACGGTCTTTTGAAAGCTATTAGCAAGGAAGAACTTATTCATATATTGGAAGATAACGCACCGCTGAAGAACAAAATAAATGCTCTTTTTTATCAGCTATCAGCTAAAGATAATCCTGATAATCTGGGAGCAATCTTCATTCAGGTAAAAAAGGACAAATAACCCATTATTTAACTACTGCTAGTTTATTGCTTGCCAAAGGTTTTCCGGCTTTGTCCTGTAAAACCAATAGATAAATCCCCGCTGCCACTTTTGTGGAATTAAGATTATGTAAATCCCAGTTTATCGTGCTCTCTTTTGTAACTCCCGATATTTCTATACTTCTCACCAATTGACCTTTCAGGTTGTAAATATTCAGTTCGGCAGGTTCAGGGCTATTTTTATAAATGGCAATATTAGCATAAGCCGTTGCTGGATTAGGATAAGCAGATATTTTTGCTATGGGTATTGGCGGAATTACGGGATCTTCTATTCCTACCAGAAAATCAGTTAAATAGAAGCACCCATCGGAATTTAACACATAAAAGGAAGGGGTATTGATATAGGGAAAAATATCCATCTGTTTAACTGGTTTATTGAGAGAAGGATGATTAAAGTGAGATACGGTTCCATTGGGGTGGAACATTCCCACACAGGAACTATCCTCATAACATTCTCTCCAGCCAAGGGTTACATTGTTATTGAAAACAGGCCCTATGCAAACAAGACCGGAAGTATAAAGAATATTTACCCAGTTTGCGCCAAAATCATTGGAACGCCAAAGTCCATCCGAATCACTTGTTACATCCATAATAGCATACAAAATGCCATTGTCGTCAAACCTGAAACTATGCAGATTGCTAATTGATGATTGATGCCAGTTAAGTCCATTATCATTAGTATAGTAAACTATTTGGCCATTATTCGTTATAATATTGTTACCATACCAGGCAAGGGAACTACACTCATTTAAACCGAGAGAATTAATCCGTGACCAGTTATGTCCATTCGTTGAACGATACAAACCATCACGCTCGCCCACATAATACAATTGACTATTGGGATTATACTTTACGAAATTAGGAAGTAGAAACCAATCATTCAATTGCCAGGTATGCGTGTGTATATCAAAGTTATAAATTCCATCACTGTATGTCATTGCCCCCATAGCAACCAGCATTGTGTCTGCATTCAGCATACAAGTACTTCTAACAGGTAAACCATTAACATAATAGGAATAGCTATTCCATTCACCATTTTCCCAAAGACAAAGTTTGTCTTGATCATCTATCCTAATTCCAAAACTGGCGGGCTCCTGGTCTAAATTGGCACAATTAAAGTCATCTGCCTCAGGACCAAATACATCAACCTGGAAAGCAGAACATATAACCGCCCAACTAAATAGCATAAGAATAAAAATCTTCCTCATATCTTCCTCCTCTTCCAGAAAAATGAGTTCAGAATATCAATTCTATATATAATGTAAATGAAAAGAAAGAAAAAGCAAATTAACCACTTGCACAAGATTAATTTACTTTTGTGGTGATATCGGGCCTCCAGTAATCACAGAAATGCTGGTGAACAATGTACCCAATTGACTAGGAGATAGATTTTGCAAGTACTCTAAATTGAGAAATGATTTTGCACCGGGCATAATTTCCTTTACAATGGATTTTTGGCTCTGCTCCAAAATCCAATTTATTATATAATCCTGTTCAGCAAAACTTTGCTGATGATTGATTGCTTCTTTATGGCTTCTATATTTTAAGCGAATTTTACGAGTTTGGTTAACCAATATGCGGTAAAAAATATTTCGCATTTTGGCAGGAGACCATTGATAACGCGCATATCTTAATTTTGCCAGGGAAGGCGATAATGCGTATAGAAAATTGTAATATAGCACATTATCTTTCTTCTGCTCCATTGGTATCTGCATTGCTAATTGGTAAAACCTAAAATCGAAAAAAGGTGTTTCTGAACGGAAGAAATAACGATTACGATCTTCACCTTCAAAAGCCCAACGAGCAGAACGCTCCGCTAAAATGGCAGAAGCATATTTATAGTTATAATTTCCTGTCGGATAAGTAGATAGATGGTTCAAAAGATATTCATCCATCTCTTTCTCCGGAATACCAAAAATTGCTGCTGAATCTTTAGTAGGGATGATGGCATTCTGACTATACCAATAATTCAGCCACTGTTTTTCATCGGCTAACTCTTTATCAGGTAAAAGATAACGCATAACTTTGTCGCCACCGTCTCCAGTTAAAAACAAAGCAGATTGAGGATATTGAGCCAAAATCTTCTCCAAATATTGCAGAAACATAGCTACTGGAAGATAGTTCAAACCTGCCTTTAAATAAAACAACTTTTCATAATGCTCCGGTTCACAAAGAGAAAGCTGTATAACATTATGAGATTTATGGTATAACTCGGCTATCTGAGAAGCAATAAAAACATCATCTTTTACCTCTTTCTGAAAATCCAGAAAAGATATGGGGACAAAATCTATACTTTTTTGTTGAAGAGCTCCAGCCACACAACGCGAATCCATCCCTCCGCTTAAAGACAAAAGTTTGGGAAGTTTTGTCCGATACGAAACACATACATCCATAAATGTTTCTACAAGTTCATTTAGCCATTTTTTTTCTGCTCTACCGGCAAGGGGCTCAACAAATCTCATATTTGGTTGGGAAATCATTTGTAAATCGTCAGTTAACCAATCATAAATGGCAAAAGTTCCACTTGCCAGAGTATCTATTTCCTGATAAAAGGTTCCGCGTCCGGGAATATAGGCATTTGAAAGATATAAAGCCATAAATAAAGGATTTAAGGTTAACTGATCGCTGATTGCTTTTACCCAGGAAATATCCCTGCCCAAAATAAAACAATCCTTTTGTTGGGTATAATAAATGGGAAGACGCGCCAAAGCATCATTGGCAAAGATTATTTTATGCAAATCTGGATTCACGGCAAGCAAAAAGAAACTTTCGTAAGTATTGTGGAGAAGCATATTCCAGCTCTTTCTTAGATTTGCTAAAGATATAGAATTATTTTCTACCTGCTCTAAAATATCGGTAACAGTTTGCGTTATAAGAATATTGTCCTGTAGTTCGTGAAATATTTGCCAGCCCTTATAACTCTCTGTATAAACCTGATAGCCCTGATGCTGAGAAAAAGTTAACAACACTTCACTACAAGGCATAAAATTCGCTAATTGCAAATGAGGAAAAGTAGCTCCAAACCTTTGCAGATGGAGATCTATAGTATTTCGGTTCTGTGGAGTAATCCCCTTGGCATTAATCAGGCAATTTATTCCTGGCATTGGTTCTCCTTAATTTCCAGAAGATTCAACTTTGGTTTTATCCGTTTTAAAAAACGATTCGGAATCCAATTGGGATAATGCTGTTGAAATCAATATCTACTCGAATATCTTAAGATAGAGAGAGGAAATCCCTTAAGCGATTATTTTAACAAAGGAACAGGGAGATTCATTCTCTCTGTGATACTTATAAATATTCGCTTTCCGCTATTTTTCTTGCTTCCTCTCTGGCAGCAGAGGCAAAATTATGATCCTGTGAGGCAAAAATGATTCCCCGCGAGCTATTAACTAAGATATTAGGTGTTGCTTCACTATATATTGCCTGCTGTAAAACAGTTTTTAGGTCTCCCCCTTGAGCTCCAATTCCAGGAATAAGTAATATCCGATCCTGTAATAAATTACGCATCTTTTTCAAGTCTGCACTTTGCGTTGCTCCCACCACAGCTCCAAAATTTTCTTTGGGATAATTTTGCAGCCAGTTAGCTATTTTTTCTGCCATACCATCTATCAAAAAATCGGATGCTCCCGGATTGGAAGTTAAGCATAAAACAAAGGCAAAACCGTTCTTCTCTAAAACTGGTTGTATTACATCTTTTCCCATAAGTGGATTAAGAGTTATAGCATCAACTTCGAGGTCCTTAAAAAATGCCGTTAGATAGGCATTCATTGTGTTGCCAATATCACCAACTTTTACATCCAATATAACTGGAATATTATCCGGAATAAAATCTACTGTTTTGTATAAAGCATCCAAACCGCGTAATCCGTCTGCCAGATAGAAAGCTAAATTGGGTTTATAAGCACAAGCATAATCCAAAGTGGCTTCAATTATGGCTTTATTGAATTCCCAAATTGGGTTTTGGGCATTTTTCAGCAATTTAGGAAGCTGGTTAAAATCGGAATCCAGGCCTACACAGAGAACCGATTTTGTATTATTATAGCGTTCCTGATATTTATACCAAAACGATTTGGACACTATCTTCCCCATCGATTTCTTCTAAAGCTACTTTAATTATTTCTTCTTTGGAGGTAGGGACATTTTTACCTACATAATCCGCTTTAATAGGCAATTCGCGATGACCGCGATCAATTAATACAGCCAATTGAATTTGTTTCGGTCTGCCAAAATCCATCAAAGCATCAATGGCAGCTCGAACAGTTCTTCCTGTATAAAGTACATCATCCACCAACACAATTATTGAATCCTCAATATCAAAATCGATGGCAGAACCTTTTATTATGGGTTGATGACTAATTGTTGAAAGATCATCACGGTAAAGAGTAATATCCAAAATACCAACCGGTATTTCCTGATTAGTAATAAGTTTTAAGTAACTGGAAAGTCTTTCAGCCAAAGGAACTCCTCTGGAACGAATACCCACCAAGCGAATTTTTTCCAGTCCGCGGTTCTGTTCAATAATTTCGTGAGCCATTCTTTGTAGGGAACGCTCCATTTGGTCTTTGTCCATTATTTGACTTTTTACTTGCATTTTACCTCCTAACTACAAGTGTATGGGTGAAAGAGTGAAAGGGTGGAATCCAGGTTGGACATAGTAAAGGATGGGACAATTTTTAGCATAGGAGTTGAGGGTCTCATTTTTATCCATTGACCTAATTTTTTGGTTTAAAGAACGAACTAAACCAGATATTAAACTGCTTAAATGGGCTATCCTTTTACGATATTCATTAAATTCAGGTAAGTAGCCAAGCATAAAGGCAGCCTCCAGTTGAGTTTCAAATTCGGATAAGGAACCATTGGCTATATTTAAGAATCGGATAAAATCCATAGTGGACTTTCTGCCTGCTCCTTCAGATATGTTGGAAGCTATGGATAGGGCTGTTTTTCTAAGATGAGCAGCCAGTTCATATTGCTCAAACTGGGGAAATTCTTGTGTTCGCTTATGAATATCTACACAAAGTTGCATACTCACTTGCCAAACCTGCATATCTTTGTAATTATACATTTCATCTGCCTTTACCTATATTTGTTTTAAGAGGCATTTATCCCCTGTCAACATATAACAGGACTGCAACACAATTTATCCCTTTGTTTCACTTTCTCACCTTTCCACTTTTTACTTCACAACAGCTAACACATCCCCTTTGGCAACATTCGCTCCTCCAGAAAATGGTGCATCAACCAGCACTCCATCAACCGGAGAGGGAATATTATTATACATTTTCATTGCTTCCAAAACTAAAACTGTTTCTCCCTGTTTAATGGGATCGCCAATCTTTTTTTCATAGCGCACAAACATCCCTGGCATTGGTGAAGTTATTTTTGTGCCACCTTCTATAGATGTCACAGGAGCTGATTTAGGTTCCGGCGCAGGATTTGAAGCTCTTACTTGGGGAGCAGGATTATTAACTGGTTTAGCAACCGGGTCTGAATTATGAATTGCAGGACGCGAACTAATAATTTTAGGAGCTCCCCCCTTTTCAGATATTTCTACTAAGTAATAAGTATCATCCACATAAACATCAAATTGACGCAGATCTTGCGGTTTTTCTTTGGGTTCGGTTTTTTCTATCAGTTTTCCAGCTTTAGCTTTATTAATCAATTCTTCTTCCTTTTTTATATCTTCCAGAGTTTTGGGTTTCATTTCTTCCGGCATTGGCTCCAAGCCATATTTTATTCGTAAAAATCTCTTGCCGGTGATATTATAGAGGGCAACAATCAGTTCATCGTCTATGTTCTTAGCCAAGCCTTCACATTCTTTATGAACTTTTTCCATTGCGGGGGGAATTACATCTCCCGGACGGCAAGTAATGGGAGTTTCACCTTTGGGATAACCTTTCAATGCTTTCTTTTGCACTTCCGGATTAATCGGCAAAGTAGTTTTTCCATATAAACCATAGCAAAGGTCTTTCACTTGTTCCGTTATGCGTGCATATTCACCTTCATAAGTGTCAAACAGAGCATTGTTAACTGCCTGGATACCAACAATTTGGCTGGTGGGAGTAACTAAAGGAATCTGGCCTAGGTCTTTTCGCACTTTAGGAATTTCTTTAAACACATCTTCCAATTTATCTAAAGCATCCATTTCTCTTAGCTGATTTACTAAATTGGAAAGCATTCCTCCCGGAGTTTGATGAATAATCACATCGGTATCGATAATAGAGAACTTGGTAGTATCTGCAAATTCCATATACTTGGGAATATCTTTCTCCATTTCTTTACCGATTTTGTTCAGCAACTTAATATCAAAACCGGTATCGCGATTCGTTCCCAAAAGGGTTATCACCAATGGCTCAATGGCTGGATGCGAAGTTCGATAAGCATAGGGTCCTACACAAGTATCAATAATATCCACCCCTGCTTCAATTGCCTTTAGCAAAGCCAAATCTCCCATTCCGGATGTAAAGTGAGTATGCAAATGCACTGGAACTTTCACATTTTCTTTCAGTGCTTTTATAAGATCATAAGCATCGTAAGGTGCAACTATGCCAGCCATATCTTTAATGCAAATTGTATCAGCACCCATTTCTTCTAGTTGCTTAGCTTTTTTAACATAATAATCTATGTTATAAATATCTCCGCCCATCCGCTGTTCGGTTAAGGAAAAGCAAATGGCGCCTTCAAAGAGCTTTTTATTCTTTTTAATAATTTTAACGGCTGTCTGGAAATTGCGAAAATCGTTTAAAGCATCAAACACCCGGAAAATATCTATGCCATTATCACAACTGCGCTGAACAAATGCTTCCACTACATCATCTGCATAATTTTGGTATCCAACCAGATTTTGACCTCTAAGCAACATAGAAAAGGGAGTTTTGGTTATATGCTTTTTCAGAATCCTAATGCGATCCCAAGGATCTTCTCCCAAATAACGATGCATCGTATCAAAGGTTGCCCCACCCCAGACTTCCATAGAGTAAAAACCAACCTGATCCATCAATTCTGCTACATTTAGCATATCTTCAGTTCTGCCCCGAGTAGCGAAAAGTGACTGATGTCCATCCCTGAAAGTTAAATCCTGAACTTTAACAGGATTTGCAGCTTTCGGGCGGTCTGGTTCATAATGCATAGTAGTTTTACTTACGCAACTATGTTTATCCATTTATATCTCCTTTTATCTGCTTCTTTTAATTACTCTTCGTTGAGTTAAATCACGGTATTGCATAGTTAACTGTCTGCCATAGGCAGTATAAGGCTGGCTGGGAATTCCCCTTACCGGTTCCTTGTATTGTTCATATGTCTCTTCACTTTGAAGAAGAGCTAAAACAGCTCCAATGGCAGCAATTTCTTTTTTATCTTTCATAATCTTGTTTCCTTGTTTTGGTTAGAGAGGAATGTTGCCATGTTTTTTAGGAGGCAAACTTTCACTCTTAGTGCAAAGTATTTCCAAAGCATCTATTAAGCGTTTCCGAGTTTCTGAAGGTACGATAACAGCATCCACATAACCACGCGAAGCAGCAACATAAGGATTATTGAACTGCTCTTCATAAATCTTTATCATTTCCTGCCTTTTGGCTTCTTGATCTTCAGCAGAAGCGATTTCTTTCCGGAAAATAATATTTGCTGCACCTTGAGCACCCATAACAGCAATTTCAGCAGTGGGCCAAGCAAAAACCATATCTGCCCCTAAATGTCTGCTACTCATAGCTATATAGCTTCCCCCATAGTCCTTTCTGGTAACCACTGTCAATTTGGGAACCGTAGCTTCGGAATAACACCATAAAAGTTTGGCTCCGTGACGAATAATGCCATTCCATTCTTGATGCGTTCCCGGAAGGTAACCTGGCACATCCACAAAAGTGATTAGCGGAATATTGAAAGCATCACAAAAACGCACAAAACGCGTTGCTTTATCGGAAGCATCAATATCCAAACAACCGGCTAAGAAAGCTGGCTGACTGGCTATGATGCCAATTGTCCTTCCATTTAAATGACTAAAACCAATAATCACATTTTGGGCATAATAATAGTGGGGCTCAAAAAAGATTCCATCATCAACCACGCTATGAATCACATCCCGCATATCATAACTCATTTTAGGATCATCAGGAATAATGGAATCCAGCTCTGGACACAAACGCCCGGGATCATCATTTGTTTTTATCCGGGGTGGTTCTTCCATATTATTAGAAGGCAAATAGGACAGCAGCACTTTTATCTGTTCAATGGCATCGGCATCACTTTCACATGCAAAATGGGCATTTCCACTTTTGCTATTATGAGCCATTGCACCCCCCAAATCTTCCTGATTGGTATCTTCGCCAGTTACGGTACGAATTACATCAGGACCGGTAATAAACATAAAGCTGGTATTCTTCACCATAAACACAAAGTCCGTCATTGCAGGAGAATAAACAGCTCCACCTGCACAGGGTCCCATAATTGCTGTTATTTGAGGAATTACACCACTGGCACGCGAATTACGGAAAAAGATATCTCCATAACCTTTTAGAGCATCAACTCCTTCTTGAATACGGGCTCCACCTGAATCTTGAATACCAACTAAGGGGACTCCACTTTTTAAAGCCATATCCATAACTTTACAAATTTTGGCAGCATGCATTTCTCCCAAGGAACCCCCACGAGAAGTAAAATCCTGACTGAAGGCAAAAACCGGACGACCATCTACTAAACCATGACCAGTTATAACTCCGTCGGAAGGGATTTCTATTTTTTCCATTCCGAAATTATCGCAACGGTGCGAGACGAACATATCCAATTCCCGAAAAGTGCCTTCATCAAATAGGAGGTCTATACGTTCACGGGCAGTTAGTTTTCCCCCTTGCTTTTGTTTTGCAACAGCTTTATCACCACCCATTTGGAGTATTTTCTTCTCTTTTTCCAGTAAGCCCTGGATCGCATCTTTTGTAGATTGCATTAGATTTCCTCACTGTGTATATAATAATTAATCGAAAATAAAAAACAAATTGCTTTTACTACCCTTGTTAATAGGGATAGAGTATAAATTTACATTGTGTTCTCCTTCTAGTGCATTATTTTTTTAGTGGATACAGTGCTTTGTTGATGGCAACTATAATCCTATAGTATTTATAGCTATTTTGCCTTTTTCTCATAGAGCTTTTTTTTGTCAAATCAAATTTATGTAAAACCTGTAAGTTGATATCTATGCATACTCTACCCAAATATCTATAAAGTAATCTAAAATGAATGGGAAGCTTCATAACTTGGCTGCAAAAAGAGCGATGAGGACATCGATCTTCCGACATTATAGCAGCAGAATATGGTTTTTATCGTTTTTTTCATTTGACAGAATTGACTATATTATCCTATATGAATTAATTAATATTAAAAGGACTGAATAAATCGATGGCTCGTCTTTTTGCAAAGGACTATCACAACAAATCTACCAGCTGGTATTTCAATCAGGCAGTTATTGTTCTGGAAAAAGATGATTTATGGTTTTGGAAAACCCGTAATGAAGAGGGAAACTATCAAATTCGCTTTTTTCCGGTTCCCCAGAAAAGAGAATATTTTACTGAATATGTAGATATTGTTTTCAATC
Source organism: Cloacimonetes bacterium UBA5835 (assembly GCA_002432865.1). Taxonomy (GTDB): domain Bacteria; phylum Cloacimonadota; class Cloacimonadia; order Cloacimonadales; family Cloacimonadaceae; genus Cloacimonas. The sequence goes on from DJGX01000047.1 coordinate 17,726, forward strand.
CGGAAACCGAGCTGATAATTTCTCATAATTGTTCTCAGTGTAATACTGATGAATCCTGTCGTCATTATCTATCTGTTTTACGCTATGCTTATCTTTATTTAAGCACGCGTATTTTTGAAGAAGACACAGTTGAGACCTGTGATGGTAATGCCTTAGCAGGAGATGAATTATGGCTAAATCTTGCTCGCAATGCAAAACTCTATGTGGAAGGAATTTACAATCCCGAAACGGATAAAATCCGGTTTTACCATAATGAACTTAGTCCCTTGGACCCAGTTTTAATTGGCAAATTATATGCTCAAGAAGAGATAACAGATATTTCTGAAAGGCAAGTTGAATATTATCTTTCCAATTTAAGTGCCTTTTGGGATGAAGAACTGAATCTTTTTAGCTTTTTAAACAAAAACCGAGCGGCCTATAGTCGTAAAAGCAAATTTTGGTCTATATATAAAAAAGATTTTGCTGCAGCACTTTTAATAATGCAAAAATGTCGCACTCGTTTTATCGTTAAAGAAACCGGAGAGGAGCTTATTTTTCAGGAACAGACCTATCCGCTTGCTTTAAGGATTGAACCTGCTGGAACTAATAACTATTCTTTGAGAGCAGTAGTTGTAGATGAACTTTCAGTATGGTTTACCGGAAATCCTAGCTGGCTATTTTTTCGTAATCGGATTTATAAAATTTATCTACCTTTTCGCAAAGAAGTGGTCGATAATATTTTTAGCAGCGGAGAAATACTTAGTACTCGGGATTTAGTTTATTATCGTTGTATTGTTCATCGCGAACTTCACGAGCAGAATATATACCTTGATTTTGAGGATAGTATAGTTCTTCCAGAAATTGTTGATGAGACACCTCTAAAGCGATTACATATCAAAAAATTGGGCGATAAAGTTCTGGTTGGAGGTTCTTTAGCTTTTTCCGGCGAACGAGAAATCCCTCTTTCCGTGTTGCGTTTTCAAAAACCTCTAATTCATTCCAAATATGTTTCTCCTGCAGGTGAAGGCAATGCTTGGTTTCATCTTTCACCTGAACTTTATGAAAAAACACAGGAATTGCTTGAAAAACTTCCTGAACCGGAATTAAACCGTCTGGAAGAATATGCTGAACTCGTTTTTAGTGGTGAAGAAAGAATTGAACAGCTACGAACTGCTATTTTTAATCTTAGTGACGAAGATTGGGATATTCAAATTGATCCTGAACTGCAAAATTACTTCATTTCTAAAATCCCTCTGCAGGTGGAAATTATTGCCCGTACAGATGAAGATATTGATTGGTTTACTTATGAAGTGCGTTATCGCTATCGAGATTTAAATTTCACGCACGAAGAGTTGAAACGATTTTTCCGCAGTAAAGAGGAATTTTTGCATACTGCAGAAGGCAGAATTGTGTTTATCAGCAATCCCCAGGTTTTTTATGAAGTGGAAGAACTCATTTCTCACAGTGAACAGAAAGCGGATAAAGTATATCGTTCTAGATTGATGAATCTGCCATATTATTTAAGACTGCGCGAAGAAAATCCCGCTTTTCGAATGTTGGGAGATGAATGGCTGGAAGGACTTTATGATGCCTTACTAAATAGACATTTAAAAACTTTTGAATCCTTACCCTTATATTTACAGACAGTATTGCGTGGTTATCAAAAAGCAGGTGTTGCCTGGATTAAGATGTTGGCACATTATCACTTAAATGGTATTCTTGCCGATGAAATGGGTTTAGGAAAAACCATTCAAGCCCTCTCGGCTATTTTATCTACAACTGCCGGAAAGGTTTCCCTGGTTATTTGTCCCAAAACATTACTTTACAACTGGGCTGCTGAAATCGATAAATTCCATACTAATATCCCTTATGCCATTGTGGATGGTAACAAAGAAACCCGCATTGAAATTCTCTCCAATCCTAATGTTCGACTCTTTATTATGAGTTATTCTATGGTTTTGGGAGATATTGCTTATCTGAAGAATATGGAGTTTGAATGGATTGTTCTGGATGAGGCACAGAACATCAAAAATGTTTCCGCACAACGCACTTCTGCTATTAAAAAACTGAACAGCAAACACCGCTTGGCTCTAACAGGAACCCCTATCGAAAATAATCTAACCGAGCTTTGGTCTATCTTTGATTTTCTGAATCCAGGTTATTTAGGTACCCTGAATAAATTTAAGCAGAATTATCTTCCTGCAGAAGGAGAAATAAAAGCCCGGCTTTCTTTACAAAAAATGGTTGCTCCTTTCTTACTGCGTAGAGTGAAAAAAGAAGTTTTATTGGAACTTCCCGATAAACAGGAACAAATATCTTGGTGTAAACTAAATACTCTACAAGAAAAACTATACCTGCAAATCTTGGATATGGTGCATAAAAAACTTCTGCCCGAAGGCCAAGAAATGCAAAGCTATATTCATATCTTAGCAGCACTTACAAAGCTTCGCCAAGTTTGCAATCACCCCCATCTTGCCAATAGTGACATATTAGCAGAACTGGAAGCATCTTCCAAATTGGAACAACTTTTGGAATTGGTAACCGAAGCGACAAATGCAGGACATAAGGTCTTGGTTTTCAGTCAGTTTGTACAAATGCTATCTATTATTCGCAAGGTTTTTGATGCCCATTCCTTATCCTATAGTTATTTGGATGGTCAAACGAAAGATAGAGTTACCCCAATTAAACGCTTTGAAACTAATCCTGATATCAAACTCTTTCTTATTTCTTTGAAAGCAGGAGGTACCGGCCTAAATCTAACCGCTGCCGATACAGTTATTTTGTATGATCCCTGGTGGAATCCTATGGTGGAAAATCAAGCAATTGATAGAACTCATAGAATTGGCCAAACCCAAAAAGTTCAGGTTTTTCGTTTAATCACCAAAGGCACCGTAGAAGAAAAAATATTACAGCTACAGGAAAGTAAACGCGAACTCTTTGATACCGTTATTGAGGGCGGACAGAATATGATAAAGGCTATGACAAAAGAAGATATAAAATCGCTTTTCAGTTACTCAGGATGAAGAAGGTAGAATTACAGGTTCAGTGAATCCTCTTTGTGGAATGGAAGTAGAGAAGGTTAAAGATAAGGGGAAAAAGTGGAAAAGTTAGACCCAAGACGAACATCGTATAATAGATAGATAATAAAAGTCATAAGTTATTGTGTAGCAGGAGCTCCGCATTTTGTGTAGTCAGAGCTCGCTGAAGCTCTGCATTCTTTCAGTTATTATTTTTTGCGGAGGAACGGCGTCCTCCGTCTACACATCAAAATCCTAAAATCCTCAAACCCTTGTTTCTGAAACTCAAATCTGTGCGAAATATCTTCAGTGTTTTCGGTGGCTTATAAACAAATCCTCTTAATCCTAAAATCCTTAAATCCTTGTTTCTAAAACTCAAATCTGCGTAATCTGCGAAATCTGTGAGAGATAAAAAAAGCGGAGGAACGGCGTCCTCCGTCTACACATCAAAATCCTCTAAATCCTCAAACCCTTGTTTCTAAAACTCAAATCTGCGTAATCTGCGAAATCTGCGTGAGAAAAAATTAGAACATAGCGCTAAGCAACTCATCCAGATTTACTTCGCCGAAGTAGCTTTGATAGTCCATTTGTTGTAGCACTTTTGTCACAGTATCAGGTTTATGTTCAATTCCGCGGAGAGCGTTTTCCAGTTCGCTGATTTCGCGGTTGGTAAAGAAATCACCGTAAATACTCACTTCTTCTATAATTCCCTTATTCACATAAAGGAAAAATTCAATCACACCAGCTTGAGTCTTAATAGAATGGGATAAATTATAGCGAGGAGATTTTCCGAAATTCCATTGCCAAGTATCGTATTTACTATTCATCAGGGCTTGGATTTCTTCTTTATCTTTCAAGGATAGAAAGTAATCCTGAATTTCAGGATACATAATTTTCACTTTAGCTCTAATTAAAGTTACAAAATCTTGCAAAGAAAGCGGATAGGGAAGATGATCAGAAACATTGGTAACTCGTGCCTGCACAGATTTTACCGCTTTATCGTTAAATTTTTCTTCTCTAGGATTTAGAGCAGCGCTAAGATTGGTAATATTTGAACTGAAAAGGATGGTGCCATGTTGCAAGGTTTTTCCAAAGGCAACAGTTTTCGCGTTACCGGAAAACTTACAGCCATTAATAGTAAGGTCATTTCTGCCTTCCAAAATAGCAGGAACACCCAAATCATGTAATATAGCTAAAATTGGTTTAGTATAGCGTTCAAAACTACGATTCATATCTCCATTTTCTTTCACCATAAATGAATAATTCAGGTTACCAGAATCATGAAATACAGTTCCGCCACCGGTTAACCGACGCACTACTGGAATATTATGTTTAAGGACCCATTCATAATTAATTTCCGCCAAAGTATTTTGATGTTTTCCTACAATGATGCTGGAATCGTTAATATAGAGCAGAAATACATCCTCAGAAAAATCCCTTAGGATATATTCTTCGCAGGCAATATTAAAAGGAGCATAGTTGCTCGGGCTGAAGATAGAGAGCATTTTAATCCTCCAATTTTTCCAGTTCTTCTCTTACAAAATTCACCAGAGTATAAATTCTATCTTCAGAAAAGTCAAAAGAAATCCCTGCAGTTTTATAGATATCCTTTACGGATTTTGTATATCCGAGATTCAGAAAATCTTGATATTGCTGTAGTGCTTTTTGCTTATCCTGGCGATAATTCATATAGATAGAAAGCGCTCCCAATTGTGCCATTCCATATTCTATATAATAGAAAGGCACTTCAAAAATGTGGAGCTGTTGCGTCCACAGAATTTTACGATAATTTTCCAGACCCGTCCAATCTACTCCCGCGGAAAAGCGTTTATTAATATCAACAAAGGCATCATATCTTTCCTTAACGCTATGTTCTGGATGTAAATAAACCCAATGTTGCAAAGCGTCCACAGTCATACACCAAGGAAGAAAGCTTAATGTCCCTTCCAATTGATCGCGTTTTGCTTTTTTTAGATCTTCCGGATTGGAGTAAAATTCGTCCCAATAATCCATTGTTAAAAGTTCCATCGTCATTGAAGCCAATTCTGCCACTTCCGAAGGAGTTTCCAAATACTGAGCAATTTTGATATTTGCCATGGCAGCACTATGCATTGCATGTCCCGATTCGTGCAGTAAAGTAACAATATCATTATGAATTTTCACATAGTTCATAAAAATGAAAGAACTTGCCAGATTGTTAATCGAGCTGTTATAGCCCCCGGGAGCTTTGCCTTTACGGTTTTCCAAATCCAGTAGACCCGTATTTTTCATCTTTTCCAATTGCATTGCATATTCAGGATTTACTTGATAGAGCACTTTCAGCGACTTATTGATAAATTCTTCCGTTGTTTCAAAGGGTTTTAAAATGCGCCCATCCAAGTCCACAGCAGTATCCCAAGGTCTTAATGTATCAAGTTTTAATGCCTCTTTTCTTTTTTTGCTTTGTTCCGCAATAAAAGGCATCACCACTTTCTCCACTGACTTATGAAAAGCAAAAAGTTCCTCTGGAGTATATGAAAACCGCCCCATCTCCTGATGCTTGAAATCACGATAATTGCTAAAATCAGCATTTACAGCAATTTGATGACGCAAAGCAATCAGATCAGAATAGAGCTTATTCAGTTCTTCCTGTTTTTCAGCAAACATATTCATTCTCAGGCGCCATGCGTTTTCCCGTTTGTTTCTATCAGGATCTTTCAGATAAACGGAAAGTTGTGCCGGGGTCTTTTCTTCGCCTTCAAAAATAGCACTCATTTTGCTGACAATCCCGGCATATTTATTTGCCAATTCCGATTCCTGAATCATCAAGGGGATATTTTCCTCGCGGAAAAGCTTTATATCATTACTAAATATTTGATTCAGCAAACTGTATTTTTTGGAGTCCAATTCTGTGCGGACAGGGCTTTCATAAAAACGCTTTTTAATTTTAAATTGATATGCCTCTGCGGGAGCATAAATATTGGCAAAATAATCGTTATATGCTTGTTCTTTAGTTTCGTCATCGGCATTTACAGTCATTTTTATATAACGCCAGGATAGTTCATCTGCCATACATTTCAGCAGGTCAGAATATTTTAATAACATAGTTTCCAAATTATCAATAGTGCTAACATCATGTTGCACAAGTTCTTCTAAGAATGCTTGAACTTGTTCCCAAGAAGAGACATCAAAATCCACAGGCAGATTTTCGTAGGGCATCTGCTTTAACTTTTCATCAGTTATGAACATTTCTTACTTTATAAACCTCAACTTCTTCATTATTATCATAAATATAGTCATAAAACTTCCTAAAGCCACTAATTCCATAAGATCAATTACAGGATGGAATTTAATTCTATCTTCTTTAATTGAAAATAGACCTACTGGCTTACTAAAAGTTCCTACGCCTCCTCCACCACTGAACGCAACTTTCACCTTTGTCTTATTTTCTGCTTTATCGGTTTCGGTTTTCTCTTCTTTTTCAGTTTCTTGTTCAGAAGAGGGTTGGTCGCCTCCACCACCCATACCATAAATAACTCTGGCAACCGGAATCACATAAAGATCTCCCAATTTAGAAGGTTGCCCAAAAGATAAACCACCGCCCATAGCGTTATTTACCATAGAGCGAATTTGGGAAAAGATGTCCTTAATATCCATAGCCAACTCCTTATTCATATCTCTATTTTATATATTATGTTTTTTTTGTCAAGCGACAATTGCACTTTTCGCTAAATTGGAAATCAGAAGTCTGTTAATTATCTTTGCCTAAAACTGGTTATAAGTTAGCTTGAGGTTCTATTTCAACACTATCAATTTTACCTTTTCGCACCGCTCTTTTGTTCTCAGCTGACCAATATACAAGCCATTGGCAACTTTCCTGTTATTGCTGTCTAAACCATTCCAAGATATTTTAGTTTCGCCTTTTTCTATATTGCCGTTATATAGGGTTGTAACTTTTTGCCCTTTGCAATTGAATATTTCTAAGCAGATCTGTTCTCTTTTAGCCAAATTTAAGCTTAGGGTTACAGTTTCTGAAAAGGGATTAGGATAGCAGGAGAGTAATTTAGCAATGGGCAGATATTCATCATCAATATCGTTAGCTGAAATTAAATAAAAAGCCGTTTTTGGAATCTTACCATATAAGTCATTGTAAATGGGAGGATTATAAGGATCAGGATCGTAGGCATCAGTCCAGCGTTTTAGAGCTCTCATTTCTGGAACCGTTTGAGCCAAAAAAGGATCCGTACAGGTAAGTAGATAAGTATGAGTATGATATACCATTACGCACAAATTGCCCTGATGATACTGATAAGGGACTGAAAATGGCAGATACATTTCAATGCTATCCGCAGGTATGTTAATATCGGAATAATATACTGGCGTCAATTCTCCTGCAGCAATCCAGCCCTCGCTTAAATTTGTTAAATTGGTTTCCCCTATCCAAACCTTTACTGTCAGAAAGTGACAAAAAGTGGAATTCATATAAAAACTAATGCCATAAATAGTTCCGCTATCACCAATTTCGTCAGCATAGTAAATTGCTTCGTAAAGTGAATATTTCCAGTAAACATCTATGGGTATTCTTTGAAGTTCATTTCCCGCACCTACAATGATGCCTGTAGCAGGATTAGGGCGGATAATACAGGTATAACCGTCAATATTATCCTCCGGATATTCATCTTCGGGAAGTTCTGCTACCGCTGTTAAATATTGCCATCCACTGGAATCAATAGTTGCTACTAATTCATATAATTGGCTTTCTGCAGGTGCCAGAGAAATACCATTTAAACGACAAAGCTCCATTTGCTGGCAAAAAAGAACCACATCATAGCTATCAACTGTTTCGGTTCCTTCATTTTTTACTGTTACCGGAAGAACAAAACTTTCTTGCCAATTGTGATATATCCCATTCATATAAATTAAATCTAATTCTATCTCAAGCGAAAGATCATAAAGCACAGGAGGTAATGGATTGAAAGTGTAAACTGTTCCTGAAGGAATAATTTCGTTGATACTATAATTTTCTTGCGTAGTAGAAACCAAAGGAGGATTTCCAGGAGTGATACTAAAAAAATTGCCCGCTCCAGCATTAGGCATATTAATTCCGATGGACGCAGAACCATTTACAGGAGCTCCATTCGTGTTCCCATAATGGAATTCAATTTTACCATTTTCGGAAAGCACTACTTGAAAGTTTACATAACAGTTAAATTGATTATAGGGCCAGCGAGCATGAGAGTATTGAACCCAAAATTCACGGTTGGGAGCAGAGCCAATTGTTGCATATTGTAAATTGCCTTCCCCCAAACTAAGATCATCCCAAAGGGGAGCGATTATAGGATAAATGCCATATTCTAACTGATTATTAGGGCTGTCATCATTCCAAGTGGCACCTGGATTGATAAAACCATTAGTAGAAATTTTAACATATTCATACATCTCTCCGCAATAGGGAAAAGGAAAACCGATTTCTATGCCAGAACTGATATAATTGTTCATATCTGGAAAAGTAAGTTGACTTCCGTTTATAGGATTGTATTCAGCAGTAGAATAGTCAAAAGTATAATAGCGGGTAATGGAGCCACACAAGCTCCCTCCGCAGACAAGCAGAAATGAACAAATTAGCATTTTGAAGTTTTTCATCGTCCATCTCCTTTTGGAAAGGAACCGAAACCTAATATTCTCATTTTCCTTTATATTATTTCTTCAAAACTAAGTCAAGCATTTTCTTATTTTACTATTTTCTTATTGCTTGCCTATATACATCTCCTCCTCCTCCCATCTTCAACTCCTCCTCCACTCGTCATTAAGGATGAGTAAAGGTTGGGTGAATTAGGAGAGAGGATAAAGGGAGAGAGAATAACTAGATGATAGATGAAGAACTAAGAATGTCTATGGTTTCGCCGGCTTAAAACCCGTCGCTCAAATCTGTCGTCCCGCTGGGACTTTTTTATCCGTTCTCTTTTTTCGCCGGGTTAAAACCCGTCGTTAGCATGTATCGTTCCTAACGGAACTAATCTCTTTATGTAAATTTGTTTCGAGGGCTTATGCTCTATCGCTATGATTGTGTCGGCCTTTGAGTTAAAATCGGTTTTGTTTGTGATTTTCCACATAATTTCATTCTTTTTTCCTATCTTTGAAAAAGGTCACTATTAATCTCATAGAAAAGGCCGATTTTGACTTAAAGTCGACTAATTGTCAGTTATAAAATATAATCCTCTAAATCCTAAAATCTTTAAATCCTTGTTTCTAGAACTCAAATCTGTCGTCCCGCTGGGACTAAATTATTTGTTCTTCTTTTCGCCGGGTTAAAACCCGTCGTTAGTATGTATCGTTCCTAACGGAACTAATCTCTTTATGTAAATTTGTTTCGAGGGGCTTATGCTCTATCGCTATGA